>NZ_JBIVMF010000018.1:0-166098 GCF_044752945.1 Streptomyces sp. NPDC088554 | reverse complement strand
TCGTCCACGACCGGCAGCTTCAGCCAGGTGTACGCGGACCGGCGGCCGAGCCCGGAGGCGATGGTGATCGACTTGATCACCGCATCGGGCGAGAGATCGTTGTGGATCTTGCCGTCCTGCCACGTGGACAGGAACGGCTCGACCAGGGCGATGAGTTGACGGTCATTCAGCTCGTCGACCGCGCGGGCGGAGTTCTCCAGGACCGATGGCGTCGCCGGGTCCTGAAGGGCGATGCGGGTGAGCATCTTGCCGCCGTCGAACCCCCTCGCGGCGATCGTCTCGGCGTCGTAGCCGGTGAAGCGGTCGTCGATCTCGAAGACGGACCCGGCGAGTCCGGCGCGGTTCATCGAGCCGAAGACGCTCTTGCCGTCGAGGACGCCGAGCAGCAGCAGGTCCTCCAGGATGTCCGCGGTGGCCAGCACGCCGGTCACACCGGGGCGCTCCAGGGCGGCACACAGCCGGTCCAGCAGCGCGGTGCGGTCGGCCATCGCGGAGGGGTCGCCGCCCACGGTGTTGGCGCCGCGCGCGGGGTGGTCGGCGGCGATGATCATCGCCTTGCCGTGCTCACCGAGCGGCGAGGAGGCTTTCACGCGTCGTGCGGCCGCTGTCGCGATGGCGCCGGGGTCACCGACCCGGGCGGCCACGATCCGGCTCATGTTGTCGGACACCACGTCGTCACACCTCTCGCTGAGAATCGTCGGAGGAACCGGAGGCCGCCCGGCGGAGTTTCTCCTCCACCTCGGCCTCCGTCGGCATGGCGTCGGAGCAGGACAGCCGGCCCGCCACCAGGGCGCCGGCGGCATTGGCGAAGGCGATCGTGCGGCGGGTCTCCCAGCCGGCCAGCAGGCCGTGGCAGAGCGCGCCGCCGAAGGCGTCACCGGCACCGAGGCCGTTGACGACATCCACCGGGACCGGCGGGATCTCGATGGCCGAGCCGTCGCGGTCCATGGCCAGCACGCCCTTGGGCCCCTGCTTCACCACCGCCAGCTCCACACCGGCGGCGAGCAGCGCCTTCGCCGCGGCGTACGGCTCGCGCTCACCGGTGGCGACCTCGCACTCGTCGAGGTTGCCCACGGCGACGGTGGTGTGGCGCAGGGCCTCTGCGTAGTACTCCCGCGCCTGGGCCGGGTCATGCCAGAACATCGGCCGCCAGTCGAGGTCGAAGACCGTGGTTCCGGACTTCGCCCGGTGGGCGAGGGCGGCGAGGGTGGCCGAGCGGCTCGGCTCCTCGCTCAGCCCGGTTCCGGTGACCCAGAAGACCTGGGCGTCGCGCAGGGCCGCGAGATCGAGTTCGTCGGAGCTGATGTCCAGGTCCGGGGCCTTGGGCAGCCGGTAGAAGTAGAGCGGGAAGTCGTCCGGCGGAAAGATCTCGCAGAAGGTCACCGGGGTCGGCGCGATGTCCGACGTACCGACGAAGCGGGTGTCGACGCCGTAGCCCGTGAGGGCCGTACGGACGAAGTCGCCGAACGGGTCGCGGCCGGTCTTGGTGATCACGGCTGCGGAGCGCCCGTAGCGGGCGGCGGCGACGGCGACGTTGGTCGGGCTGCCGCCCAGGTACTTGCCGAACGAGGTGACCTCCGCCAGTCCCACGCCGGTCTGGAGCGGGTATACGTCCACTCCTGTGCGGCCCATGGTCAGCACTTCCAGCGGCATAGCGTGGTTTCCCTTCGCTCCGGGGATACCGGGGGATGGAGGATTTAAAGCGCTTTAAAAGCGCCTTCGCGAGTACGATGCCTTCGCTTAAATGTCATGTCAATAGGTTGTTACTACGAGATTTCACGGGCCTGTTGACCAGGGCCCCGGCCGCCGCGCACCGGCAGGGCGGGAGTGCGCCCGAGGCGGGTGCCGGGGCGGCCGGGCTCGGCGGTGTCAGCGGGCCAGATACTCGGTGATCTTCTCGCGCATGAACACCGAGGACTCCTTGGCGCGCTCTTCCCAGGCGAAGACACAGGCCGTGAGGGTGCCGTCGAAACCGTTCGCGCTCAGCTCGCGGAAGAGCTCGTCGAAGTCGACCTCGCCCTGGCCGATGTCCAGGTGCTGGTGGACGCGGGCCGAGGTGCCGGGCGGGTTGAGGATGTAGCGGTTGCCGGAGGACGCGTTGTGGTCGAAGACGTCGGCCAGATGGACGTGGGTGAGGAGGTCGCCCGCGTACTTGATGATGCCCGGCGCGTCGTTGCCGATGTGGAACGTGTGCGGGGCGCAGTACAGGAAGCTGACGTTGGGATGGTTGATCCCGCGGATCAGGTTGACCGCGTCGTAACCGTTCTCGATGAAGTCGTCCGGGTGCGGCTCCAGGGCGAGGTGGATGCCCTCCTGCTCGAAGACCGGGAGCAGTTCCTCCATGGACCGCCAGAACTGCGCCTCGCTGCGGTCGGAGTCCTCGGGCCGGCCGTTGAACTCGGAGATCATGCTGTCCACACCGAGGTCCGCGGTGATACGGATGGCCCGCTTCCAGTAGCGGACGGCCGCCTGCCGGGCGTCCTCGTCGGGGCCGGACCAGCGGAACAGGGGCAGGACGGAGGAGATCCCGACGCCCGCGGCGTCCAACGCCTTACGGAACTTCCGCACGGTGGCGTCGTCGACGCGTGGGTGCCGGAAGAACGGGATGAAATCTTCCCGGGGGGACATCTCGATCCACTCGTAGCCCAGCTCGGCCACCACGGCGGGCAGTTCGAGGAGGGGAACGTGGCGGAGCATGTACGGGTCGAGGGCGATTTTCATGAGGGAATGCCTTCGGGTCGTTGGGAAGCGGTAGAACGCGGAGCCGGGGCGTCCCCGGCCGGGCGGCCGCGGCCCGGGGCGGAGGGACCGCCCCGGCGGACCACCGTTGTCAGGAGGCCCCTCCGGACGAGGTCCCCACGGGTGCGGTGAGGCCCTTCTCCTCGGGCAGCTCCTCGACGTCGACACCGCGGACCTGGGCCAGCTCGTGCTTGAGCGAGGCGAGTTCGGCGCCACCGGCCATGTGGTTGGTCAGCTCTTCCAGGCTGACCTCGGACCGGGCGGCGCTCAGCTCCAGGGTGCCGAGCCGCAACACACTGAAGTGGTCGCCGACCAGGTAGGCGTGGTGCGGGTTGTGGGTGATGAAGATGACGCCGAGACCCCGGTCGCGGGCGGCGGCGATGTACTTCAGGACCACACCGGACTGCTTGACGCCGAGCGCGGCGGTCGGTTCGTCCAGGATGAGCACCCGCGCACCGAAGTGGACGGCGCGGGCGATGGCCACACACTGGCGCTGGCCGCCCGAGAGCGTACCGATGGGCTGGTCCAGGTTGTCGAGGACGATGCCCATGTTGCGCAGCTCCTCGTCCACCGTCTGCTTCATGCGCTCGATGTCGAGGCGGCGGATCGGCCAGGGCCCCTTGGTCAGCTCGGAGCCGAGGAAGAAGTTCCGCCACACCGGCATGAGCGGCACGGTGGCGAGGTCCTGGTAGACGGTGGCGATGCCCTTGTCGAGGGCCTCGCGCGGGGTGCTGAAGTGCACCGGCTCGCCCGCGACCAGGAACTCTCCCTCGGTGTGCTGGTGCAGCCCCGCGATGATCTTGATGAGGGTCGACTTGCCGGCGCCGTTGTCACCGAGGACGCAGGTCACCTTGGAGGGATGGACGGAGAGGCTGACACCGTGCAGGGCGCGGACGTTCCCGTAGGCCTTGCCCGCGTTGCGCAGTTCGACGATCGGCGCGTTCTCCTCCGGGGCGGTGCCGGTGAGGACCGCTCCGTGTGCGGCGGTTCCGTTGGCTGTCATGGGTTACCTCCGGGTCGCCGTGCGCTGGACCCACAGATTGATGAGAGTGGCGCCGAGGAGCATCACGCCGAGGAAGGTCTTGAACCAGTCGGGGTTCCAGCCGGCGTAGACGATGCCCTGCTGCACCATGCCGAACATGAAGGCACCGAGGACCGGGCCGATGGCGGAGCCGTAGCCGCCGGTGAGCAGACAGCCGCCGATCACCGCCGCGGCGATGTAGATCAGCTCCTGGCCGACGCCCTCACCCGACTGAACGGTGTTGAAGGAGAACAGCTGGTGCATGCCGACGAACCAGGCGCCGAAACCGACCAGCATGAACAGCGAGATCTTGGTGAAGGTCACCGGCACACCGACGGCACGGGCGCTCTCCTTGCTGCCGCCGACCGCGAAGATCCAGTTGCCGTACTTGGTACGCAACAGCACCCACGTGGCCAGCGCCGCGAAGACCAGCCACCACACCACGGTGATCTTCACATGGACGCCGCCGACCTCGAAGGACGAGGCGAAGAGGGCCTTGGCCTGGTCGAAACCGTCCATGGTGCTGATGTCGTCGGTCGCCACATTGCCGGTGATCAGCTTGGTCACCGCGAGGTTGACGCCCTGGAGGATCAGGAAGGTGCCCAGAGTCACCAGGAAGCTGGGCAGACCGGTTTTCACCAGAATCCAGCCGTTGAACGCGCCGATCGCCAGCGAGACCAGCAGCGCGACGATCACACCCACCCAGATGTTCATGGTCAGCTGGTAGCTGAGCATGCTGGCGGTGAGCGCCGAGGCGACCACCGCGACACCCGCGGACAGGTCGAACTCCCCGCCGATCATCAGCAGGGCCACGGGCAGTGCCATGATCCCGATGGTCGACGACTGGTACAGGATGTTGGCTATGGCGCTGCCGTCACGGACCGGGGGGGCTGTGACGAGGAAGAAGACGAACACGGCGACGGCGCCGAGGAAGACCCCGACCTCGGGCCGGGCGAGCAGTCTGAACGCGAGCGGACGCTGTGTGGTCCGCCCGTCGGTCTGCTTCGGGCCGGGAGCCGGCGGTATGGTCACCGCCGGCTCAGCCTGCTGGGTCACACTCATCACCTGGTGCCCTTCGCGGCGAACTTGGCGATGGCGTCGACGTTGGTCTTGTCGACGAAGGCGGGTCCGGTCAGCACCGGCTGCTCACCGCCACCGCTGTAGTTGCCATTGTTCTTGTAAAGCCAGAGGGAATCGATCGCCAAGTAGCCCTGAAGGTAGGGCTGCTGGTCGACCGCGAACTGGATACTGCCCTTCTCTATGGCGGAGATCAGATCCTTGTTGAGGTCGAAGGTCGCGACCTTGGCCTTACTGCCCGTCTCGGATGCCGCCTGCGCGGCCGTCAGCGCGAACGGGGCGCCGAGCGTGACCACTTCGTCGATGGACTTGTCCTGCGTGAGCTTGGCGGTGATCGTCGACTTCACCGACGGCATGTCCGTGCCGTTGACGTAGAGGATCTCGGTCGTACCGCTGAAGGTCTTCTTCACCCCGGCGCAGCGCTCTTCGAGGTTGACGTCGCCCTGGGCCTGGATCACACAGAGGGTCTTCTTGGCGCCGGTGGTGTTGAGCTTGGTGCCGAGAGCCTGGCCGGAGACGGACTCGTCCTGGCCGAAGAAGGACAGCAGGCCCTGCTTCTTCCAGACACCCAGACCGGCGTTGAGGCCGACGACCGGGATGCCGGCCTCCTTGGCCTTGGCGACCACGGCCTTCAGGGCGTCCGGCTTGGCCAGGGTGACGGCGATGCCGTCGACCTTCTGGTCGATCGCGTTCTGCACCAGGCTGGCCTGGTCGCCGGAGTTCTCATCGTTGGAGTAGATGAGCTTGATGTTGTCCTTGGCCGCGGCGACCTCGGCTCCCTTGCGGATGGTGTCCCAGAAGGTGTCGCCGGAGGGGGCGTGGGTGACCATCGCGATCGTCATACGAGGGGTGCTTGCCTTGCCCGCGGAGGCACCGCTCTCGGCTTCTTCGGTCTTCTTGCCGCCCGCGCTGCTGGAGCAGCCGGCGAGGGTGAGGGCCGCCGCCGTGGCGACTGCCAGGATGGGGACGATTCTGCGGGAACGGGGGAGTGTGCGGGTCATCTTCATGCACCTCGCTGTGCAGTGGGAGTCGGGCAGTGGCGGTCGGGCAGTGAAAACGCGGCTGCTGTTCGGCCGGGTCGCGGCGTGTGAGTGGGGATTCGGACGGACCGGGTTCCGGCCGGTCCGCGGAAGAGGAGAGGCGGCGCCCGAAGGGTGTCGGTGGCCGGACGCGGGTCCTCGGTCCGGTCGAGTTCGTGACGCTTTGTATGAGCGCGCTTGGGCTTTACGGTCGTATCGGGGCCAGGATCGTGTGCGGGTTCGGGCCGGTACGAGGGATCGGGAGCGTACGGAGGGTCGGGGCCGTGGCCGGTAAGACGATGCCACGGCCGGCCATGCCAGAACCGTTCGGTCGTGTCCTCACGGGGACTCCTTCCGGCGCGGGGCTGCTGACTTGGTCGGAACATCAGGACAATTTAAAGCGCTTTAAGTTCTGGTACTATCGGCTTGTTTCGTGAGCGTGTCAAGGGTGTTGCGCGAGGAGATTGCGGCCAGGAGGCACAGGTGGAGGACGTGGGTTCCGCGCATCGTCGGAATGGTACGAAGAAGCGCCCGAGGCTGGAAGAGGTAGCGGCCCGCGTCGGTGTGTCCACCGCGTCGGTGTCCCTGGTGCTGCGGGGTGTGCCGGGTCCCAGCGAGCGCACCCGGCAGCGTGTCCTGAAGGCCGCCGCGGACCTCGGCTACCAGGCGGATCGTACCGCGAGCCTGCTGGCCAGCAGGCGCACCCGGCTGCTCGGTGTCATGGTCGACATCCGCAGCCCCTTCCACGCCGAACTGGTCGAGCACCTGCACACCGCCGCCGAGGGGGTCGGTTACGACCTCGTCCTGAGCACCCAGACCCGTACTCGCGACGAGCGCACCGCCGTCGAGACACTCCTCGCCTTCCGCAGCGAGGCGCTGATCCTCCTCGGTCCCACCGCCCCCACCGAGATACTCGCCTCCCTCGACCGCAAGGCGCCCGTCATCGCCGTCGGCCGTCGGATCGCCGAGGCCGACCTGGATGTCGTCCGCACCGCCGACGACGACGGGGTCGGCCAGATCGTCGACCATCTGGTGGCGCTCGGACACCGTGTGATCGCGTATGTCGACGGCGGCAAGGGCGTCATCGCCACCGACCGGCGCCGTGGCTATCGCAGCGCCATGCGCCGTCACGGCCTGGACGCGCATATCCGTGTCCTGCGCGGCGATCACACCGAAGCCGCCGGTGAGCGCGCCGCCCGCCAGCTCCTGGACGGCCGCGCCCTGCCCACCGCCGTCGTCGCGTTCAACGACCAGTGCGCCATCGGTGTGCTGGCCGCGTTGTTCCGCGCGGGGGTCGCCGTGCCCGGCGAGGTCTCCGTGGTCGGCTACGACGACGACACGCTCTCCCGGCTGAGCTGCTTCAATCTGACCACGGTGAGTCAGGGTGCCGAGGAGCAGGCCCGGCACGCGGTGGCCACCGCCGTCGAGCGGCTGGACCAGGGGCGGACGGAGTCCCGCGAGGTCGTCCTCACCCCGCGCCTGATGCTCCGCGGCACCACGGGCGAACCCGCCTGACGCGGCTGTCTGTTCATCATCCGTACGGTGACGTACGTTTCTCCTGTCCGGTGGCCGCCCGGACGTCGCACACTTACCCGTGCCGGAGGAATGCCGATGAGCCGCAGTAGCTTCAACAGTGGATGGCAGTTCCGTGAGAAGTCCAATCCGTTCGCGGAGATGGGCCGGGCCGCGATTCCGTACCAGGACGTCACGCTGCCGCACGACGCGATGATCGCCCGCGTCCGCGACCCCGGGTTGGAGCGGGGCGCGTGGACGGCGTACTACCCCGGTGGCGTCTACGAGTACCGCGCGTCGTTCATCCTTCCCGAGGATGCCGTCGGCAAGCGGGTGGTCTTCGAGTTCGACGGTGTCTACCGGGACGCCGTGATCCATGTGAACGGCGACTACGCCGGTCAACGGCCCTCCGGGTACGCCCGGTTCCTGATCGACGCGAGCGAACTGGTCCGCGCGGGCCGCAACGAGATCCATGTCGAGGCGCGCAACCACCAGGACGGCCGGTGGTACACCGGCGCCGGTATCTACCGGGACGTCTGGCTGCATGTCCTGGAACCGGTGCATCTGGCGGTCGACGGCGTCCGGGTCCGTACGCCCGACATCGAACCCGAACTGGCGTTCGTGGAAGCCGAGATCACGGTGGACAACGACTCCGCCGCCGTCCGCACGGTCGAGGTGCGGACCGAGATCGCCGACCCCGGCGGCCGTGTGGTGGGCTCGTCCCACGCGGTGGTCACCGTACTGCCCGGTGAGCCGGCCGTCAGCCGCCTCGCACACTACGTCGGCGATCCCGAACTGTGGAACGTCGACACCCCGCACCTCTACACCCTCGTGACCGAACTGTACGACGACGGCGGGCCGATCGAGTCACGGTCCACCCGATTCGGCATCCGCCGACTCCAGTTGAACCCGGTCTCGGGGCTGCGTATCAACGGCGAGACGGTGAAACTGCGGGGCGCGTGTGTCCACCACGACAACGGCGTCATCGGCGCCGCCACCGTCGCGCGGGCGGACGAACGCCGGGTGGAGATCCTCAAACAGGCCGGGTTCAACGCCATCCGGTCCTCGCACAATCCCCTCAGCACGGCCATGCTCGACGCCTGCGACCGGCTGGGGATGCTCGTACTCGACGAGGCCTTCGACATGTGGACCACGGGCAAGACCGAGTTCGGCGCGGCCCTGCACTTCGTGGAGTGGTGGGAGCGGGATCTGGAGTCGATGGTCGCGAGGGACTTCAACCACCCCAGTGTGATCCTGTACTCGATCGGCAACGAGATCCCGGAGACCGGGACGCCCCGGGGCGGAGTGTGGGGCCGCAGGCTCGCGGAGAAGGTGCGGTCGCTCGACGACACGAGGTTCGTGACGAACGCGATCAACGGACTGCTGGCCGTGATGCCCGACATCGTGGAAATGATGCAGCCACAACCTCGGCCCGGCTCAACGGAGTCGGCGGACACCGTGACCGCGCCCCCGGCCGGTGGCGACGGTCCCGGTGTCAACACGCTGATGTCGGACCTCGGCGACATGATGAACGCGATCGGATCCTCCGAGAACGTCACGCGCAGGACGGCGGAGTCGTTCGGTGTGCTCGACGTGGCCGGCATGAACTATCTCGACGGCCGGTACGAGACGGACCGCGAGCTGTTCCCGAACCGGATCATCCTGGGCACCGAGACCTTCCCGACCCGGATCGACCGCTACTGGGACCTGGTCCTGCGCCACGGCCATGTCATCGGCGACTTCACCTGGACGGGCTGGGACTATCTCGGCGAGGCCGGCATCGGACGGGTCCGCTATCCCGATGACGAGGAGCCCGGCGAGGCGCTGAGCGGCGCCTATCCCTGGCTGGTGGCCGCGTGCGGTGACATCGACATCACCGGGTGGCGGCGGCCCGCCTCCTTCTACCGGGAGATCGTGTACGGCCTGCGCGCCGATCCGTACATCGCGGTGCGCCGTCCCGGGCGCTATGGCCAGCGGGTCGAGACGGGCCCGTGGGCGTGGAGCGACGCCGTCGCGAGCTGGAGTTGGGGGGAGACCGAGGGGCGCCCCGTCGTGGTCGAGGTCTACAGCGACGCCGACGAGGTCGAGCTGCTCATCAACGACCGGTCGGTCGGCCGCCGTCCGGTGGGCCCGGCACATCGGTTCCGTACCGCGTTCGACACACTCCACGAGGAGGGGACCGTGACCGCGGTCGCCTATCGCGGAGGGGCCGAGACGGGGCGCTGGAGCCTGCGCTCCGCGACCGGTCCCGTACTGCTCCGGGCGGTCGCCGACCGGCCGGTGATCCGGGCCGACGACTCCGATCTGGCCTATGTCGAACTCTCCCTCGTCGACGGCGAGGGCACCCCGTTCGTCGAGGACCGGGAGGTCTCGGTGGCGGTGGCCGGTCCGGGCGTGCTCCAGGGGATGGGGAGCGGCGATCCGGCCACCGAGGAGAGCTTCGCCTCCGCGACCCACCGCACGTTCGACGGACGGGCCGTCGCGGTCGTACGGCCGACCGGGGCGGGCCGGATCGGCGTCGCCGTCACGGCGGCCGGGTGCCCGCCCGTGGAGGTCGTCGTGGAGGCGACGGCGGAGGCCGGGCGCCGGGGCTGAGGAGCGCCGGGCGGGGCGTATCGGATGGGGTCGGACGGGTCGGATCAGACGGGGCGTACCCGGTCGGTGAAGAGCGCCCGGTACAGCATGGCGCGGACGCGGTCGCTCATCTGCTCGCGGTGGACGAGGTCGTTGTCCGCCATCGCTCCGTTGGCCATGGGGAAGGCCAGCATCAGGTCCCGGACGCCGACATCCGGATGGACGAGTCCGGCCTCACTGCCCCGTGCGAGGTGGGGCCGGAACGCGGCCACGGTCCGGGCGGACAGCCCGGCCAGCCACGCGATGTCCGCGTCGCCGGTCAGGACGCGCGCGAGGCTGCGGTTGTCGCGCTGCATGTCGAGGACGAAGTCGAAGAGGCTCACGATGCCGTCCGGGCGCTCGCCGAGCGCGGCGGCGTGCTGCTCGATGCGGGCGACGTTGTCCTCGAAGACCTGCGCCGCGAGCTCCTGGCGGGTGGCGAAGTTGCGATAGAGCGTGGTCCGGCTGACCCCGGCGGTGCGGGCGATCTCCTCGAAGGCGACGTCGGGCCCGCACTCGGCGAACACTTGACGGGCGGCTGCCAGCAGCCGCTCCCGGTTGTGTGCGGCGTCGCGCCGCTGTGTGCGTTGAACGTCTTCCGGCATACGCGCAGACTACTGGTCATTATCCGTACGCGCATGTACGTTTCTTGTTCGTGCGCACTTGTACGTTTCTTGTGCCGGTGGCACACGGACCGAAGGAGATCGCTGATGGAAGGCCTCAAGAACAAGGTCGTCGTCCTCGCCGGCGCCGGTGGACTCGCCACCGCGACGGCGAAGTTCCTGGGTGCGGGCGGCGCCGCGATCGTGGTGAGCGATGTCGTCGAGGCATCGGCCGAGGCCACGCTCCGGGCCGCGCGGGACGCCGGGGGAGAGGGCATCGCCCTGACCGCGGACATCTCGGACGAGGGTCAGGTCAAGAGCCAGATCGACCGGGCGATGAAGGAGTACGGGCGGATCGACGGGCTGTTCAACGTGGCAGCCAACATTCACCCGGCGGAGGTCGTCAAGGACACCAACGTGATCGACATCGATCTGGCGGCCTGGCAGCGCACGATCGACGTCAACCTCACGGGCTATCTGCTGACCCTCAAGCACGCCCTGCCCCACATGATCGCGGGCGGTGGCGGCTCCGTGGTGAACACCCTGTCCGGCGCCGCCTACGCCGGTATGCCCGACAAGGTCGCGTACTCGGTGACCAAGGCCGGGATCGGCGCGCTGACCCGGCATGTCGCCCGTAAGTACGGCAAGGCAGGGGTGCGCGCGAACGGGGTCGCGCCGGGCCTGGTGATGACGGAGGCGACCAAGCTGAACCTCCCCGAGGACTTCCGCGACAGGATCCTCACGGGGACGCCCGCGCCGCGCCACGGCGTCCCCCAGGACATCGGCGCCACCGTGGCGTTCCTGCTGTCCGACCTGGGCGAGTGGATCACCGGTCAGATCCTGTCCGTCGACGGCGGCACCACCATGCGTGCCTAGTGGCCCTCCCGGCAAGCTTTGCCCGTCGCGCCGCCCATCACGCACTCCCCCAGCTACCGCTGGGAGGTGCCCCCACCCGGCGTTGGCCAAAAGCCCTCGTAGCTCCTCCCCCATAGCCTTGAGGACATGGGAGGTGCCCCCACCGAGGGCTCCCGGCCGCCTTGTGATCGCACGCACTGGACGACGCTCCTTACGGGGCAGACATTGCCGGTCACGGCACTGGCCACGACCGGTCCGGAGCCCGGCTGTCCGGGCGCGCCGTTCGCTCACAGGACGGGGAGGGCCACCTCGACCAGGGTCCCCCCGCCGGGCGGGCTGTCGACGCGGACCGTACCGCCGTGCAGGTCGGCGATGGCCGCGACGATGGCGAGCCCGAGACCGCTGCCGCCCCGGGCCCGGCTCCGGCTCTTGTCGGCGCGGTAGAAGCGGTCGAACACATGCGGGAGCGCCTCGGCCTGGATGCCCGCGCCCTCGTCGCGCACGCGCAGGACGGCCTGCCCGTCCGCCACCGACAGCACGACCGCGCAGGCGGTCCCGGGCGGTGTGTGCATCCGTACGTTGGCCAGCAGGTTGGCGACGACACCGCGCAACTGGGCCTCGTCGCCGCTGACCGTCACCTCGGGCGCCACCGTGAGCGTCCAGGGGCGGGCCGGTTCGACGGCGGCGGCGTCCCGGCAGGACTCGGTGACCACCCGGGAGAGGTCGACGGGTTCGAGGTCGGCCGGGTCGTCCTCGTCGAAGCGGGCCAGCATGAGCAGCGATTCGACGAGCCGTGTCATCCGGTGCACCTCGGCCAGCATGCGCTCCATGGCCTCGTCGACCGCCTGGGTGTCGGGCAGGGCGCCGCGCTGGTACAGCTCGCCGTAGCCGCGGATCGACTGGAGAGGGGTACGCAGTTCGTGTGAGGCGTCCGCGACGAACTGGCGCAGCCGCTCCTCCGAGGCGTCCCGCGCGGCGAGAGCGGCGTGGATCTGGTCCAGCATCCGGTTGAGGGCCCCGGAGAGTCGGCCCACCTCGGTCCTCGGGGCGATCCGGGCGTCGACCAGACGCGGGGCGAAGTCACCGGCGGCGATCCGGTCGGCGGTGTGCGCGGCCTGTTCCAGCGGGCGCAGCGAGCGCCGTACGACCAGGACCCCCAGCACGGCCAGGACGACATCGGCGAGCAGCTGGATGGCGATGAACAGCCGGACGGCGCTGTTGACCGCGGCCTCGGTCGTGGCGGTGTCGACGGCGGCCACGGCGGTGCGTCCGTCGGTGAGCCGGGTGGTGGCGAGCCGGTAGTGCGCGGAGCTCGACGGTGTGTCCGCCGGTACGGTCACGGGGGTGCCGGCCGGGGGCGGCGGGTCCGGGTAGCGGGGGCCGGGACCGGTGGGCCGCTGGTCGCCGCTGAGCAGGGCGATGTACAGGTCACCGCCGAACTTGACCCACCCGTACCGGGCCGAGTCACCGCCGGCGAACGAGATGCCCGAGGCGTCGGCGAGCGCGATGCCGGAGGTCGTCGCGGACAGCCGGTGGTCGAGCTCCTGGTACAGCGAGGACCTCAGGACGGAGAACGTCACGACGCCGGTGACCGCGAGCACACCGTTGCACAGGAGGATGAGCAGGAGACTGAGCCGGGTGCGCAGTGGCCGGCCGCGCCACCAGCCGGTCCTCAGCACTCCGGGGTCCGCAGGCTGTAGCCGACACCGCGGTGTGTGTGGATCAGTCGTTCCCCGTGGCTGTCGACCTTGCGGCGCAGATAGCTGATGTAGGTGGCCACCACGGTGTCGTCGCCGTTGAAGTCGTACGACCACACGTGCTCCAGCAGCCGGGCGCGGGTGACCACCCGCCCCTGGTGCAGCATCAGGTACCGCAGGAGCCGGAACTCGGTGGGCGAGAGGTCGATGGCCGCGCCGTCCCTGCGTACCTCGTGGGTCAGTGTGTTGAGGGTCAGACCGGCGGCGCGGAGTGTGGGGTCGCCGGGGCGGTGCTCCCGGGTGCGGCGCAGCACGGCGCCGATGCGGGCGGCGACCTCGTCGAGTCCGAACGGCTTGGTGATGTAGTCGTCCCCGCCCGCGGTGAGTCCCCGGACGAGATCCTTGCGGGTGTCCCGGGCGGTGAGGAAGACCACCGCGACCGGCAGCCCGTCGGCGCGCAGCCGGTTCAGCACCTCGAAGCCGTCGCAGTCCGGCAGCATGATGTCGAGCAGGATGAGTTCCGGCAGGAAGTCCCGGGCCAGCGCGAGGGCCTCACGGCCGGTGGCTGCGGTGCACACCTCGTACCCGGTGAACCGCAGGAACCGGGCGACGCTGTCCACGATCGCCGGCTCGTCGTCCACCATCAGCAGCCGTCCCCGGACGCCCGGCTCCGCGCGTCCGGTGCTGCTCCCGCGTGTGTCGACGGTCGCCTCCTCGCTCATCCACGCGGCCTTTCCACCTGTGCGACGGGATCCGGCGGTCACCGTATCCCCTGGTCAATCGTGCCCGAGGGGCCGGGCGCCGCGCATGGGAGTTCCGTGTGAGAAGCGGTCGGAACGGGGCAGAACGGCGTTCGCCGGTGGGCGCGGCTCGTAGCGTCGTCGTTGTCGGGTCCATCTGTCGATGTGCTGCCCGCGGGGCCTTTCGGCCGCGCACGGTCCGCCGGGCCCTCCCGTCCGCGTTCACTCATCAGGGAGTTTCCTTGTCCACGTTCCTGTATCGCCTGGGTAGATTCTCCTACCGGCGCAAATGGACAGTGATCATCGGCTGGTTCGTGGTGCTGTGCGCCCTCGGTGTGGCCGCCGTCACCCTGATGAAGCCGTTCACGTCCGGCACCAGCATTCCGGGGACCGAGGCCCAGCGGACCATCGACGTCCTCGACAAGGAGTTCCCGTCGGGCACCGACGGCATCACGGGACAGATCGTCTTCCGCGCGCCGCAGGGCAGGACGGTGACGGCCGGTCCCGAGGCGGAAGCGGTCCGTACGGCCGTCTCGCGCATCGCGAAGACGCCCGGCATCGAGTCCGTGACCACTCCCGCGCCCACGGCGGGGAACGTGTCCCCCGACGGACGTACGGGGATCGGGCAGGTCACCTTCACCGCGGAGCAGTCCGACAAGATCGACGCGGCGACGGTGAAGGTCGTCGAGGAGGCGGCGGAGCAGGCGCGGTCCGCCGGGCTGACGGTGGCGCTGGGCGGCCGTGCGTTCGACCCGGTACAGAAGGCCGTCGGCGGTGCCGGTGAGGCGGCCGGTGTGCTGGTCACCCTGATCGTCCTCGTCCTCGTGTTCCGCTCGCTGCGGGCGGCGATCATCCCGTTGGCCACCGCCATGGTGGGGGTGGGGCTGGGTGTGCTGTCGCTGCTGGCGCTCACCCATGTCGTCGAGATGGACAGCACCGCGCTGATGCTCGCGGTGATGCTGGGCCTGGCCGTCGGTGTGGACTACGCGCTGTTCATCGTCTCCCGGCACCAGAACCAGGTCAGGGACGGCATGGACCCGGAGGAGTCCGCCGGTCTCGCCGTCGGGACCGCGGGCTCGGCGGTCCTTTTCGCCGGGGCCACGGTGGTCATCGCGCTCGCCGCGCTGACCGTGGTGGGCATCCCGTTCCTCGGCGTCATGGGGCTGGGCGCCGCCCTCACCGTCGTCATCGCGGTACTGCTGGCCATCACCCTGCTGCCCGCCGTGCTCGGTCTGGTCGGCGCGCGCATCGCCTACAGCCGGATACCGGCGCTGCGCAGGTCCGCCGAGCGCTCGCTGGCCAAGGAGCGGTCCGGCGCGGTCCCGGTGGGTGTGCGCTGGGCGCGGCTGATGGACCGGCGCCGCTGGGCCGTCCTGCTGCTGGGCGTGGTGGGTCTGGGGGTCCTCGCGGTCCCGGCCGCCGATCTGCGGCTCGGGCTCTCGCTTCCCAGCACCAACGCGCAGGCCGAACTGGCCAAGAAGATGACCGACGAGGCGTTCGGCCCCGGCTACAGCGGTACGTTGATCATCCTGGTCCAGGGTGATGGTCCCCGGGCGACCCAGTCGGCCGCCGACCAGATCTCCCAGCGTGTCAAGGGCCTCCAGGACATCGCCGCCGTCGCGCCCGCCCGGCTGAGCAAGGCCGGGGACGCGGCCATGATCGCCGTCGCACCGGCCAGTGGTCCCGAATCCGAGCGCACCGAGAAGCTGCTCACCGACATCCGCCACTCCCGCGACGGCCTGGAGAAGTCCACCGGCGCGGAGATCAACGTCACCGGCTCCACCGCCGTGAGCCTCGATGTCGCCGCCAAGCTCAGCGACGCGCTGCCCGTCTACTGCCTGGTGGTCATGGGTCTCGCGGTGCTCCTGCTGACCCTGGTGTTCCGCTCCATCGCCGTTCCGCTGAAGGCCGCGCTCGGCTTCCTGCTGTCGCTCGGCGGATCGCTGGGCGTCCTGGTCGCCGTCCTCCAGTGGGGTTGGTTCTCCTCCGTACTCGGCACCCAGGCGAGCCCGACAGTGATCAGCTTCCTGCCGATCCTGCTGGTCGGCATCCTGTTCGGCCTCGCCATGGACTACGAGGTCTTCCTCGTCTCCCGGATGCGCGAGGAGTACGCCCACGGCAGGCCCCCGGTCACGGCCATGGTGAACGGCTTCGGCCTCGGCTCCAAGGTGGTCACCGCGGCCGCGGTCATCATGGTGAGTGTCTTCGGCTCGTTCATCTTCGCCGATATGCAGATCACCAAGGGCATGGGCCTCGCCCTGGCCGTCGGTGTCCTGCTCGACGCGTTCGTCGTCCGGATGTGCCTGGTCCCCGCCGCGATGTCGGTCCTCGGGCACGCCGCCTGGTGGCTGCCGCGCTTCCTGCACCGGGTGCTGCCGCACGTCGACGTCGAGGGCGAGAAGCTGATCCGTCAGCAGGCGCGTCCGGCGGAGAGCGACCAGGAGAAGGACCTGCTCGCCACCCACCGGTAGGTCATGGCGTACGTACGGTAGCGGCGGGGCCGGGAGCACTTCCCGGCCCCGCCGTCGTCGTACCTCACCGCCGGTGGCGCCCGGGAACCTCCGCGAGCCCGTACGGCAGCAGCCGCACCGGCGACGGCCGCCGCCGCGAGAAGGGATCCGCGCGAGAGGAAAGACATCATTTCCTTGGCTCGGGACCGGTTCACCCGGCGGACACCGACGGGTGGCGCGATACGACGAGAGGCCGCCGACAGCGGGCGGTCGCGCATCTGTCCGCTGTCGACGGCCTCCACGGGGGAGTGTGTTTCCCCGTTACGGGATCTCGACCTGCCGCGCCTCGCGCCGCATCTCGTCGGCGTCCTCCGCGAGGAGCCAGCCCTCGGCGACGAGTTCGTCCAGGCGGCGGTCGAAGCGCTGGAGATAGCCGTCGGAGTCGTGGTACAGCTGACGCAGTGTTTCCGCGTCGAGCGGCTCCTCGCTGCCGACCGTGAGCGAGCTCGGAGTGCCGTCCCGCCTGGTCGGGTTGGGCCGGTACGTGGAGTGCGGTACGTCCAGCTGGACGCTGCGCACCCCGCCCCGGGTGTTGCCGTGCTCGTCCCGCGCGAAGTAGCCGTCCTGGCCCACCTCGATACGGTCGGCGCGCGGTGGCACGGTGCCGTTGGCCACCCACTCGACCAGGTGGTGCAGGCCCATGCTGAACAGTTCGAAGTGGGGCAGGCTGTTCATCCGGGGGCCGAAGACGACATCGTCGTCCGGGAAGGTCGCCTTCCACAACGACACATCGTTGTAGGGCGCGTAACGGGTGCCCATGTGCGGGATGCCGGCGAGTTCGTAGAGCCGGAACAGGTCGCCGGGCTTGTCGCTGTCGTCGCGACGGTACGTGCGCCCCTCGTAGCCGGGGAGGAACGAGTAGCCGGGGACGGAGACATCGCCGTCGCACATGACCTGCACGACCGGCACATCGATGTTGTGGAAGGCGTCGAGGGGGAACCCCGAGGGGAAGAAGCCGTCGTAGACGGGCGAGCCGTCGGCGAGACGCCGTGTGGTGTGTCCGTCGCCGATGAAGGCGGTGGTCACACTGCCGGTCTGCGAGTGTCCGGCGAGGACGACCTGGGCCACCGGCGTCCCCTCGAACGGTCCGCCGGGACCGCGGAGGGCCGCGCCGACCTGGGCGAGGATCGAGCCGGTGGCCCGGTTCCTGCGGGTCAGCCCGGTGAAGAACGCCCTCGCCGGCTCGGGCTTTCCGAGGTTCGGGTTCAGGTCGAAGTCGCCGCTGTCGGGCCCCTCCATGTGCAGGGACTCGTAGCGCTGTGGGCCGGACGGCTTCACATGCAGGTCCAGCGTGGTCTTCTGCGCGGTGATCTCCACCCACGCGTGACCGGACCGCAGGATGTAGGGGCCGCTGTAGATCCAGATCGGCGCGATCCCGTGGACGTGCAGCGGTTCGGCGATCACGGTGCCGCTGAAACGCGCGCCGTCCCGGGGCCGTCGCACGAGCACCGTCGTCGCGTAGGTGTGACCGTTCTCCTCACCGGTGGCGATCCACTCCTCCTCGACGTAGTCGTACGTGTCGAGCGAGGGCACATGTGTGCCGTACGGGGTGAACGTCGCCGAGCCGTCGTCCGGCGATCGGCGCAGTACTGCGGGGGTCACAGCTTCCATGACGCTCCTTGATGGGGGCGGTCGTCAGCGGGGGATGACGGGGAGGATCAGGCGGGACGGGTGCCGCTCGTCGTGGAAGACGCGCTGGGTGGCGGGGACCGTCCTGTCCGAGGTGGCGTGGGTGATGCGCTCGCCCGTGTTGGGGTTGAGGTCGAAGGTGGGGAACTCACTGGAGGAGATGTCCAGCCGGACGCGGTGCCCCGGTTTGAACACGGTGCTGGTCGACCAGAGACCGATCTCGTAGCGGTACGCGGTCCCCGGCGTCCTGGGCTCGGTCACCCCGTGTCCGGTGCGGACGATGCCCTGGCAGACCGGGACGGCGGTGCCGTCGGGGAACACATCGACGAGCTTGGCGGTGAAGTCGGTGTTCTCCACCGAGGACGACGCCCACAGCTCCAGTGTCACCGGACCGGTGACCTCCAGCTCGGCCGTCAGCGGCGGGGTGGTGTAGACGAGCACATCGGACCGGCGGGCGACGGCGTCGAGGTCGACGGGGTCGTTGTACGTCGCGCCGGTCCTGATCGAGCCGGGCACCGGGTCGCTCGGGTCGTACACGTACTCGTCGGGCAGCTCGTCGGCGGGCGGATGTACGGACAGACCGCGGTCACCGCCGGTGTTGTGCAGGTGGTACGGGGTCCACTGGGTCCGGGCCAGCGGCCACTCCCGCTCCTCGCGCCAGACGTTGTCGCCCATCACGTACAGCCTGACCGGCGGCTCCTGTTCCTCGTAACCCGGCAGCCCGCCCTTGAGGTGGTGGGCGAAGAACCGCATGACCGGCGCCTCGGGGCCGAAGTCGACGAACAGCCCGGCGTTCGCGTCGGCGTCGGGCCGCAGCTGGCCGCAGTTGTGGTTCCACGGCCCGACGACCAGACGCTGTCCCGTGCGGGTCCGCTCGGTGACGCCGTGCTGCGACAGCGCGGTATAGGCCTCCAGATTGCCCTTGGCGAAGAAGTCGTACCAGCCGGCCAGATGGAAGACCGGCAGGTCGATGTCGTCGGCGTGGGCGGCGGCGCTGATCGGCTGCCAGTACGGGGCCTTCCCGTCCTCGCGGTCGCACCACTCGCGGAACCACGGCGCCAGCTCCCGCAGCTCCTCGACGTCCCGCAGCGGGCGGCGGTCCAGCATGCCGCGGGTGCCCTCCGCCTCCAGCCGGACCATCTCGGCGAGCTTCGCCGGGTCGCCGAGGCCCCTCTCGTCCATGATCCGGCCGGCGGCGGCGAATCCGGGCAGCGGCGACGGCACCCCCCGGCGGGCGGCCTCCTCGGTGGTCATGAGGCCGCTCCAGCTCAGCGCGAGGCCGAGATGAAGCACACCGGGGGCGTAGTACCAGGTGCTCTCGTTCCAGTCCCAGGAGCAGGTGAACGGGGCGATGGCGACCAGGTGGGGCGGCCGTGCGATGGCGGCGGCCCACTGCGAGAAGCCGCTGTAGGACATGCCCCACATGCCCACCCTGCCGGTCGACCACGGCTGCGCGGCCGCCCACTCGACGGCGTCGTAGCCGTCCTCCACATCCGGGAAGAACGGGTGGAACTCCCCCTCGGAGCCGTACCGGCCCCGGCAGCTCTGCACAGCTACGACATAGCCCTGACGGGCGATGACCTGCGCGAACATCGCCGCGATACCGTCACGCGGGGTGTACGGATAGCGCTGCACGAGCACCGGGTACGGGCCGGGCCCGGCGGGCCGGAAGATGTCGGTGCGCAGGCGGACGCCGTCGCGCATCGGCACCATCACATCGTTCTCGATGACGAGTTCATCGGTGGTGGTCATGTCGTTGTGCCCTTTCACGTTGCTGCCGGGGCCCGGTCCGGAGACCGGAGGGGATGCGAAGCGTTCGGACGCGCAGGTGTGACAGGGGGAGCGTGGGCGTGCCGTGCGAGGTGTCAGCGAAGGGCGCTGCCGATGCTGATGCCGCCGTCCACGTCCAGGACCACGCCCGTCACATACCCGGCGGCCTCCGAGCACAGATAGGCGGCGGCCTCGGCGATGTCCGTCGGGGCGCCGATGTGCCCCATGGGCACCCGGGCGGCGAGTTTCGCCCGCCCGGCGGCGTTCATCGAGGCCAGCATCGGTGTGTCGATGAGGCCGGGGGCTATGGCGTTGGACGTCACACCGTGGGGCGCGCCCTCCAGCGCGATCGTACGGGCCATGCCCACCACGCCCGCCTTCGCGGCGGCGTAGTTGACCTGCCCGAAGTTGCCCCGCCAGGACATGGACGAGAAGGACAGGATCCGGCCGTAGCCCTGCCGTTTCATCTCCGGGAACACGGCGCGGCAGCAGTGGAACATACCGCGCAGGCTGACGTCGATGACGGAGTCCCACTCGTCGTCGGTCATCCGCTCCAGGCGGTTGTCCCGGATGACACCGGCGTTGTTCACCAGCACGTCCACCCGGCCGAAGACCGCGAGGGTGCCGGTGACCCACTCGCCGACCTGCTGGGCGTCGGCCACGTCCACGACGGAGGTGTGGACGCCCTCACCGCCGCACAACTCGGCGGTCTCCTTCACCGCGGTCTCGTTGACGTCGCACAACGCCAGTCGCGCGCCCTCCGCCGCGAACCGCAGCGCCATGGCCCTGCCCAGTCCCTGTCCGGCTCCGGTGATCATCACGGTTCGGTCCGTATAACGTCGCACGGTGCTACCTCGTGGCTCGCTGGTCGAAGAAGTGGGTGAGTTTGGCGGCGATGTCCTGCTCGTGCCAGTGCTCGGCGAAGATGTCGAGCTCCCGGGCCAGGGCCTTCGGCGCGTTCGGATCGGCGAGCAGTCGCTTCATCCGGCCGTGGGCGCCCGGCGGCAGTCCGGTGTAGGTGGCGGCCAGGGCCGTCACGGCCGCCTCGAACTCCTCGGCCGGCGCGACGGCTCGTACGAAACCACTGGGCAGGAACTGTTCGGCCGGCAGCAGTTCGCCGGTGAGCATCAGATGCCGGGCCAGCGGGTCGCCGACCTTGCGGGGCAGCCGTACGCTCGAACCGGCGCCGGGCAGCAGGCCGTTGAGGATGTGCCCGTCGCCGATGACGGTGCCCGCCCGTGCCACGACCGCGTCACAGGCGAGCGCCAGCTCCAGTCCGCCGGCGACCACGTGGCCGTGCACGGCGGCGATGACGGGCTTCGGCGACTCCTCCAGCCGGGTGAAGCACTCGGAGACGGTACGGAGGAACGCCAGGGGGTCCTGGCCGGTGCGGGCCAGCTCCAGCAGATGGCGCAGGTCGGCTCCGGCGCAGAAGCTGGGCCCGTTGCCGGAGATGACCAGGGCCTCGGTGGCCGGGTCCTGGATCGCGGCGGAGACGGCGTGGTCCAGGGACTTGACAAGGTCGGGATTGATCGAGTTCCGGCTTCCGGGCCGGTTGAGCCGGATCCGGCGGACGCCGCCGGTCTGCTCGGTGAGAACCGCGGTGGTCACGGACGGGCTCCCGGGTCGGTCTGGCGCCGCTGGCGCAGGACGTAGCGTTGGATCTTTCCGCTGGGTGTCTTCGGCAGTCGGTCGACGAAGTGCACGGTGCGGGGGTAGGCGTGGGCGGCGAAGCGCTTCTTCACCAGTTGCTGGAGCGCGGTGGCCAGGGCGTCGGACGCCTCCTCGCCGTCCCGGAGGACGACGAAGGCCTCCAGGACCTCGCCGCGGACCTCGTCGGGCGCGGCGACGACCGCGCACTCGACCACCGCGGGGTGGGTGACGAGCACCGACTCGACCTCGAACGGGCCGATGCGGTATCCGGCCATGATGATGACGTCGTCGTCCCGGGACGAGAAGTGGAAGTAGCCCTCGTCGTCCACCCGGCCGACATCCCCGGTGTAGTACCACCGGCCGTCGTCGCTGAACTTCTCCGCGCTCTTCTCGGGATCGCCCTCGTACCCCTGGAACCAGGCGGGCGGGCTGGCGGTGAGGTCGGCGGCGATCCGGCCGACCGTGCCGGCGGGCGCGATCTCGTCGCGGTCCTCGTACAGTACGTGCAGGCTCCACCCGGGCATCGGATGCCCCATGGATCCGGGGCGCACCGGCCGGCGCAGCGCCGGGTGCTGGTGGTTGTTGACGAGCATGCCCGCCTCGGTCTGCCCGTAGTGGTCGTGGACCTGGATGCCGAACGCCTCCTCGGCCCAGGTGTTGACCTCGGGGGTCAGGGGTTCGCCCGCGCTGGAGACCCGGCGCAGCGCGAGACCGTCCGGCACCGGGACGCCGGAGGCGCGCAGCGAGCGGTAGACGGTGGGCGCGGCGGTGAAGTTGGTGACCGCGAGCTTCTCCATCACCTGCCAGGTCAGCTCCGCCGAGAACCCGGAGTGCAGCAGCACGCTGGGCACCCCCAGGCTGAGCGAGGCGATCACACCGAAGTAGAGGCCGTACGCCCAGCCGGGGTCGGCGGCGTTCCAGAAGACGTCGTCGTCGGTCACCCCGCAGCCGTACTCGGCGTAGAGCCGGAAGCCGGCGATGGCCGAGGTGGGCACCACGACGCCCTTGGGGCGGCCCGTCGTACCGGACGTGAAGATGTGGACGAGCGGTGCGTCACCGCCCAGAGCGGCGGCGGGGAAGCCGGGCCCGTGCGCGTCCAGCAGCTCGGCGAAGGAGAGATCACCGGGCCGGCCGGCGCTGCCGCTGACGATGATCCGCCACCGCGCGTCGGCCGGGATGTCCTCTCCCGGCTCCAGCTTCGCGCGCTGGGTGTCGTCGCAGATGACGACCTTGGCGTCGCCGGCCAGCAGGCGCAGCGCGATGGCCGGGGGCGCGAACGCGGTGAACAGCGGCACCGTCACGGCGCCGAGCCGCCAGGTGGCGAGCAGGGCGACGAGGTAGTCGGCGCTCTTGCCCATCAGGGTGGCCACGCGGTCACCGGGCCCGACGCCGAGCGCGGCGAGGGCGGCGGCGAACCGCTCGGATTCGGTCTTCAGCCGGCCGTAGGTGAGTACGGTGGCCGAAAGGTCCGGCTCGACGACGGTGTAGGCGACGGAGTCGGACGGATAGCGGTCGCACAGCAGCTGGGCGACGCTCGCGTGCCGGTCGCTGTAGCGGGTGACCAGTTCATGGACCCGGACGAGCGGGTCGATGGCCGGGCGGGGGTCGGAGGGGGTATCGGAGAGGACCATCGTGTGCCTCATAACGGAACAAGGAAGTCGACCCTAAGGTCTGGGTACGATTTCCTGTACGTTAGTACTCTGTTAAGTATCCATCAAGGGTTTGGGGTCCACTCTCCTTTCCGCTCTCCGAAGAGGGGCGGCGGAGCGGCGCGGTGGCCTCCGGCCGGCCCCGGGACAGCGCCCGGGGGACCCGCCGGCAGCGGCTACTACTGGCCGGTGTCCGACGGCTTGCGGCCGTCGAGCGCGCGCCAGCGCTTCCGCAGCGCGTGGGCGGCGGCCTTGGGCTGCCGGTCGCGGGTGAAGATGCCCTTCTTGTTGCCGCCCACCCGGTGGATGCCGTTCGAGGTCTGGAAGTCGGCGAAGTTCCAGACGTGCTCGCCCACGAAGGCGTCGATACGGTCGAACGCGCGGTGGTTCGCCTCCAGATAGGCGAGCTGGTACTCCTCGGTCCACGGCACGTCCCACACCGAGTGCAGCCCCGGCAGGGTGTCCGCGCCGTACTCGCTCATCATGATGGGCTTGCCGAACTTCTCCGCCCAGCCGCGCAGATCGCCTTCCGTGTACGTCTCGGCGGCGGCGAGGTCGCCGATGGCGATGTACCAGCCGTAGTAGCGGTTGACGCACAGGACGTCGAAGAGATCGGCGATGAGGTCGTTCTCGTGCGTCGCGAACATCACCGCCGCGTAGGTCACCGGACGCGTGGGGTCGAGCTTGCGGGTGAGCTCGACGAGCGGCTCGAAGTAGGCGCGCGCGCCCTCCTCGTTGGAGGCTGGTTCGTTGGCGATGCACCACATCACGACACTGGGGTGGTTCTTGTCCCGGGCGATCAGCTCCCGGATCGCCCGGGCATGCGCCGCTCGGGTGTCGTCGTTGAACGTCTCGTCGGAGAAGGTCGTCCGGGGCGGGGTGCCCATGAGCCCGCTCTCGACGGCCAGGTTCAGACCGACCGCCGCGGTCTCGTCGATGACGACGATGCCGTGCCGGTCCGCGAACTCCATGACCTCCTCGGCGTAGGGATAGTGCGAGGTACGGAAGGAGTTGGCACCGATCCACTCCATGAGCTGGAAGTCATGGACGAGATAGGCGTCGTCGTGGCCCTTGCCGCGCACGGCGGTGTCCTCGTGCTTGCCGAAGCCGGTGAAGTAGAACGGCTCGCCGTTGATGAGGAACTGGATGCCGCGCACCTCGACCGTGCGCACCCCGAACGGCTCGGTGTAGGTGTCCACGACCTGGCCCGCGCCGTCCAGGACCTCGACGACGAGGTCGTAGAGGTACGCCGCACCCGGCCGCCACAGCGTCACACCGTCGATCCGCAGTGTGCCGTTCGCGCCCTCCCCGTCGGCGACCTCGGTGCCGGCGGCGTCGAGCGCGCGCACCCGGACCGTCGCCGCCGTGTTCGTCCCGACCGAGTAGTCGACGGTTCCGGTGGTCCCGTCGAGGCCGGTGACGACCGTGATGTCGTCGACATGGACAGCGGGCTTGCTGTACAGCCACACCGAGCGGGCGAGCCCCGCGTAGTTGTAGAAGTCGTGCAGATACGTCTGCTTGCGCCGCCCGTCCTGGGTGACCGTGATGCTCCCCGGCGGGATGGAGACGCTCGTCAGCTCATTGTTCACCCCGATCGTGAGACGGAACTCCCCGCCGGGGCGCACCTGTTCGGTGATGTCGGCCTCGAAGGGCGTGTACCCGCCGACGTGTTGGGCGACCAGGACATCGTCGACGTACACCTTTCCCTCGTGCGTGGCGGCGTCGATCCGCAGGACGACGCGCTCGCCCGCCCAGCCGCGCGGCACCCGCACCGGGCGCTGGTACCACACCCAGCCGACGTGGTCGCGGATCGCGCTGTCGGTGAACACGTCGTTGTAGCTGGCCGGTACGGGGGCTTCCAGCCTCGTGTCGAGCGGGGCGGTCCACGGCTGGGGACCGACGGTCCCGGCGATGGCGAACCGCCAGATCCCGTCGAGGTTCACCAGCTCGCGGGTGGCGGTGGAGCGGGGCTTGAGCATCGAGGTTCTCCTACACGGTGTTGTCGTGGGGCCCGGCGGCGAACGGTCGGCCGCCGGGCGGACGTGCCGTGCGCCGTCAGTCGGCGCTCTTGAGGGTCAGCCGCCATTCCCATGCGTACTCGCTGCCCGGGAGCCGGTGGCGCGGGTGGGTGTCGGGGCCGAGGACCGCCGTACCGAGACCGCGGTGGGCGATGTCGAGGTGCACCACGGTCTTCTCGCTGGGCGCGAGCTCCCACCAGTGTTCGGCCGTTTCCAGCTCGTCCACCGAGTGCCGGCCCACATTCATGTGCAGCGGGGTGGGATGCGTGGTGTGGACCGTACCGGCGGGGCCGGTGAGCCGGAGCGCGGTGACCTCGCCGCGGGTGCCGTTCTCCTGCGGGAGGATATAGGGCACGGCCAACTCCTCGATGGGGCTGTTCCACGCTCCGAGCAGGGCCGATGCCCGCCGGTCGGGGTAGTTCTCCCACGGGCCGAGGCCGGTCCAGCCCGCGTCCCCGAAGCCGTCGACGAGTTCGAACTCCATGCCGACCCGCAGACCGTCCTGGGTGTCCTCGGGCAGCGACACCTGCTCGGCGAGGACCCAGTCGCCGTCGTCGAGCACCGTGACCGTCCGCCGGTGCACGACCTCGTCACCGAAGGCGGCCGCGTAGCGGGTGGTGACCACGGCCCCGTCACCGGTCTCCTTGACCTCGACGTCGACGGGGGTGAGCCGGAAGAAGCCGGAGCGGACGAACCGGTTGTCGAGGGAGAACGACTTGTCGTGGCAGGTGAGCGCCCGCCACAGACTGAGCTGCGGGGAGCGCCGCAGCAGGGGGTGGCGCAGGGCGCCCGTGGCGTCGACGGGCAGCGCGGCGGAGCGCGCCGGGGTCCGGGGAAGCGGTTCGGGCGCGTACGGAAGGACGACCTGCTCGGCGGCCACCTCGGTGCCCGCGTCCGCCCACAGGGCGGTGTGACGGGTGCGTACGGTCAGGGTGAGCGCCAGCGCCGACTGCGCGGCGAGCGGTTTCCGCAGCGTGGCGGGGATCTCGATGGTGTCCTCGTCGCCCGCGGCCAGCGCCGGGGTGGGGACCGCGACGGCGTCGGTCGGACCGGTGGGGGTCTCGACGCGCAGTTCGAGTGTGTACGCGCCGAGGTCCGCGAACGTCTGGCGGTTACGGATCCGCAGTGTTCCCGCGAGCGCTTCGGCGGCGTCCGAGACGATACGGACCGGGCTGAACACACCGCGTGCCTCGAAGAGCGCCGGCTTCGGGGTGAGGTCGGGGAAGACCACACCGTTGGCGAGCATGGGCCCGTTGTGGGTCTCGTCGCCGAAGTCGCCGCCGTACCGGAGCTTCCCGTCGCCGTCCCGGTCGAGGGAGTGGTCGGCGAACTGCCAGATGAAACCGCCCTGGAGACCGGGCAGCGACTCGAACAGCTTCCAGTAGTCGGAGAGCCCGCCCGTACCGTTGCCCATGGAGAACGCGTACTCGCAGGTGATCAGCGGGCGGTCGGCGCGCGGATCGGCGGAGTAGCCCTCAAGACTGGCGAAGGCCGGGTACATCGGACAGAGGAGGTCGCTCACCGCGTGGCCCGCGTGCCAGTCGGTGGAGACCGCGCCCTCGTAGTGCAGGGGGCGGGTGGGGTCGAAGCGCCGCAGCCAGCCGGCCGCCGCGTCGTGGGCCGAGCCGTAGCCGGTCTCGTTGCCCAGCGACCAGGAGATCACCGAGGGGTGGTTGCGGTCGCGCAGCACCATCCGCGAGACGCGCTCGACGATCTCGGACAGATAGCGGGGGTCGTCGGCGATCGTCGAGGCGAAGGCGTGTCCCTCGACGTCCGCCTCGTCGACGACGTAGAACCCGATCTCGTCGCACAGGTCGAGGACCTGCGGGTCGTTGGGGTAGTGGGAGGAGCGGATCGCGTTCACATTGAACCGCTTGAGCAGGGACAGCTCCGCCAGATGCCGCTCGCGGGACATGACACGCCCGGTGCGCGGTTCGACGTCGTGGCGCGCGACCCCCTGGACCAGGATCCGCTTGCCGTTGACGAGGAGGTCGCGCCCCTCGACCCGGACCCGGCGGAAGCCGATCCGGATACGGGTCTCGTCGGCGACGCTCCCGTCCGGGGCGAGGAGCTGGACCACGAGGTCTTCCAGGTGCGGGGTCTCCGCCGACCAGGGGGCGACCCCGAGGTCGCCGAGGGTGAAGGCCGCACAGCCGGCGGGCGCGGCCGGGTCCGGAAGCTTGGTCATGGTCGCGGGGATCGCCCGGAACTCCGGCGGGACGGGCGCGCCCGCCGCGTTGATGCTGATCAGGTCCATGAAGTCGGGGGGCAGCTGGGGCTCGGGCCGGGTCGACCTGTCCAGCGAGGGCTTGGGGAGGGTGCGGGTGGCGAGGCGGGCGGAGACCGGATGGGTCAGCGACTGGCCGAGCACCTCGATCCGTACCGACCAGTCGACCTCGTAGAGGTGGTCGAGGCCGACCGTGAACACGTTCACCTGAAGGTTGCCGAGCCCGGTCTCCGGGTCGTAGTCGGCGACGGCGGACACATCGGCGAGCGCGATGTCCGGCACGGTGCAGAGGAAGACCGGGCGGGTCAGCCCCGACTGCCACCAGTGGTCCTGGTCCTCCAGATAGCTGGCGGAGGACCACTTGGCGACCCGGAGGTCGATCCGGTTCGTACCGGGGACGACGGCTTCGGTGATGTCGAACTCGGCCGCGAGGTGTGAGTCCGAACTGTTGCCTATCGGGCGGTTGTTGACGACCACACGCAGCAGCCCGGAGGCGGCTCCGACATGGAGGATGGTCCGGCGTCCGGCGACGGGCGACAGCTGGATCACCCGGCGGTAGACGCCCGTCGGATTGTGCGCGGGGACCTGCGGGGGCACCTCGTCGAACGGCATCGGCACGTTCGTGTAATGCGGCACGTCCCCTTCGGCGAGCTCCTCCCGCATCGTCCACAGGCTCGGGACCTGGACCTTCTTCCAGTCCAGGCCGAGCGGCGCCGTGGGCGTCGGCAGCAGCTGGAAGTCCCAGACGCCGTCGAGCTCGATGTCGGGGGTACGGCGCAGCGCGCGCATCGGCAGCCGCCCGACGGAGTGCAGGCCGGAGGCGTCCCAGGGACCCGTGGTGTTGTCCGATGTTGTCATGCCGAGTCCTCCAGACCCTTGCCGCCGCGGCGGGCGACCTCTCCCAGCCAGCCGAGGCTCGGCTTCGGGTGCCGCTCGAACGTCTCGCGGTCGACCGCTATCAGCCCGAACGTCGGCTCCCAGTGGCCCCATTCGTAGTTGTCGAGGGCGCTCCAGTGGAGGTAGCCCCGTACGTCGATGCCGTCGTCGACCGCCGCGAACAGATGGCGCAGCGCCTCGGAGGTGTACGCGATCCGCCGGGTGTCGTCGTCGGTGGCGATGCCGTTCTCGGTGACGAGCACCGGGACCCCGCCCGTCGTCTCCCAGGCGTGCCGGACGGCGATGCCGATCGCGTCGGGCCGGTACGCGTTGCCCGTCAGTGTGGTGTCGGGGCTCAGCGGGTGGGGGACGATGCCGTTCGCGTCGACGGCCTGGCTGGAGTACGACTGCACACCGATGAAGTCGTCGCCGCGGGCGGCTTCGAGGTACAGGTCCTCACGGGTGTACCGGATCGCGCGCAGCTTCTCCTCGTACCCCGGGGTCGCGGTCAGCGCCTGACTGGCCACCGTCCAGCCGGACTTGGCGTTCGTGCGCTCCTTGAGGATCTCGCGGGCCGCGTGGTGTGCCTCGGCCAGGCGCCGCCCGATCCTCGGGTCGGGGTCCGGCAGCACCGGGCGCGCGGCCCCCTCGACGGTGGGGCTCATCCACTTCGCCGCGTCCTCCTCGGACACGGCCGCCGCGTTCTGGCTCATCGTGGCCATCAGGGCCAGCATGTTCGGCTCGTTGATCGTGCAGACCCACTCGACACCGTCGAGGATCCGGGTCGCCGTCTCGACGTACGACCGGAAGCGGTCGATCGCGCGGTCACCCATCCAGCCGCCGTCCTCGGTGAACCAGCGGGGGTGGGTGAAGTGGTGCAGTGTGACGACCGGGGCGAGGCCGAAGCCGATGGCGGTGTCGATCATCCGCCGGTAGTGGGCCAGTTCGGCGAGGGAGACATGTCCCTCGGCCGGCTCGATGCGCGCCCACTCGATCCCGAAGCGGTACGCGTTCAGACCCGCGTCGGCCAGCAGCCGCATGTCCTCGGCGTACCGGTGGTAGCTGTCGATCGCGTCACCGCTGCGCTCCATGCCGGGCATGTTCGGCTCGTGCGCCCACCAGTCGCTGTTGACGTTGTTGCCCTCGATCTGATGAGGGGCGGTCGACGCTCCCCAGAGGAAGCCGGGAATGAGTTCAGTCACCGTCGAGATCCTTGCTCTGGACCGGCAGGGGAAGCCACGGCTCGGAAGATGTGGAGCGGCGGCGAGGGTGACACGTTAGCATGAATTTCGAATCGCGATACTATTTTCGCGAGTGGCCGACAATGAAGGCCGCCGGACCGGTCCGTAATCCAGCAGCGGGAGAGAGCGCATGAACGCAAGCAACGGCCGCGGGCCGTACGCGAAGACGGCGGAAGTACGCCGCCGGATCCTCGAAGCCTGTGTGGACGCCTTCGGCGAGACCGGCTTCTACGGCGCCACCATGAAGGACATCGCCAAACGCGCCGGGATCAGTCACACCGGACTGCTCCACCACTTCGCACGCAAGGAGGGCCTGCTCATCGCCGTACTGGAGCTGCGCGACGAACTCAGCGCCCAGTTCCTGACGTCGGCCGACGCGATGGACCCGTCCTCGAACCCCGTCGAGGCGCTGCGCGGCATGCTCACCGTTGTCGTCGACAACGAACTCCAGCCGGGAATCATGGAACTGCACTGTGTCCTCTCCGGCGAGGCGACCTCACCCGGCCACCCCGCACACACCTACTTCGCGAAGCGCTATCGCAGCGTCCGCCGCTTCTACACCGACGCCTACACCGAGCTGGCCAAACGCGGCGAACTGCGGTCGGAGGCGACACCGGAGACCCTCGCCACGATGACGATCGCCCTCATCAACGGCCTCCAGGCGCAGTGGCTCTTCGACCGGGACTCGGTGAGGATGGAGTCCGCGATCCATGCCTTCCTGCGGTCCGTCGTTCCGGGACTGGCCCGATGAGCGTCACGGTCGGCGTGCTCGGCGCGGCGCGCGTCGTACGGTCGACCCTCCTGGAGCCCGCCGGAACGCTCGACGGCAGCGAGGTCACCGCCGTGGCGGCCCGGGGCAGGGAACGGGCCGTCGCGTTCGCCGGCGAACACAACATCCCGTGTGTGCTCCTCTCGTACGACGAGATCATCGACGACCGGACATCGACGCCGTCTACGTCCCCACCCCCGCCGTCCTGCGCGGACACTGGACCCGCCGCGCGATCGAGGCCGGCAAGCACGTCCTGTGCGAGAAACCGTTCATGGCCGACGCGGAGGAGGTCGCGGCGGTCGCCCGGCTCGCCGAGTCGAGCGGCCTCGTCGTGATGGAGGCATCCCACTCGCGCCACCACCCGATGCGGACGCGCGTGGCCGAACTGACCGGCTCCGGCGCACTCGGTGAACTCCGCACGGCCCGAGCGGAGTTCGCCGTGCCGCACGCGGACACCACCGGCATACGGTGGCAGCGTGAGCTCGGCGGCGGCGCCCTGATCGACCCGGGCTGTTATCCGGTACGGCTGCCGCGCCATCTGTTCGGCGAGCCGCAGGTGACCGGGGCACGGGCCGACGGTGTCGACGCGTCGGCGACGGCCCGGCTCGCCTTCCCCGGCGGGGTGTCCGCAGAGGTGGTCGCGAGCGTGCGGACGGAACGCCCGCACACGGTCGCACTCCACGTCACCGGCTCGGCGGGGACCCTGCGGGCCGCCGACCCCACGGCCGTACCACCGCTGCTGCGCGGGCTGCTGCCCGCCGCGGCCTGTTCGACGCCGCCATGGCGCTGAAGGAACCCCTGGTCGCGCCCGTCGGACTGGACCCGGCCGTTCCTGGACGTTCGCATGCCCTACCTGTACGGGCAGTCGACGATCACCGCGGACGCGGGCGTCGTCACCGAACAGGGCGGCCCGCGGACCAGTTGCTCCTTCCGGCCGGAGGCGTTCCGCGACACCGTGACCGACGGCGGCCCGAACCTGACGGATGTCCGGCAGGCCACGGCGGCCATGCGGGCGACCGGCGAGATCTCCCGGGCCGCCGGCCTGCGACCGCGCACCCCCCTGATTCCCTGGCCGAGCCGCCGCGACGGTGACCGGCCCGGCCGCCGGAAGGGGGCCGGGCCGGTCCGGGCGGCCGTGGGCGCGTACGGGATCAGGCCGCACCGGCTCGTACATCCTGCTCGCGGCCGGTCTCGGCCAGCCGCCGCCGCTCGGTACGCCGACGCGCCTGCTCGACCGGGTCCGCGACCGGAGCGGCGAGCAGCAGGCGCTGGGTGTAGGGATGCTCGGGGGTGGAGGTGACGAACCCGGCGGGACCGGTCTCGACGATGTCCCCCTTGTGGACCACACCCACCCGATGGCTCACATGCCGCACCACCGCGAGGTCGTGCGAGACGAAGAGATACGCGACCCCGGTGCGCCGCTGGATGTCGATGAACAGATCCAGCACCCGTGCCTGCGTCGACAGGTCCAGCGCCGAGACGGGCTCGTCGCAGACGATCAACCTCGGCTCGGGGGCGAGCGCGCGGGCGATGGCGACACGCTGGCGCTGCCCGCCGCTGAACTCGCGCGGCAGCCGCTCGGAGGCGTCCGCGGGCAGCCCCACCTGGTCGAGCAGACCACGCACCCGGGCCCGCGCGTCCTGGGCGGTGGCGCCCTGCACCACCAGCGGCTCGCTGAGGATGTCACCGATGGTCAGCGACGGGTTCAGCGAGGTGTACGGGTCCTGGAACACGACCTGGATGTCTCGCGCGAGAACGCGCCGTTCCCTGCCCGAGGCGTGGGTGATGTCCTGGCCCCCGAAGAGAACCCGCCCACCGCTCGCCTTCGCCAGCCCGAGCACGGCACGTCCGATGGTCGTCTTGCCCGACCCGGACTCGCCGACGATCCCCAGGGTCTCGCCCTGACGCACCGTCAGTGATACGCCGTGCAGGATCTCCACGGGACGGGCGCGGAAACCACGTCCCGGATAGGCCACCCGCAGATCGCTCACGTCCAGCAGCGGAGTCGTCATGACGCCTTCTCCTCAAGCACCTCGGCCGTGTCGACCGGGGGATCGGCCCGCAGACTGCCCTCGTCGAGGATGGAGCCCAGAAGCATGCGGGTGTACGGATGCTGTGGCGCCCGGAAGATCTCCAGTACGTCACCGACCTCGACGACCTCGCCCCGCTGCATGACCGCGACCCGGCTGCAACTGTCCGCGACCACACCGAAGTTATGGGTGACCAGCAGCACCGCCATGTTCAGCTGCTTCTGAAGGTCCCGCAGCAGGTCCAGGATCTCCGCCTGGACGGTCACATCGAGCGCGGTCGTCGGCTCGTCGGCGATGAGCAGCTCGGGACCGCTCGCCACCGCACCGGCGATCAGCACACGCTGTGCCATCCCGCCGGAGATCTGGTGCGGATACGAGTCGAAGGTGCGCTTCGGGTCCGGAATGCCCACCCGGTCCAGCAGCGCGAGCACATGGGCGCGTGCGGCCTGCCGTGACATCGGCTGCGAGGCGCGCAGACCTTCCACGAGCTGCGCCCCCACGGTGAACGACGGGGCCAGGTTGGACATCGGTTCCTGCGGTACGTACGCGATGGACGTGCCGCGCAGGTTCCGCAGCTCCCCCTCGCCCAGGTCGAGGAGTTCGCGTCCGTCGAGTCTGATCGAGCCGCGGGTGACGACTGCTTCCGACGGCAGCACACCGAGGGCCGCGAACGCGGTCTGGGTCTTGCCCGATCCCGACTCACCGACGAGGCCGAGTGTTTCGCCCGCCGCCAGGGTCAGTGTGACACCGCTGACGACCTCCCTCAGCTCACCGGAGGGCGACGGATAGGCGATGGCGAGGTCCTCGATCGTCAGCAGCGGCGGAGCCGGGGAGGAGGCGTCGGGGCCGGTGCTCCTGGTGACCCCGGCCCGCGCGGGCGCGGTGATCCTGGCCGCCTTCGGCACCACCTGCTCCAGCGCGTCCCGCAGGGAGTTGCCCATCAGCACGAACGACGCGTTGATGAGGCCGAGCAGCAGACTCGGCCAGACGAACTGCATCGGCTTCTCATAGAGGTTGACGAAACCGTCGGCGATCATCGCGCCGAAGCTGGGGATGGTGTTCGACCCGAGGCCGAGGAAGGCCAGCCCCGATTGCAGGCTGATGGACGACCCCATCAGGAACGCGGTCGCGATGATGATCGGTCCACGGATCACGAACAGCACATGCCGGGAGAGGATCCGCAGATCCGTCAGGCCCGAGACCCGCGCGGCGTCCACGAACAGTTCGTTCTTCACCCCGACGACGAGATTGCGTACGAGACGGAAGATGCCCGGGGCCGAGAGCACACCGAAGATCAGCATTGTCGCCCGGTAGTCGCCCTTCGTCACCGGAAGCAGCACGATCAGCAGGAGCAGCCCCGGGAACGTCATGATGAGGTTGAACGCCCAGTCGGTGAGCGACTGGATCCGGCGCCCGAAGTACCCGCCGATGAGCCCGGCCGTGACGCCGATGGAGAGGGCGACGCCGGTGCCGATCAGGCCGGCGATCATGCTCGTATTGATCGAGTTCAGCAGCCGGGCGAAGATGTCCCGGCCGCTCTGGTCGCCCCCGAGGGGATAGCCCGAGGCGCCGGGATCGGCGTTGATCGCGTCCAGGGAGGCGTGGTTCGGGCCGTGATCGGTGAGGGCCGGGGCCAGCACCCCCAGCGCGATGATGATCAGGAGCAGGCTGATCGTGATGACGGCCTGGGGGTCCTTGAGGAGCTTGCGCAGGAGCGACGTGCGCTGCGGGGCGACCGGCCCCGGAGCGGTCGCGAGGTCGGTGCCGCTCATTGGAGCCTCGCTTTCGGGTTCAGCCAGCCGTTCGCGACGTCGACGACGAGGTTGACGCCCACGACGAAGAGGACACTGAAGAGGGAGAGGCCCATGATGATGGGGACGTCTCCTTGGAGAGCCGCGTTGAAGGAGTAACTGCCGATTCCCGGCAGCGCGAACACGTTCTCGATGATGAGCGCGCCACCGAGCATCCCGATGAACTCGAAGGACAGGACGGTGAGCGCCGGTCCCGCGGCATTGCGCAGGGCGTGGCGCAGCACGATCGACCGGGTGGAGATGCCACGGGTGCGCAGGGTGCGCACGTAGTCCTTGCGCAGCTCGCCGATCATGGTGCCGCGGATCTGGGCGGACAGGCTCGCGATGCCGGCCACCATCAGGCCGATCACGGGGATGGTGATCGTGGCCAGCCAGCGGGCGGGGTTCTCGCTGAACGGTGTGTAACCGGTGGCCGGCAGCCAGTCCAGCTTGACGGCGAAGACGACCACCAGGCCGATCACGATCAGCAGGTTCGGGACGAGGTAGCCGAAGAGCGAGGCACCCTGTGCGAGCCGGTCGATCACACCGCCCCGCGACGCGGCGAGCACACCGAGTACGACACTGATGACGACGGTGATGGACAGGGCGACGGTGATGATGGACAGGGTGACGGTGAGGTGGTTCCAGACGGCGGAGCCGACGGGCTCACTCGTGAAGTACGAGTCCCCGAACTGACCCCGCAGGGCGTGGAACAGCCAGTCGAAGTACTGGACGATCACGGGGCGGTCCATGCCCATCTCGGCCTTCTTTGCCTGGATCGTCTCGGGGGTGGCGGCGCTGCCGAGGATGCTTCTGACGATGCCGTCGAAGGAGGTGCTCAGCAGAAAGAAAGTGATCATGGAGACCAGAACGGTGAGCACCAGGCTGGTGCCCAGCCGGCGTAGCACATAGAGGGTCATGGAAGGGGCTCCTTCGGGCCAGGACCGGTGGGAGGGGCTGCCGGGCCGGTGGTGTGGTCACCACCGGCCGGAAACCGCACGGGCCATGGCCTCTCGTCCGGATCGTGCTGGACCCGCGCGTGGGCTCTCCGCTGTGATCCGGCCTGATCCAGACGAAAGACCTAGCTGGATACGCCGAACAGACGGACGGTGCTGAACTGGTTGGATCCGTCGCCGAGGTAGTCGACGCCCTTCTTGGTGGTCCAGTTGTTACCGAGGAAGGAGACCGGCGCGTCCCACGCGTTCTCGACCACGAACTCGTTGACCTTCTTGTAGAGGGCCGCCGCCTTCACCGGGTCCAGTTCGGCCTCCGCCTGCTCCATCAGCTTCGTGAGCTCCGGATCCGTGGAGTGGAACGGGTTCAGCACACCGGCCGGGGAGAAGTTGTTGGCCGCCTCGCGCGAGGGGGTGTTCACACCGTCGACGAAGAGGAACATCGGGTACTTCTTGGAGGCGACCGCCGACAGGTTGTTCTGCGGAGGCACCGGTGTCCACGTCGCCTTGATCCCGATGTCACCGAGCGCCTGGCTGACGGTCGGCTCCATGATCTTGGTGAAGACGAAGCTGGGCATCGTGACGGAGAACCCGTTCGGATAACCGGCCTCGGCCAGCAGCTTCTTCGCGGCCGCGGTGTCGTGGGTGTAGGTCCGGTCGAGCGCGGCGTCATAGGCCGGGCCCTGGGGATTGAAGACCTGCACCGAGGGCAGTGCGACGCCCTTGAGCAGCTGGTCCGCGATCTTCTTCCGGTCGAACGCCATGTTGATCGCCTGCCGTACCCGGGTGTCCGCCAGCGGTTTGAGCACACTGCCGGCCCGGTCGGCGAGGATCAGGTTCGCTGTCGCGTTGGCCTTGATGAGTGTCATTTTGAACCCCGCCGCCTTGAGCCTGGCGGAGTACTCGGGGGCGGAGGACCCGGCGGCCAGCTGGCCCGCCTGCAACGCGTTGAACTGGGCGGTGGGATCCACCATCACCTTGAGTGTCAGGGTGCGGAACGGGTATGCCTTGGCGTTCCAGTAGTCGTCCCGCCGCTTGAGTACATAGGTCGAACCGTTCACGGTCGCCTTGTCGAGGACGTACGGGCCCGAGCCGACCGGGTCCAGCTGCGTGCTCTTCCTGGCCACCGTCGCCGGATCCGCGATCACACCGGCGCCCATCGTCAGGTTGGTCAGGAACGAGCCGTCCCGCCGCTTGAAATGGATGACGACGGTGCCGTCGTCGGGCGTCTCGATCGACTTGACGGTGGTCAGATGGGGCTGCTGTGGCCCGGGGGTGGACATGGTGCGTTCCAACGTGGCCTTCACCGCGGCCGAGTCCACCGGGGCGCCGGAGCTGAACTTCATCCCCGCGCGCAGATTCAGTGTGAGAGCGAGGCCGTCGGCGGAGTACTTCCAGCTCTTGGCCGCGTTGGGCTTCAGCGCACCCTTGTTGTCCGTGTACAGCAGTGTGTCGTAGAGGGAGCTCCAGATGAAGGCCGCCTGCCCGTCATAGAGCTGGGCCGGGTCGAGGGAGGACGGAGCGCCCTGGATGGAGAGGGAGAGTGTGGTGTTACCGGGCGACGAGGGGTTCTCGGCCTCGCCGCCTCCGCACGCTGTCAACGCCAGTAGTGCCGCCGCCGTGATCGCTGCGGGCAGTGTTCGAAACCGCGGTCGTGGGTCGTTGAACCGAATGCGCGTCATGTGGATTCCTTGTCCCGTGCGGTCCGGGGCCGGTGCGTTCGAATGCGGCCGGCACCACCCCGGAGTTCCTGCCGGACGGCTCACGGTCGGGTCTCTCCATACCGGACGCAGACGTGGCATCGCATCGTCTGAAGCCATGAGGGACTCGAACGAGCCAACTCGATAACACCTTCCAAGTGGTTAGTTTTCGCTCGTGGAAGGTAGGCATCATGGGGAGGGGCGGGGAAGGGGGCGTGCAGCGTTCTTGACCAGAGCGTTACCTTTCGGGCGGGATGGTGGGGGGTGAGGTGGACTCGAATCCTGACCATGTGGAAAAAATTCGCGTCGGGGGCTAGGGTGCCCGGGGCGAGCTCGGTGGGAACCTCACCTCGACCACCACGAAGGTGTGCGGCCAACGACAAGGGGACGCGACGTGGACCGGACAAAGGCACGCGGGCCTTACGCGAAAACGGCGGCCCGGCGAGCGGGCATCATCCGCGCGGCCCGGGACAGCTTCGCCGAGCACGGGTACGAGGGAGCATCCCTGCGCGACATCGCGAAGCGGGCCGGCATCACCCACGCCGCCGTGCTCCACCACTTCGAGAACAAGGACGAACTGCTCACCGCGGTCCTCGCGCAACGCGACGACGAGGAGTGGGAGAGGGGCTTCGCCGAAGCGGGCGCCCTGGATTCACCCGCCCAGTACCTCGGGGAGCTGCTGCGCCGGCATCAGGAGACACCCGAACTGATGCGGCTCTGGGCGGAACTCAGCGCGTCGGCCTCGCGCCCCGACCACCCCGCCCGCGCGTACTTCGTCGACCGCAACGAACGGGTACGTTCCTACACGGCCGGGGTCCTGCGGGAGCGCGAGGCGCAGGGGAGGCTGCCGGAGGGGCTGGATCCGGACAGCGCGGCCGCCCTTCTCCAGGCCGTACTCCACGGTTTGCAGACACAGTGGCTGCTGAACCAGGAACTCGACATCGTCAAGCCGCTCCACCGCTTCTTCGACCTCATCCTTCTGCCGGTCGAGCGGGGGCGCTCCACGGACACGCCTTAGCTTCCGCGCGGGTCGACATGGATCTTGGGCCCCGGACCGGCGCCGGGCGGGCGCTCACCGGCGAGTACGGGGCCGACCAGGTCCAGGCCGACGGTCGCGGCGACGAGCGGTCTCGGGTCGACCGATCCGTCGGCGTACGCCCGGATCGTGGCGTCGAGGCCGGGGGAGGCGGACAGGACGCCCACCGCGGTCACGTCCTTGAGAGCGAGCGCGCGGGTGTCGATCAGGCTGGGCCCACCGGCCAGTCCCACGTACACGACGCGGCCGGCCGGCTCGACCGACTCCAGGGCCAGCGCGGGCAGATGGGCGGCGTTCGAGGCGTCGACCACCGCGTCGAACGGTACGTCGGGGACGGCGTCCTCCTGCCACGCGTACGCGAAACCCAGAGCGCGGGCGAAGGCGAGTGAGCTCTCGGTGGTGCCCATCAGATGCACCTCCGCGCCGAAGGCGCGCGCGAACATCGCGACCAGCAGCCCGATGGTCCCCGGGCCCAGCACCAGGAGCCGGCTCCCGGGCCGCGCGTCGGCTGCCTGTACGGCGCGCAGCGCGTTGCCGCCCGGCTCCACCAGCGCGCCCAGCACGGCGTCGACGGAGTCGGGCAGGACACGCAACGAGGAGACCGGTACGGTGAGTTGCTCGGCCAGGGCGCCGGCCCGCCGCCCGCGTACACCGACCTCCTGGCGCTTCTCGCACACATGCTGATGGCCTCCTCGGCAGCGGCGGCAGGCGCCGCAGCCGAGCATGGTGTCGCCCATGACGCGCCGGCCGACCCAGGCGGGGTCGACACCGTCACCCACCGACGCCACCCGCCCGGCCCACTCGTGGCCGAGCCGCATGGGGTAGGCGGAGTGACCGTGGTGGAGGTAGGCCATCTCCCCGGTGAAGAACTCTACGTCGGTGCCGCACACACCGACCCGTTCGACATCGACGACGGCTTCACCGGGTGCGGCCACCGGCGCCGGGACCTCCCGTACCACGTACTGGCCGGGGGCGGTCAGTACGAAGGCGCGCATGGGGCGTTCGCTCACCTCGGCCCGAGTACGCGCTGGCGTTGTGTGCCGAGGCGGTCGATGCCCAGCTCCATCACATCACCCGGCTGGAGCCACACCTGCGGGGTGAGCCCCATGCCGACGCCGGGCGGGGTGCCCGTGTTGATCAGGTCGCCGGGCTCCAGGACGAGGAACTGGCTGAGGTAGTGCACGATGACGTACGGGTCGAAGACCATTGTCTTGGTGCTGCCGTTCTGGCGGCGCACACCGTTGACATCCAGCCACATGTCCAGCGAGAGGACATCGTCGATCTCGTCGGGGGTGGCCAGCCACGGACCGGCGGGGTTGAAGGTCTCGGCGGACTTGCCCTTGGCCCACTGCCCGCCGCGTTCCAGCTGGAAGGCGCGCTCGCTGATGTCGTTGACGACCAGATATCCGGCGATGGCGTCGCGGGCCTCCGACACCGAGTCGAGATAGCTGGTGCGCCGGCCGATCACGATGCCCAGCTCCACCTCCCAGTCGGTCTTGCTGGAACCGCGCGGGATGCGCACGTCGTCGTGGGGGCCGACGAGTGTGTTGGGCGACTTGGTGAACAGGATCGGCTCGTCTGGCACGGGCATGCCGGTCTCGGCCGCGTGGTCACGGTAGTTGAGCCCGATGCACAGGATCTGGTGCGGGCGCGCTATGGGGGCGCCGATACGTTCCCCGGCGAAGCGGGACACCTGGCCGGCGGCGGCTCGCTCGGCCACCACGGGGCGGACACGGTCGATGCCGCCCCCGTCGAAGAACGCCTCGTCGAAGTCCGTGACGATGTCGGAGAGGTCGACATAGGTCTCGTCGTCGATACGGGCGACGGGCTTCTCGGCGCGGGGAGCGCCGATGCGCATGAGATACACGAGGTCAGTCTCCAATGTGGGGTCAGTGGGGCAACGGACAGTGGATCGGCAGGTCGGCAGGTCGGCAGGTCGTGGAGTGGGTTCAGTGGGTTTTCACCGGTGCGGCTCTCCCAGCGGGGCGAGTGCGGCGCGGATCTCGTCGAGCGCGTCGACCAGTGTGCGCAGGGGTGTCCGGTAGGCCAGCGCGCTGACGCTCACCGCGCCGGAGGGGGCCGCCGCCGAGGTCGAGTACACCGGCAGGGCGAGGCAGTTGACGCCGGTCTCGTTCTCCTGGTCGTCGAGGGCGTAACCCCGGTCGCGGGTGATCCGCAGGTCGCGGTGGAGGTCGGCGGCCGTGCGCAGGGTCCGTGGTGTGCGGCGTACCGGGGGAGGGTCACCGATCCACGCCTCGACCTCTTCGAGCGTGGTCAACCGGTGGGAGAGCAGCAGTTTTCCGACGCCGGTGGTGTGGGCCGGGTTGCGCCCGCCCACCGTGGACGTCAGCCGGACGGCGCCGGTGGGCGGGTCGACCTTGGCACGGTAGACGACCTCGCGGCCCTCCAGGACCGCGTAGTGGGCCGTCTCGCCGAACCGGTCGGCCAGGCTTTCGAGTACGGGACGGATACGGACGTGCTCGGGGCGTGCCTCGTGGTGGGCGAAGGCCATCCGGAGGAACTCGTCCCCGAGTACGTAACGGCCACGCGCGTCCTGGTCGGCCAGCCCGGCCCGGCGCAGCGCGCCCAGCGCCCGGTGCACGGTCGGCTTGGGGCTGTCGATCGCCCGGGTCAGCTCCTCCAGCCCCGCGCCGTCGGGATGGCGGGCGAGCTCCTTCAGGACGGCGAGGACCCGGTCCGAACCCACGAGCCGGCCGCCCCCGGCGGCTGTCGCACCGTCCTCACCGGGGGCTGTCGAACCGTCGAGCGTCTGCGTATGCTTCATGGCGTTCCAAATATTAGACCGTTGTGTCGATTATTGGAAGGAATCCATGGTGAGGTTCCGCAGCGCACAGTGGTACGAGGGTCAGGACCGCAACGCCTATATCCACCGGGCGTGGATGCGGCGCGGCGTACCGGAGGACGCCTTCACCGGTCGGCCGCAGATCGCCATCGCCAACACCGCCTCGGAGCTGACCCCCTGCAACGCGCACCTGACCGAGGTCGCGGCCTCGGTCCGCAACGGTGTGTACGAGGCGGGCGGCATCCCGCTGGATCTGCCCGTGGTGTCGCTGGGCGAAACACAGGTGCGGCCCACCGCCATGCTCTGGCGCAATATGGCCGCGATGGCCACCGAGGAGATGCTCCGGGCCAACCCGATCGACGGGGTCGTCCTGTTGGGAGGCTGCGACAAGACCATTCCGTCGCTGCTCATGGCCGCCGCCTCGGTGGATCTGCCCGCCGTCGTCGTCCCCGGCGGCCCGATGCTGACCGGGACCTTCCGGGGCACACCGCTGGGCTGCGGGACCGATGTGTGGCGGCTGTCGGAGGAGGTCCGCGCGGGCACCCTCTCGCAGGAGCAGTTCACCCAGTCCGAGTCGTCGATGATCCGCAGCCGTGGCCACTGCAACACGATGGGGACCGCCTCGACGATGGCGCTGGTGGCGGAGGCCCTGGGCATGATCGTCCCCGGCGTCGCGGGCACCCCCGCGCCCGACAGCCGGCTGTTGGAGGCCGCGCACGGCACCGGCCGGCTGGCGGTGGAGATGGTGTCCGCCGACCGGCGTCCCCGTACGTTCCTGACCAGGGCGTCCTTCCACAACGCGATCGTGGCGCTGGCCGCCGTCGGCGGCTCGACCAACGCGGTCGTCCATCTGCTGGCCATCGCCGGCCGGCTGGGCATCGACCTGCCGCTCGACGACTTCGACCGCGTCGGCTCCCGCGTTCCGGTGCTCGTGGACCTCCAGCCGGCGGGCCGTTTCCTCATGGACGACCTCCACCGGGCCGGCGGGCTGCTCGCCGTCCTGCGCGAGGTCCGCGACCTGCTCGACCCCGACGCGCTGACCGTCTCCGGCAAGCCGCTGGTGAGCTATCTCGACGACGCCCCGATCTGGGACCCCGAGGTCATTCGTACCCGCTCGGCACCGCTCGTCGCCGAGGGCGGTATCGCCGTACTGCGCGGCAACCTCGCCCCCGACGGAGCGCTCATCAAGCCCGCGGCGGCCTCGCCGCACCTGCTGCGCCACCGCGGCCGGGCCGTGGTCTTCGACTCCATCGAGGACTTCCACGCCCGTATCGACGACCCCGCTCTCGATGTCGACGCCGATTCCGTCCTGGTCCTGCGCGGCTGCGGCCCGAAGGGTTACCCGGGCATGCCCGAGGTGTCGAACATGCCGCTGCCCAGGAAGCTGCTGGAGCAGGGCGTCCGTGACATGGTCCGGGTCTGCGACGGACGTATGAGCGGTACGGCGTACGGCACCGTCGTGCTGCACGTGGCCCCGGAAGCGGCGGCGGGCGGCCCGCTCGCGCTCGTACGGACCGGGGACTTCATCGTCCTCGACACCGAGGCCCGCCGCCTCGACCTCGACGTACCCGCCGGTGAACTCGCCCGCAGGGCCCCCGACGAGGCCACCGTCAAGGGCTTCGCCAACCCCCGCCGGGGCTGGGAGCGGCTCTATGTCGACCATGTCCTCCAGGCCGACACCGGCGCCGACCTGGACTTCCTCATCGGCTCCAGCGGTTCGGAGGTGAGCCGCGAGTCGCACTGACCGCCGGGATCCTTCCGTAACCTCTGCCCCGCAGGAGAGCCATGACGATCACCAGCACAGCTCTGGTCACCGCAGGCACCCGCGGACTCGGCGCCGCCGTCGCCGAACGGTTCAGGGCCGACGGGCCGGAGGCGGTGGCCCTCGGCCTCGACGGCGCCGACATCCGCGCGGACGTGACGGAGGAGGAGACCCTGCGCCGGGTCGCCGACGAGATCGGGCCCGTGGACATACTGGTCAACTCGCCGGGCATCGCCGGGCCGAACAAGCCGCTCACCGAGACCACTCCCGAGAAGGGACGCCGCGTCCTCGACGTCAACGTCCTGGGCACCGTGAACACCATGCGGATCCTCGTCCCCGGCATGCTCGACCGGGGCTGGGGCCGCGCGTACCGCGGAAGCCCGCGGCGAGGGCGTGCGGGCTTCCCGATCTTCCCCGACACCGCCGAGCAGGCTCGCGCCCCGGGCGGGCGGCACGGCTTCGGGGGCTTCGAGTACGACCGCACCGATCGCGCCCGGCATCCCCGCTCGGCCGACGCCCTCACCTGGTCCAGCGTCGATCACCTGGCCTTCTCGACGCCTTCCGCTCCGTCGACCTGATCGCGCCCCGGGACCCATCTGTGACCACTGTGACATGGCGCGCGAACACGCTCTAGCCGTTGAGTTCCTCCCGCGCGCGGCGGGACGGGCGGAAGGTGTACAGCTCCAGGATGCTGGGCGGGTCGGCGAGGCCGGGGCCGCCCGCGCGGATCCAGGACGTGATGTCGGCGGTGGCGTCGGGGTCGTTGACCAGGCCCAGCCAGACGGGACGGCCGCCGGCGGCGCGGCCCTCGGCGGAGGGCTGGACGACGATCACGTTGGCGTGCTCGCAGGCGTCCAGGCAGGGCACCGGGCGGACCCGGGCGGTATCGGCGAGGGACGCGCGCAACTCGGTGAGCTGGGCGGCGTGGTCGAGGCCGGGGATCTTCGGGGTGCCGCAGCAGCAGCCCCGGCAGACCGTGACGGTGGGCCGGGGCGCTCCCGGTATGCGCTGAGGTGTGGAACGGCGGCTCATGAGGGCAGATTACCGGCGCGCGTCCAGGCGGCCTCACGCAGGAGCCGCAGACCGTTGAGGCCGACGACGACGGTCGAGCCCTCGTGGCCGAGGACGCCCAGCGGCAGGGGCAGATGTCCGGCCAGGTCCCAGACGACCAGGACGGAGATGAACACCGACGCGATCACCAGGTTCTGCACGACCAGCCGGCGGGCCGCCCGGGAGAGGGCCACGACGGTGGGAACGGCGCCGAGTTCGTCCCGTACGACGATCGCGTCCGCGGTCTCCAGGGCCAGGTCGGAACCCGCGCGGCCCATGGCGATCCCGGTGTGCGCGGCGGCCAGCGCGGGGGCGTCGTTCACCCCGTCGCCCACGACCAGCACCGAGCGCCCGGCCCGCTCCAACTCCCGTACGACGGCGACCTTGTCGCCGGGGAGCAGTGCCGCCCGTACGTCGGTGATGCCGGCCTCGGCGGCGAGGCGCGCGGCGGCCCGGGGGTTGTCGCCGGTCACCAGGGTGGGGGCGGTGCCGGTCAGCGCGGTCAGCGCGCAGACGGTGGCGGCGGCCCCGGGGCGCAGCCGGTCCGCGATGCCGAGCACCCCGACGGGCGCGCCGTCGCGCCGTACCAGCACGGAGGTGTGTCCCTCCTCCTCCCACCGCGCGATGACGGGGGCGGCCGGTCCTTCGGTGTCGTACGCGAGCCGGGCGGGGGCGCCGACCTCGATCCGTACCCCGTCCACGGTCGCGCTCACACCGATGCCCGGCGCCGAGGTGAAGCCGTCCGCCGCCGGGACGGGCAGCCGCCGTTCGCGGGCGGCGCCGGTGACGGCGCGGGCCAGGGGGTGCTCGCTGGCGTGTTCGGCGGCGGCGGCCAGCGCCAGCAGCCCGTCCGCGTCGAGGCCGCTGCCGGGCAGCGGTTGGACGCCGCTGACCCGTGGCGTGCCCTCGGTCAGGGTGCCGGTCTTGTCCAGGGCGACCGCGTCGATCCGGCCGAGCCGCTCCATGACGACGGCGGACTTCACCAGCACCCCGTGGCGCCCGGCGTTGGCGATGGCGGACAGCAGCGGCGGCATGGTGGCCAGCACCACCGCGCACGGCGAGGCCACGATCATGAAGGTCATCGCCCGCAGCAGGGCGTCCGTGAGCGACGCGCCGAAGGCGAGCGGTACGGCGAAGACCGCCAGGGTGGCCAGCACCAGCCCCATGGAGTAGCGCTGTTCGACCTTCTCGATGAACAGCTGCGTCGGCGCCTTGGTCTCGGACGCCTCCGCGACCATCGCCACGATCCGGGCGATCACCGACTCGGAGGCGTCCCGTCCGACCTCGACCCGCAGTGCGCCGGAGCCGTTGAGGGTCCCGGCGAACACCTCGTCGCCCCGCTCCTTGACCACCGGCAGCGGCTCACCCGTGATGGTGGCCTGGTCGACCTCGCTGGCCCCCGTCAGCACCCGCCCGTCCGCGCCGACGCGCTCTCCCGGTCGTACGAGGATCGTGTCGCCCACCGTGAGCCCGGCGGCGGGCACGCTCTCCTCGCCGCCGTCGTCCGTCAGCCGGGTCGCCGTGGCGGGGGCCAGGTCGAGCAGCCCCCGTACCGAATCCTGGGTGCGCGCGGTGGCCAGGGCCTCCAGCGCGCCCGAGGTGGCGAAGATGACGATCAGCAGCGCGCCGTCCATCACCTGCCCGATCGCGGCGGCCCCGATCGCGGCCACGATCATCAGCAGATCGACATCGAGGGTGCGTTCCCGGAGCGCCCGGAGCCCGGACCGGGCGGGCTCCCAGCCCCCGGCCGCGTAGGCGAGCGCGTACAGCGGGCCGTAGCTCCACACCGGCGCGTCCGACAGCTGGAGGGGGAGCGCGGCCAGGAACAGCGCCAGGGACGCCAGGGCCCAGCGGGCCTCGGGCAGCGCGAGGACACGGGTACGGCGCCGGGGCACCGACGTCGCGCGGGCCGGAGCGGCCCCCTCGGAGCGCTGGGCCAGGAGAGAAGGCATGACAAAACAACCCTTCGCGGGCAGGAGAGGGCAACAGGAACACCATACAGGAACACATGAACAGATCTTCATGCGTGATCGCTAGACTGGACGCCATGGGTCATGGAGCCGACGCCGCGCACACCGCCACCACCCGCGACCGCCTGGACGCCGTGGGGCCCGCCGAGGTGGCCGCCACCCTCCAGGCGCTGGCCACCCCCTCCCGGCTGCGGATCCTCGCCCACCTCCAGGAAGGCCCCTGCGCGGCCGGTGATCTCGCCGAGGCCGTCGGCATGGAGCAGTCCGCCTGCTCCCATCAGCTCAGGCTGCTGCGCAACCTCGGCCTCGTGACCGGCGAACGCCAGGGCCGATCGGTCATCTACGCCCTGTACGACCACCATGTCGCCGAACTCCTCGACCAGGCCCTCTACCACGTCGAGCATCTGCGGCTGGGCCTGCGCGACGCCCCGGCCCCGGCGGCGGGGGCCGTCTGACCGGCCTGTCCGGCTACCGGATTTCCTCGGCGGACCTCGCGGGATCTCCCTGGCGGACGCCGTGAGATCTCCTCGGCGGACCCCGCGGGCGATCTGGGCCGGTGTCTCCGGAGTCCTCGGATACCGGAGACACCGGAGACACCGGAGATACGGAACACACCAAAAACACCGACAGCGGTACGGATCCGACCACCTGCACCTTCACCGGAGACGCCATCAGCACGCGGTACGGCACGGTCCAGCTCGCCGCCACCCTCAAGGCCGGGAAGCCGACCGGCGTCAAGGTCCTCCAGGTGCCGTCGCACCGGACGCGTCGTCGATGTCCAGGACCAGGGCGGTGACGAACCGTTCGGGCTCACCGGTCTGCGGGGCGAACGCGTTGTGCCGTACGACCGAGGACTCCAGGGCGTCCACGAGCCCCGTGAGGCTCGCCTCGCGGAAGGAGCCGAGCGCGGCGAAGGCCACCCCGATGGCGGGCAGCCCCTTGCCCTGGACGTCACCGATCAGCACCCGGGTGCCGTACGGCGAGGAGACGAGGTCGTAGATGTCACCGCCGACGAGCTTGTCCTCGTGCAGCGGCTCGTACGCACCGTCCATCAGCACCCGGGTGTCACGCAGCGGGAGCGGACGCAGGATGGAGCGCTGCATCGCGGTGGCGGTGGACCGCAGCCGCAGCAGTTCGTTCTCGTGGTGGATCCGGTACCGGCAGCCCAGCACACTCAGCACCCCGAAGACCACGGTGACGCAATAGGGCGGGGACGCTGTCGGCGCGCCGGTCGGGCCGGGACACCGGCGCCAGTACGGTCGCGACGGTGGACCAGCAGGCGGTCACTCCCTCGGGTCGCGCCGGCTTCTCCCACTCTCGGCCCCGTCCGGGTGGTGCGAGCGGCGGCGGGCAGGAGTGTGAGCGCGGCGGCGGATCCGGTACGGAAATCCGGTGCCGCCCGCTGTCCGTCCCCCGAAACCGCGAGGGGGGCGGACAGCGGCGCGTGCCATCCGTACGCTCAGCCGCCGAGGGCCGCCGAGACGACCGCCTCGGCCTCCTCCTGGACCCGCTCCAGATGACCGGCCCCGAGGAAGGATTCGGCGTAGATCTTGTAGACGTCCTCGGTCCCCGAGGGGCGGGCGGCGAACCACGCGTTCTCGGTGGTCACCTTGATGCCGCCGATGGCCTCGCCGTTGCCGGGCGCCCGGGTGAGCACCCCGGTGACCGGCTCCCCGGCGAGGGTGTCCGCGGTGACCTGCTCGGGCGAGAGCCTGGCCAGGACCGCCTTCTGCGGCGGGGTCGCGGGCGCGTCGATACGGGCGTACGCGGGCTCCCCGAACCGGTCGGTGAGCGCGCGGTAGTGCTCGGACGGCGTCCGGCCGGTCACCGCGAGGATCTCGGAGGCCAGCAGCGCCAGGATGATGCCGTCCTTGTCGGTGGTCCACGCCGAACCGTCGTGGCGCAGGAACGACGCCCCCGCCGACTCCTCCCCGCCGAAGCCGAGCGAGCCGTCGGACAGCCCGTCCACGAACCACTTGAAGCCGACCGGCACTTCGACCAGCTCGCGGCCGAGCCCGGCGGCGACCCGGTCGATCATCCCGGACGACACCAGCGTCTTGCCGATCCCCGCCGCGGCGGGCCATCGCTCGCGGTGCGCGTACAGATAGCCGATCGCCGTGGCGAGATAGTGGTTCGGGTTCATCAGCCCGCCGTCCGGGGTGACGATGCCGTGCCGGTCCGCGTCGGCGTCGTTGCCGGTGGAGATCTGGAAACGGTCGCTCCGCTCGATCAGCGAGGCCATGGCGTACGGCGACGAGCAGTCCATCCGGATCTTCCCGTCCCAGTCCAGCGTCATGAACCGCCAGGTCGGGTCGGTGAGCGGATTGACCACGGTGAGGTCCAGCCGGTGCTGCTCGGCGATCCGGCCCCAGTACGCGACCGACGCGCCGCCCAGCGGATCGGCTCCGATGCGCACCCCGGCGGCGCGTACCGCGTCCAGGTCGAGGACGGCGGGCAGGTCCGACACGTACGTACCGAGGAAGTCGTACCGCCCGGTCGTCGGCGCGGCCAGGGCGCGCGTGCAGGGCAGCCGTCGTACGTCCTTGAGGCCGCCCGCGATGATCTCGTTGGCCCGGTCCTGGATCCAGTCGGTCGCCGCCGACCCGGCCGGGCCGCCGCTCGGCGGGTTGTACTTGAAGCCGCCGTCGGCGGGCGGGTTGTGGGACGGGGTGACGACGACACCGTCGGCCAGGCCCGAGGTCCGGCCCCGGTTGTGGGTGACGATCGCGTGCGAGACCGCCGGGGTGGGCGTGTAGCCGTCGGCGCTGTCGATGAGCACCGTCACCCCGTTGGCGGCGAACACCTCGACGGCGGTCACCCGGGCCGGCTCGGACAGCGCGTGCGTGTCGGCGCCGAGGAAGAGCGGCCCGTCGGTGCCCTGCCGGGCCCGGTACTCGCAGATCGCCTGACTGGTCGCGGCGATGTGGTCCTCGTTGAAGGCGGTGGCCAGCGCCGACCCCCGGTGGCCCGAGGTCCCGAACGCCACTCGCTGACCCGGCTCACTCGGGTCGGGGTGCAGCGCGTAGTACGAGGTCACCAGCCGGGCGACATCGATGAGCTCCTCCGGCCGCGCCTGCTGTCCCGCTCGTTCGTGCGGCATCTGCGCACTCCTCCAGATCGATTGCTGCTTCATGACGCTCTGTATCGATCAATTCTGTCCGATACGGTCCGGAGGTCATCTTCCCCGGGTTCGCCCCTCCGAGGCCCGTCCCGCCGTTCGTTACGATGGTCCATCACGCCACCGAAGGGGCGAGGATGGCCACCATCAGGGACGTCGCCGAGCGGGCCGGGGTCGCGCCGAGCACCGTCTCGTACGTGTTCAACGGCTCCCGGTCCATCTCCGAGGAGACCCGGCTGCGCGTGCGAGAGGCCGTGGAGGCGCTCGGCTACCACCCACGGGCCAGCGCCAGGACCCTGCGCAGCAGCCGTACCCATGTACTCGCCCTGGCGCTGCCGCGCGCGGCCGGGGGGCGGCCCTCCGTGGACGGCCGGTTCGCCATCGAGGTCAGCGACGCGGCCAACGTCCTCGGCTTCGATCTGCTGCTCACCACGTCCCAGGACAAGGCCGAGGGGCTGCGCCGGGTGGCCCGCAGCGGGCTGGCCGACGCGGCGGTCCTGATGGCGGTCGACATGGAGGACGCCCGGATCGACGTCGTACGGGAACTGGGCTTCCCGGCGGCGCTGATCGGGCGGCCCGCCGACGAGGACGCGCTCCCCTGGACCGACCTCGACTGGGAGGCGGCGGCGGCCCTCGCGGTGCGCGAACTGGCCGCCGCCGGACACCGCGCGATGGTGTACCTGGCGCCCGGTGAGGCGGAGGTCAGGGGGCGGCGCAGTTACGCGCTGCGCGGGATCGCCGGGGCGCGCCGGGGGGCCGGGGCGACCGGAGCCGCCGTCAAGGTGGTGCACTCCGTGGGCGATCCCGCCCGGCTGGCGCACCGGCTGCGCGGGCTGCTCGGGGACGCGGGCGGGCGGCCGACCGCCCTGATCGTGCAGCACGCCTCCGCGCACCACCACATCCTGGCGTCGGTGACGGCGGAGGGGCTCCGGGTGCCCGAGGACCTCACGGTCGTCGTCATCGGTACGCTCCCGGGCGACCCGTCGAGCCGCCGGCTGCCCCGGATCGAGCTGCCGGTCGGGACGCTGGCCGCCGAGGTCACCCGGCTCGCCGTGTCCGCCGCGGCGGCGCTGCGCGAGGACGGCGCGCGGGGTCCCGGGCCCAGCGAGCGCCTGCTCGCCGACTCCGTCGGCCATCTGCTGATCGCCCCGGTCCTGCTGCCGGGCGATTCCCCGCTCGGCTCACCCGACGGGCCCTGACGCCCGTACCGCGGCCGGAACACCCCCTTGTCGCCGTTTCGGCGAGCGCCTAGCATCGCCGCAGCATCGATCGAATCGATTCGACTGTACGACTCCCCGCGCGGCCTCCCGTCCTCCTCCGTCCACCGCGGGACAGTACGGCTGGGTTCCGTGTGGCGGCGCGGCTGGTTCCGTGAGGCGCCAGGGCCGCACGGCTGTGGACAGCGACGAGCAGAGAGCGGGAGCACTGATGAAGTTCACCGACGGGTACTGGCTGATGCGCCCCGGCGTCACCGCGCGCCACGCGGTCTCGGTCGCCGACGCCGTCGTCACCGACGACCGGGTCACGCTCCACGCCCCGGTCGCCCGGGTGACACACCGCGGCGACACACTCAACAGCCCCCTGCTGACGGTGGAATGCTGGTCACCGGCCGAGGGCGTGATCGGTGTCCGCGTCACCCACCACGGCGGCCGGGCGCCCCGGCGCCCCGAGTTCGCGCTCGCCGTCGGTACGGACGGCACCGGGGCCAAGGCCGTCAGGGAGGGGTCGGTGATCGAGCTGATCTCCGGCGACCTCGCCCTGCGCACCGACACCGACGCCCCCTGGCAGCTGGATTTCATCGCGGGCGGGCGGACCCTGACCTCCCTCGGCGCGCGCGGCGCCGGTTTCGCCACCGACGCCGAGGACCGGCACTTCATGCTCGCGCAGCTGTCGCTGGGCGTCGGCGAGAGTGTGTACGGACTCGGCGAGCGCTTCACCCCGTTCGTCAAGAACGGCCAGACCGTGGACATCTGGCAGGCGGACGGCGGCACCAGCAGCGAACAGGCGTACAAGAACATCCCGTTCCACCTCACCAACCGGGGGTACGGCGTCTTCGTCAACCATCCCGGGAAGGTGTCGTACGAGGTGGGCTCGGAGGCCGTGGGACGGGTCCAGTTCAGTGTCGAGGACCAGAGCCTGGAGTTCTACGTGATCCACGGCCCGGGACCCCGCGAGATCCTCGCCCGGTACACCGCGCTCACCGGCCGTCCCGCGCTGCCGCCCGCCTGGTCCTTCGGGCTGTGGCTCTCCACCTCCTTCACCACCTCCTACGACGAGGCGACGGTGAACCGCTTCGTCCAGGGCATGGCCGACGCCGAAATCCCGCTGAGCGTCTTCCACTTCGACTGTTTCTGGATGCGCGAGTACCAGTGGAGCGACTTCGTCTGGGACCCGGAGGTCTTCCCCGATCCGGAGGGCATGCTGGCCCGGCTGAAGGAACGGGGACTACGGATCTGCGCCTGGATCAACCCGTACATCGCGCAGAAGTCCCCGCTCTTCGCCGAGGGGATGGCCGAGGGCTATCTGCTGCGGAAGCCGGACGGCGATGTCTGGCAGTGGGACCGCTGGCAGCCGGGGATGGCCCTGGTCGACTTCACCAACCCGGCCGCGTGCACCTGGTACACCGACAAGCTGCGGGTCCTGCTCGACCAGGGCGTGGACTGCTTCAAGACCGACTTCGGCGAGCGCGTCCCGCTCGACGTGGTCTGGCACGACGGCTCCGACCCCGAGCGCATGCACAACTACTACACGCAGATCTACAACGAGACCGTCCACGATCTGCTCCTGAGGGAGCGCGGCGAGGGCGAGGCCGTCGTCTTCGCGCGCTCCGCCACCACCGGGGGCCAGCGGCTGCCGGTGCACTGGGGCGGCGACTGCGAGTCCACCTTCGAGGCGATGGCCGAGTCGCTGCGCGGTGGGCTCTCCCTCGGGCTGTCCGGCTTCGGCTTCTGGAGCCATGACATCGGCGGTTTCGAGGGCACCCCGACCCCCGCCGTCTTCAAACGCTGGGTGCAGTTCGGCCTGCTCTCCTCGCACAGCAGGCTGCACGGCTCCAAGTCCTACCGGGTGCCGTGGGACTACGGCGACGAGGCCGTCGCCGTCACCCGCGCCTTCACCCGGCTCAAACACCGGCTGATGCCGTACCTCTACCGCGCGGCGACCCAGGCCGGGGAGCTGGGCACGCCCATGATGCGCGCGATGCTCGTGGAGTTCCCCGACGACCCGGCCTGCCACCCGCTGGACCGGCAGTACATGCTCGGCGACGATCTGCTGGTGGCCCCCGTCTTCACCGAGGACGGCACCGTCGACTACTACGTGCCCGAGGGCACCTGGACCCAGGTGCTCACCGGCGCCGAGGTCTCCGGACCCGGCTGGCGGCGCGAGACCCACGGGTTCGACACACTGCCCCTGCTGGCCAGACCGGGCGCGGTGATCCCGTTCGGCGCCACCGACGAGGCGCCCGAGTACGACTGGGCCGACGGTGTGACACTGCGGGTGTACGCCCCGGCCCCGGCCTCCGTCGAGGGCGGCGCGGACGTGGTCACCACCATCCCGCTGCCCGACGGCTCCGGCGCCGCCGCGGTCTTCACCACCCGGCGCTCCGGCGACGGGATCGTCGTCGAGACCGAGAGCCGACTCCCTTGGAACGTCCTGCTGATGGGCGCCGCCCCGGCCGGTGACGCGGTCGCCGACCCGCTCGGCGCGCTCTACCGCTGCCCGGCGGGAACCCGTCGCCTGACCGCGAGTTGGTGAGCGGCGCGGGCCTGGCGCTAGGTTGGCGCGATGATCACGGAGACGGACACACCGAAGAGGAAGAAGAGGAAGAAGGAGGGCGGTGGGAAGGACGGGGGAGGGCTCGTACGGTCGTCCCTGCTGATGGCCCTGGGCACCGTGGTGTCCCGGGCCACCGGACTGATCCGGCAGATACTCCAGGCCGCGGCCCTCGGCACGGGGCTGCTGGCCAGTACGTACAACACCGCGAACACCGTGCCCACGAGCCTGTACACACTGCTGATCGGCGGGGCGCTCAACGCGGTGCTCGTACCCCAGCTGGTACGGGCCAGGGCCACGGACGCGGACGGCGGACGGGCGTACGAACAGCGGCTGGTGACGCTCGTCCTCTGTCTTCTGGGCGCCGGGACCGCGCTGGCGGTGTGGGCGGCCCCGGGGATCGTCGGCCTCTATATGAGGGACACCCCCGACACCCACGCGGCCTTCGAACTCACCGTGGTCTTCGCCCGGTTCCTGCTGCCACAGATCTTCTTCTACGGACTGTTCGCGATCCTGGGCCAAGTTCTCAACGCCCGCGAGAAGTTCGGGGCGATGATGTGGACCCCGGTGCTCAACAACACCGTACTGATCGGCATGTTCGCGTGCTATCTGGGACTGATGACGGTCCCCGACCGGGTCGAGGACATCACCACTGCCCAGGTGCGGCTGCTGGGGATCGGCACGACCTGCGGCATCGCCCTCCAGGCCGTCGCGCTGATCCCCTTCGTCCGCGCCAGTGGCTTCCGCTTCCGGCCCCGGTTCGACTGGCGGGGCACCGGGCTGGGCAGGAGCGCGCACGCCGCGAAGTGGACCCTGCTGTTCGTCCTGGTCAACCAGGTGGCGCTGACCGTCGTCACGAACTACGCCAACGCCGTCGACGCCGAACTTCCGCACTCCGGCGCCGGATACACCGCGTACAGCTACGCGCAGACCATCTGGCTGCTGCCACAGTCCATCGTCACCGTCTCCCTGGTCACCGCGCTGCTGCCGCGCTTGAGCAGAGCCGCCGCCGAGGGCCGGATCCAGGATCTGCGCGCCGACCTCACCCGCGCGCTGCGGCTGACGGGCGTGGTCATCGTGCCTGCCGGATTCCTCTTCCTCGCCCTCGGACCGTGGATCGCGGAGCTGCTCTTCGCCCATGGCGCGGCCGACGCCGCCTCAGTCCGGCCGATGGGACACATGCTCCAGGCGTTCGGCCTCGGCCTGATCCCCTTCTCCGTCCAGTACGTACTGCTGCGCGCCTTCTACGCCTTCGAGGACACCCGCACCCCGTTCCTGATGGCCGCGTGGACCGCCGCCGTCAATATCGCCCTGGCCACCGGGTGCCATCTACTGCTGCCCGCGCGTTGGGCGGTCACCGGGATGGCCGCCGCGTACACCCTGTCGTACGTCGCCGGGCTCGCCCTGACCGTGTGGCGGCTGCGCCGGAGGCTCGGCGGGCCGATCGGTGAGGGCCGGGCCCTGGGCGCCGGTTATGCGAAGTTCTTCCTCGCCGCCGCCCCGGCCGCCGCCCTCGGCGTGGCCGCTGCCCGCGCCTGTGCCGACGTGCTGCCGGGGGCGGTGGGTACGGGCATCCGGACGACCGCACTGGCGGCGGCGGCGGGGACGGTCGTCCTGGCCGTGGTGTACCTCGTTCTCGCGCGGCTGTTGAAGACCGAGGAGGTACGCGCGCTGCCCGGCCTCCGGTAGGCGTTTTTCTCGGCGGATCGCCCGGAGTGGGGGCGAAGTGCGCGGGGACCGTGATCTTCATCGGTGATCATGTTTATCCACGGCACCGATCGGTCGCTCCGGCGGCGGCCCTCGCCCCCGTGGCCAGGGCCGACGAGGCCGTCTCCGCGACGGCCCGGGGCCTGCTGGGCGCGGGCTGGCGGCGGCACCCCGGGCGGCGGCGGTCCGGGCGACCCGGTCTACCCCGTGCTCGGCAACACCGGATACCGCGTCTCGGCGTACCTGCTGGACTTCACGTACCGCGCCGACACCCGGCTCGTCGACGCGTGCGTCACCCTCACCGCCCGCGCCGCCCAGAACCTCTCCCGCTTCTCCCTGGACCTGTTCGGCCCGGTCGTCCACGCGGTCACGGTGGGCGGTCGAACAGCTCGCGGAGAAACTGATCGTCACCCCGGCCTCGTGCGTCAGGAACGGCTCCCCGCTGACGGTACGGATCGACCACACCGCCGACCCGTGCAAGCTCCAGCCGCCGCGCAACGGCTGGGTGCCCACCCTCGACGGATTCGCCGTGGCCGGGCAGCCGGAGCTGGCGCGCACGGTGTTCCCGTGCAACGACCACCCCAGTGGCCAGTGGCGCGAGGACGGGGCCCGGTTGCCTCCCCGACCGCCGCTGATCTCTTCCACAGCCAGCGCTGCCTCGGAGGAGTGCTCACCCTGTACGCGCTGTGGAACCTGGTCGGCGAGGAGACCTTCGCCAGGATCGACCACACCTTCGTCGACCGGTACCGCAACGCCGACGCGTCCACCCAGGACTGCATCGCGGTCGCCTCCGAGGTCTCCGGACAGGATCTGTCCGGCTTCCTCGGCGACTGGCTGTACGGCACGAAGACCCCGAGGATGCCCGGCCACCCCGACGGGACCGTCACCCCGCCGAGGAGCACCATCGCCACCCCGCGCGAGGAGCTGACGGGCGCCCCGAAGGGCGGGGCCGGCGCCGCGCTGGGCTGAGGCCGGCGTCCAGCGGATGCGGGATCGACGGGCGACGACGATGGTGGACGTGAGTACGTTCCGAGCGAGGAGTCCGAACATGTCGATGCTCGACAAGCTGAAGAGCCTCATCAAGGGGCGTGAAGGCATGGTCCGCCAAGGTGTGGACAAGGCCGGTGACGCGTTCGACCGGAAGACCGGGAACAAGTACAAGAGCCAGGTCGACATGGCGCAGAAGAAGATCAACGAGCAGCTCGGCACGGAGGAGCCCCCGCCCTCCGGAGACCGCCCGCCGCAGAGCTGACCCCTCCCTCCCTGAGCCCACCCCGCCCGACGGAGGTCCCGGGCCCGAGCGTGCCCGGCGCGCTCGGGCCCGGGCACGCGCGGGGAGGTACGAGGCGGCTCCCGTCTCGTACGGACCCGGCCGCCGCCCCTCCCCGTACGGCCCAGCAAGAGTCACCCTCCACCGGCGGGCGGGCCGAGAGTGGAGCCGTACGGACCCACCCACGGACCCCGGAGCCCGCCATGACCTGTCACAGCCGCCGTGACCTCGGACTGCTCGCCCTGCGACTGGGCACCGGAGGGGTGCTCGCCGCGCACGGAGCGCAGAAACTCCTCGGCTGGTTCGGCGGCGGGGGGATCGACGGCACCGCCCAGTCGATGGAGGCCATGGGCTTCAGACCCGGCAGACGGAACGCGCTCGCCGCCGGGGCGGCCGAAGCGGGCGGCGGGCTGCTGCTGGCGCTCGGGCTGGCCACCCCGGCGGCCGGGGCCGCGGCGGCGGGCGGCATGGCGGGCGCGGTGGCGGTGCACTGGTCCGGCGGGTTCTTCGCCCAGTCGGGCGGCTTCGAGTACCCGGCCCTCCTCGGCTGGACCGCGGCCTCCATCGGCCTCATCGGCGCGGGCCGCTACTCCCTCGACCACGCCACCTGCCACGCCCTCGACCGGCACTGGATGGTCCCCGTCGCCTTCATGGTGAGCGCGGCGGCCGCGGCCACGGTCGTCCGCAAACGCGCCAGGGACCTGGCGGCGGACGCCGAGGCGGCCGGGCCGGTCGTCGCCGAGTTCTGACCGGGCCGATGGCGGGTGGGCCGGGCCGCGTACCCTTGCCGACGTCGGCGCGTACCCCACGACGGGGGCGCGACCCTATTGACCGGCAGGGAGTGACGCCGTGCTGCGCACCATGCTCAAATCCAAGATCCACCGGGCCACCGTGACCCACGCCGACCTGCACTACGTCGGCTCCGTCACCGTGGACGCCGCGCTGCTGGAGGCCGCCGATCTGCTGCCCGGTGAACTCGTGCACATCGTCGACATCGACAACGGCGCCCGGCTCGAAACGTATGCCATCGAGGGCGAACGCGGCTCCGGAGTCATCGGCATCAACGGCGCCGCCGCCCATCTGGTCCACCCCGGGGACCTGGTGATCCTCATCAGTTACGCCCAGCTCGACGACGCCGAGGCGCGGGCGCTCACCCCGAGGATCGTCCACGTCGGCCCGGACAACCGGGTGGTCGAGCTGGGTACGGACGCGTCGGCGCCCGTACCGGACAGCGGTACGGTACGCGGCCCGCACGCCGTCGCGCCGGGGACGCGTCCGTAGCGGCCGCCCCGCTCGCGCTGCTGCACACCTCCCCGGCCCATCTCCCGGTCTTCGACGCCCTGCGGGACGCGGACCACCCGGGGCTCGCGCTGCGCCATCTCGTCCACGAGGAGTTGCTGACCCGCGCCGGGGCCGGGCGGCCGGGCGCGCGGGCGGCCGTCGGGCGAACCCGTCCGGATGACGGCCGCGCGCGGTGGCAGGCGCTCCGGGAGACATTGGGAACGGACACTTCCGTCACCTCTGGAGGACAGGCATGACCAGCCCGCCCGTACCGCCGGCTCCCCCCGGTCCGCTGCCGGGGCCCGGTCCCGTACCGAGCCCCATCCCCATGCCGCCGCCCCCGGCGCCCATCCCCGGCCCCGACCCGGTACCGGGCCCGCCGGACCCCGGCCCCGTACCGGAGCCGGAGCCCAGGCCGTTCTAGGCCGTCGGGTGCGTCAGCGTCAGCTCGCGACCTCGGAGCGGTCGCCGCCCCACAGGGTGTGGAACGCGCCCTCGCGGTCCGTGCGCCGGTAGGTGTGCGCGCCGAAGAAGTCGCGCTGGCCCTGGGTCAGCGCGGCGGGCAGCCGCTCGGCGCGCAGCGCGTCGTAGTACGAGAGCGCCGCGGCGAAGCCCGGGGTCGGCACACCCTGCTGGACGGCGGCGGAGATGACCGCGCGCCAGTCGTCCTGCGCCGCGCCGATCTCCTCGGCGAAGCCCTTGTCGGAGAGCAGGCTCGGCAGGTCGCTCCGCGTGTCGTACGCCTCGCGGATCCGGTCGAGGAACGCCGCGCGGATGATGCAGCCCTCGCGCCAGATGGAGGCGACCGCGCCGAGGTCGATGTCCCAGCCGTACTCCTCGCTGCCCGCCTGGATCTGGTGGAAGCCCTGGGTGTACGACACGATCTTCGACGCGTACAGCGCCTGCTCGACCCGGTCGGCGAAGCGCGCCGCGTCGGCCTCGCCCAGCGGCGTCGCGGTCGGGCCCGGCAGCGTGCGGGACGCCTCGCGCAGCCCGGCGTGGCCGGACAGCGAGCGGGCGAAGACCGCCTCGGCGATACCGGAGACCGGGATACCGAGGTCGAGGGCGATCTGCACGGTCCAGCGGCCGGTGCCCTTCTGCTCGGCCTGGTCGACCACGACATCCACGAAGGGCTTGCCGGTGGCCGCGTCCGTGTGGGCGAGGACCTCGGCGGTGATCTCGATCAGATACGAGTCGAGCCGGCCGGTGTTCCACGCCTTGAAGGTCTCCGCGATCTTCGCGGGGGAGTACCCGGCGACGGACCGCAGCAGGTGGTACGCCTCGGCGATCAGCTGCATGTCGGCGTACTCGATGCCGTTGTGCACCATCTTCACGAAGTGACCGGCGCCGTCCGGGCCGATGTGCGTGGAGCAGGGCGTGCCGTCCTTCGCCTTGCCGGCGATCTTCTCCAGCAGCGGGCCGAGCGACGCGTACGACTCGACCGAGCCGCCGGGCATGATGCTCGGGCCGTGCAGCGCGCCCTCCTCGCCGCCGGAGATGCCCACGCCGACGAAGTGGATACCGCGCTCGCGCAGGTCCTTCTCACGGCGCCGGGTGTCGGCGAAGTGCGCGTTGCCGCCGTCGATGATGACGTCGCCCTCTTCGAGCAGCGGGGCGAACTCCTCGATGACGGCGTCCGTGGGCTCGCCCGCCTTCACCATGATGACCAGCCGGCGGGGCCGCTCCAGCGCCGCGACGAACTCCTCGGCCGACTCGGCCGGGATGAACGTGCCCTCGTCACCGAACTCGTCCGCCAGGGCCAGGGTCTTCGACGCGGTGCGGTTGTGCAGGGCGACGGTGAAGCCGTTGCGGGCGAAGTTCCTGGCGAGGTTGCGGCCCATCACCGCGAGCCCCGTGACGCCGATCTGGGCAGTACCACTCATGCGTGTGCTCCTGGATATCCGTCGGATGTGCCGTGCCCTGCGCGATCGGGCCCTTCGGAAGGGGAGGGACCCGACCGGAGAGGGATACGTAGCGACGAACACGGCTGTTCAACAATGATCAAGCGGCCCGGAACCTCAGGTATTTCCGGTCTGTCGCATCGTGCCGTGTTCACCGCGCGAACGCGAGAGGCGTCCAGCGGATGAACCCGGACGGGCGGTGGACCGGCCCGCCGTCCACCACATCGGGCGCCGGTCCGGGGGCTCCGCCGTGTCCAAGCGGGCGGTGACCCGCGCTACGGCGCTGACCAGGCCGGACGGCCCCGGCGTTACGGGCAGGGACGGGCACAGCAGGCGCGGTGAAGAGCCTGATCGCGACCGGTCGCTTGCTTGTACAAACGACCTATGAGCCCGAACGGGTGACCGCCCCTGCCCGCGCCCGCCCCGGTCCACAACCGGCCGGATCCGACCACCCCGCTGCCGGCCGGGCGGCGGTTTCCGCAGGGGCGGTGTCCCGGTCGCGGTACGGCGGTCTCGCCCAGGGGTGAGGTCTTGTCATCGTCCTTGCGCAGCCCTTACGTTGGCCGCCCGACGTGTCCTGCAACACAGGCGCCTACAGCCAGTGGGGGGAGCCAGAACCATGGCCGCAACCGGTCGGCACCGCCGATATCAGCCGAGCCGTATCAACCGCGCCTCACTGACCGTCACGGCGGGCGGCGCCGGGATGGCGCTGCCGCTCATCGCCGGGGGGACCGCCCACGGGGCGTCGGTGGACGTCTGGGAGAAGGTCGCCGCCTGCGAGTCGACCAACGACTGGAACATCAACACCAGGAACGGCTACTTCGGCGGACTCCAGTTCACCCAGTCCACCTGGGAGGCGTACGGCGGCCGGAACTACGCCGCACGGGCCGACCTCGCCACCAAGGACCAGCAGATCGCCGTCGCGGAGAAGGTGCTCAAGGGCCAGGGACCCGGAGCCTGGCCCGCCTGCTCGGTCCGCGCGGGGCTGACCCGGGGCGGCGGCGCGCCGGACATCACGCCGGACCCCACCCGCGACACGCTGAAGGCCCAGGCGTCCTCCCGTACCACGAAGAGCGCCAGGAAGGCCGCCTCGCCCACCTCCGTACCGACCCAGCGCGAGGGCTACACCGTGGCGCGCGGGGACTCGCTCACCGGGATCGCCGTCGAGGAGTCCGTCAAGGGCGGTTGGCGGCGGCTGTACGAGGAGAACCGCAAGGTCATCGGTGACGACCCGGACCTGATCTTTCCCGGGCAGAAGCTGGTGCTGCGGGTGCAGACACCGGCCAGGGAGAAGGCCAGGCAGAAGACCGGGGAGAAGGCCGCGCCCAAGGCCCCGGCCCCGGCCCCGGAGAAGAAACAGCAGGCCGAGGCGCCCGCGCAGGCCGTCTCGAAGACGGACGTGGTGTCCGCCCCGGTCGCCGGGGGCACCGGCACGCGCTACCGCCAGTCGGGCTCCTGGGCCAGCGGGTACCACACGGGTGTGGACTTCCCGGTCCCCACCGGCACCTCCGTGAAGGCCGTCGCCGCGGGCCGGGTGGTCTCGGCGGGCTGGGCGGGCGCGTACGGCTACCAGGTGGTGATCCGGCACGCGGACGGCAAGTACAGCCAGTACGCGCATCTGTCCGCGCTCACGGTCCGCGAGGGCCAGAACGTCGGCGGCGGCCAGCGGATCGCCCGGTCAGGATCCACCGGCAACAGCACGGGTCCGCACCTCCACTTCGAGATGCGTACGGGGCCCGGCTACGGAACCGACATCGACCCGCTCGCCTATCTGCGGGCGGGCGGCGTCCAGGTCTGAGTCCGCGCCGCGCGGTGGCACCCCGGCCGGTGCGGGCCGGACCTGTGACCGGGGACGGACGGCGTTCCGGTGCCGGGCGTCCACCCGGGTGGCCCCGGCCGCGCCGTTCCCGGTGTCGTACGCGACCGGCTCCGGGGCGTCCGCACGGGCGGGGCCCCGGGGCCGCTGCGCCTCCCGCGCCGCCGCGCCCAGCCGCTCCGTGGTGAGCAGCACCAGACCGCCCGCCGCGACCGCCCCGGCGACCAGTGCCAGCGCCGCGCCGAGCGTGCCGTACCGGAAGTCCTCGCCGAACAGCGTGAGCCCCACGGCGGCGGCCACCACCGGGTTGGCGACGGTGACCATGGCCAGCGGGGCGGCCAGCCCGGCGCCCCGGTAGGACGCCTGCGAGAGCAGCAGCCCGCAGACCGCGAACACCGCGATGGCCGACAGACTCGGCAACTGGAGGGCCGGCGTGCCGGAGGTCCACTCCACGGCCACGGTCTTGGTGAAGACCGAGGCGATCCCGAAGGACACCCCCGCCGCCGTGGCCAGCAGCAGACTCCGTACCACCGGCCGCCCGATGAGCTGCGCGACCAGGAAGAGCAGCCCCACCCCGCCGGCGGTGACCGCCGCCAGCGTCAGCCGCTCCCCGCCCGCCAGCGAGTGCGCGTCCGAACCGCTGGTCAGCGCCAGCAGCCCGGCCAGCCCCACGGACGTCATGAGCGCCCCGCGCCACGCGGTCCGCCCGGCCCGGCGCCCCACGAAGAGCGCCGCCAGCGGCAGCGCGAAGACGATGGTGAGCGCGCCGAGCGGCTGCACCAGGCTGAGTGGTCCGTACGCCAGCGCCACGACATGCAGCGCCGCACCCGCCCCGTTCAGGGCGACGGCGGCCCACCACACCCCGTGGTGCAGGGGCGCGTAGGGACGGTCGGGGGTGGCCGCCGCGACGTGCTCCTGGAGGATCGCCCCGGAGGCGTAGGCGACCGCGGAGACCAGCGACAGGAGGACGGACAGCGCGAGTGCACTCATGTCTTCCACGATCTCTCGTCCGGGAGGTTTCGGCGTCGTCCCCCAGAGGTCGATCATGCGTACTGCCGTCGTAGTACGCACCGCCCACGGATTCCTCCCCCGGGACGGTAGCCCTGGTCAGCGGGGGTGTCCCGGCCCGGCGGAGGCGCCCGGCTCCCGCGCGGGGACTGCTACGCGTTCTGAGCGACGGGCGGTACGAGGCGGACGGGCCGCCCGGGAATAGTGGGCCGGGTGATCGGCATTCCCTCTTCTGTTGTCCGGCAGAGCGAGGAGTCACCCGGCATGTCCACGGCGTATGTCTTCACCCGGCACGGCGGTCCCGAGACGCAGACCTTCATCGACCGGCCGCCGCCCCGCCCCGGCCCCGGCGCGCTGCTGATCGCCGTGCGCGCGGCGGGCGTCAACCCCGTCGACTGGAAGCTGCGCGGCGGCTACCGCAGGCCGGGCGAGCCGCCCGCCGAGCTGCCCGCCGTGCTCGGCAGCGAGGCCGCCGGGGTGGTCCGGGAGATCGGCGCCGGGGTCGAGGGCTTCGCCGTGGGCGACGAGGTCTTCGGCTCCACGCTGACCGGCGGTTACGCGGAGCACACCCTGCTGTCCGCCGCGGTCACCGCCCACCGCCCGGCCGCGCTGCCGGCCACGGACGCGGCCTGTCTGCCGGTCGCGGCGGCGACTGCCTACGACGCCGTGCGCCACGCGGCCCTGGCACCCGGCGCGACCCTGCTGATCCTCGGCGCGGGCGGCGGGGTGGGGGTGGCCGCCGCCCGGATCGCCCGGGGCGAGGGGCTGACGGTCATCGGCACGGCGAGCGCGGCCAAGAAGGAGTTCGTCGAGTCGCTGGGCGCGGTCCACGTTCCGCCGGGCCCCGGCCTCGCGGAGCGTGTCCGGGCCGTGGCGCCCGACGGCGTCGACGCGGTCCTCGACCTGGTGGGCGGCGCCGACCTCGAAGCCGCGGCCGTACTCCTCGACGACCGTACGAAGCTGCTGAGCGTGGCCGACAAGACGGCGGTGGTGGAGCTGGGCGGCGCGGTGGTCGTACGGCGGCGGACGGCTGCCGTCCTCGACGAGGTCGCGCGGTTGGTGGTGGCCGGCGCGCTGCGGCCGTATGTGACCCTGGCCTTCCCGCTGGAGCGGGCGGGCGAGGCGCTGAGCGCGGTGGAGAGCGGACATGCCAAGGGGAAGACAGTGATCGAGGTCGGCGCGTGAGCGGCATCCAGCGGCCCGTACCGGTGCGGCGGGACGTACCGGCCCAACAGCCCGTACCGGCCCAACAGCCCGTACCTGCCGAGCGGCCCGTACCTGCCGAGCGGCCCGTACCTGCCGAGCGGCCCGTACCTGCCGAGCGGCCCGTACCGGCCGAGCGGCCCGTACCGGCCGGGAGCCAGGGCCCCCACCCGCTGGACAGTCCCGCGCGCTCCTCCCTCACCGGGCCGCACGCGCACTTCGCCGAGCGGCGCGGCCGGCTGCTGCGCTACCCGCCCGAGGTCTCGCCCTGGCTGGCGCTGCCCGACGACCCCGACGCGGCGGACTGGGCGGACGCCGCCGTCTTCGCGGGTCCCGGCGGCTCCCTCTCGCTCGCCGGATACACCACCCCGCCGCCCGCCGACTGGGAGGTCACCTTCCGGGCGGACGGGGTGCAGCTCGTCGACGCCGGGCTCGCCACGGCGCCGTACGAGGAGGCGGTGCTCCTGGGCCCGGCCGACGTGCCGGAGATCCTCGCCCTGGTGGAGCGGACCCGGCCGGGGCCCTTCCTGTCGCGCACCATCGAGATGGGGACCTATCTGGGCGTCCGCCGCGAGGGCGCGCTCGTCGCGATGGCGGGGGAGCGGCTGCACCCCACCGGCTGGACCGAGATCAGTGCCGTCTGCACCGCCCCCGAGTTCCGTGGCCGGGGGCTCGCGGCCCAGCTCGTCCTGGCGGTCGCCGACGGGATCAGGGCCCGGGGCGAGGTCCCCTTCCTGCACGCGGCCGCCGACAACACGAACGCGATCAGGCTGTACGAGTCACTGGGCTTCGGACTGCGCCGGACCACCCGGTTCCTGGGCGTCCGCGTCCCGGCGGGTGAGCAGGAGAGGGCCGGCACGGGATAGAATGCCGGGATTTTGCTGGCACCCTTTCCGCGGGTACGCACCTGACCTGCGGGGACGGCCGCAATAGTCAATAAAAGCCCCAAACGGGGACTCCGGCGTACGGGTGACCCGGGTGACCCATGAGTGATCGAGGAACGGCAGCGGCGATGACGGTGACAGAGGACAGCCCCGCGTACGGCGAGAGCCCGGCGTACGGCGAGAGCCAGACCTACGGTCCCGGCATCGACCCCGACCGGATGGCCGTCTGTCTGGCCGTTCTCGACGAACTCGACAAGCTGGACGTCGACCACCCCGACGCCATCGCCGTCCGGCGGGCCACCGCCGGGATCTACCGGACCGTGAAGCAGCGTCGCCGTCAGGAGCGCAGGGCCGCCAAGACCGCCCACGACAAGGCCGTCACCGAGGCCACCGCGACCGGCTCCGCCGAGCGCATCGACGACGAGACCCAGGGGTTGCTGCCCTCCTCGTCGGCTGCCGGGGACATCGCGGGCATACTCCAGCGCCCCCGCTCCTGCTACATCTGCAAGACCCGCTACACCGAGGTCGACGCCTTCTACCACCAGCTCTGCCAGCCGTGCGCCGCCGAGAACCGCGCCCGCCGCGACGCCCGTACGGATCTGACGGGCCGCCGCGCGCTGCTCACCGGCGGCCGGGCCAAGATCGGTATGTACATCGCGCTGCGGCTGCTGCGCGACGGCGCCCACACCACCATCACCACCCGCTTCCCCGGTGACGCGATCCGCCGCTTCAAGGCGATGCCCGACAGCGAGGACTGGATCCACCGCCTCAAGATCGTCGGAATCGATCTGCGGGACCCCGCGCAGGTCGTCGCGCTGGCCGACGCCGTCGCGGCCGAGGGTCCGCTCGACATCCTGATCAACAACGCCGCGCAGACGGTACGCCGCTCCCCGGGCGCCTACCGCGAGCTGCTCGCCGCCGAGTCCGCGCCCCTGCCCGCCGGCGCGCTCCCCGCCTCGCAGGTCATCGGGGCCTTCGGCAGCGGCGCCCAGGCCGTGCTGCCCGCCGCCGGGGTGGAGGCCCTGAGCGCCTCCGACGTCACCGGCCTCGCCCTGCTCGGCGGCTCCGCCACCCTCGCCAGGATCGAGGCGGGCACCGCGATCGACGCGGGCGGTCTCGTACCGGATCTGCACGACTCCAACAGCTGGGTCCAGACGGTCTCCGAGGTCGACGCGGTCGAACTGCTCGAAGTGCAGCTGTGCAACTCCACCGCGCCGTTCATCCTCATCAGCCGGCTGCGCCCGGCGATGGCCGCGGCCGGGGCCGAGCGCGCCTACGTCGTGAACGTCTCCGCCATGGAGGGCGTCTTCAGCCGTGGCTACAAGGGCGCGGGCCACCCCCACACCAACATGGCCAAGGCCGCGCTGAACATGCTCACCCGTACCAGCGCCCAGGAGATGTTCGAGACCGACCGGATCCTGATGACCGCCGTCGACACCGGCTGGATCACCGACGAGCGCCCGCATCCGGACAAGATGCGCCTGGCCGACGAGGGCTTCCACGCCCCGCTGGACCTGATCGACGGCGCGGCGCGGGTGTACGACCCGATCGTGCGGGGCGAGAGCGGCGAAGACCTCTACGGCTGTTTCCTCAAGGACTACGCGCCCGCCAACTGGTAATCCGGCACCGTTCAACCAGGTCGACCGCTGGTCGGCCGGTTGGCCAAAACATCACTCGAAAGCGAGCCCTATAGAGCGCGCCGGCGCTCATCTGGTTACTCTGGTGCACGTGGACGGCCACACAGGGATACACCATCCCCACGGCCGCCCCTCAGGGACAGGCCCACTACCACGGCCGCGCTCCCGTCCGACAAACGACGCCACCGCGACGGAACGCCCTGTCCCAGAGTTGCGCGACACATGAGGAGTGCGCGGTGACACCAGATGTGACCCAGCGTGAACAGCGTCCGGCGGAGTCCGCCGAACGGACCCGCGGAGCCGAGAAGATCGGCAATCTGGAGGTCTGGGCGCGCTCCGCCCCCATCAGACTCGCCGGTTACGAGGACGACCTCGCGGAGCCGCACATCCTGCCCGGCGTCGATTAACGCGCGTTCGGGTGGCCCGCCGGTCACCCGAACTTCGGCGGAACTTCACCGAACGGTTCCCGGGGCCCCGGGAACCGGGAACTAGCATCCGGTTCCGTGAACCGTCGCCCCTTTCCTCCCGACTCCGCCCCCGACCCCACGGACCGGCCCCCCACGGCCCCCGGCCGGCGTCGCGTACGGCTGTTGCTCGCCGTGTGCGCGGCGCTGGCCGGTGCCGGGGGCATCCTGCTGGTGGCGGTCGCCGGGGACCATCCGCGACCCGTCGCCCGTACAGCGGCCACCACGGGCGCGGACGGGCTGCGCCACACCACCGTCGGCGTCTCCGCCGCCGCGGACGCCTGCGGCCGGGGCTGGCGCACCCCCCGCCCCGGGCTCCAGGTCTTCGACGTCCACAACGGCACCGCCTCGGCCGCCGAGGTCTATCTCACCGACAGCTCCGGCGCCCTGCTCGGCGAGGTCGACGGTCTGGCGCCGGGGACCACCCGGCCGATCCTGGTCGCCCTCGGCCGGGGCGGCTACGCCTTCCGCTGTCTGGTCGAGGACACCGACGCCGTCACCGGGCCCACCGTCCGGATCACCGGCGGCCGGACCGTGAGCAGCCCCGCCGTCCAGCCGGTCAACCAGCACGATCTGATCCCGCCGACGCTCGCCTACCAGACGTGGGTCACCGCCGGATTCGGAGGTGTGGTGGCGAAGACGGACGCGCTGCGCGACGCGGTGGACCGGGGCGATCTGGCCGGGGCGCGCGCCGCCTGGCTCCCCGCGCACCTCGCGTACACCCGGCTCGGTGGCGCCTACGGCGCGTTCGGCGACCTCGGCGACGCGGTCGACGGCACCGATGCCGGACTGCCGGACGGCCCGCGCGACAAGGGGTTCACCGGCTTCCACCGGGTCGAGTACGGACTGTGGCACCACCAGTCCGCCCAGGAGCTGCGCGGCCCCGCCGATCGGCTCGCCGCCGATGCGCGGCAGCTGCGGACCCAGTGGGCCGCCGCCCGGATGGACCCGCTCGACCTGGGGCTGCGGGCGCACGAGATCACCGAGGACTCCCTCCAGCTCGACCTGACCGGACGCTCCGACTTCGGCAGCGGAACCTCGCTCGCCACCGCACGGGCCGGCCTGGACGGCACGGCGGAACTCCTCGGCGTACTGCGCCCGTTGCTCGCGCCCCGCTATCCCGGACTGGCCGCCGCCGAGCGGCTGCTGCGCGCCACCGGACACGATCTCGACGCCGTCACCGGACCGCCGGACGCGCTGCCGAGAGCCCAACGGGAGCGGATCAACGCCGACCTCGGGGAGCTCGCGGAACAACTCGCCCCGGTGGCGGTCATTTTCGACGTACGGAGGACATCATGACCGGCGACACCACCCCCGGCAACAGCCTGCGACGGCGCGTCCTGCTGCGACGCGCCCTGGTGACGGGCGCCGCAGTGGGGGCGGCCGGGATCGGACCGCCCTCCGCCACGGCGGCGCCGGACCCCGGGCGGGCCACGGACGGCGCGGCGGACCGTACCGTCCCCTTCCACGGTCCCCACCAGGCCGGAATCCTCACCCCGGCCCAGCGGCACGCCGTCTTCACCTCCTTCGACCTCACCGCGCGCGACCGCGCCGGACTCGCCGCACTCCTGCGGACCCTCACCGAGCGGCTGCGGTTCCTGACCGGCGGCGGGGTCCCCGGGCCGCTGGGGATCTCCGCGCCGCCGTCCGACTCCGGGGTGCTCGGACCGGTCGTCCCCGCCGACGGGCTGACGGCCACGGTCGCCGTGGGCGCCTCGCTCTTCGACGACCGCTTCTCCCTCGCGCCGCTGCGTCCGCGCGGGCTGCGGTCGATGGACGTGTTCCCCGACGACGACCTCGAAGCCGCCTGGTGCCACGGCGATCTGCTGATCCAGCTGTGCGCCGACCACCCCGACACACTGGCGCACGCGCTCCGCGACCTCGCCCGGCACACCCGGGGAGCGATGCAGGTCCGCTGGCGTACCGAGGGCTTCGTCTCGCCACCGCGCCCCTCGGGGAACCCGCGCAATCTGATGGGTTTCAAGGACGGCACGGCCAACCCCGACACCACCGACGCCCGGCTGATGGACCGGCTGGTGTGGGTGGGGCGAGGCTCGGGCGAGCCGGGGTGGGCGGAGGGCGGCAGCTACCAGGTGGTGCGGCTGATCCGGATGATGGTGGAGTTCTGGGACCGGGTCTCCCTGCGCGAGCAGGAGCGCATGATGGGCCGGGCCCGCGACACCGGCGCGCCGCTGGACGGCCGCGCCGAGACCGACATACCGCGGTTCGACCAGGACCCGCAGGGCAGCGTGATCCCGCTCGACGCGCACATCAGGCTCGCCAACCCCCGCACCCCGGCCACCGAGAACGCCCGGCTGCTGCGGCGCGGCTACAACTACGACCGGGGCGTGCGGGACAACGGCGACCTCGATACCGGTCTGCTGTTCTGCTGCTTCCAGCAGGATCTGGACCGGCAGTTCGCCGCCGTCCAGAAGAAGCTGGCGGGGGAGCCGCTGGTGGACTACATCAAGCCGTACGGCGGCGGCTACTTCTTCGCGCTCCCCGGGGTCCGCGACCGGTCCGACTGGCTGGGGCGCGCACTGCTCGACGCGGCCGGGTGAAAGAGCGGGCGGGCCGGTCGACCGGGGCGACAGAGCGGGACAACCCGCCCTTGGGCGGCGCATGGGGATTTGCTGGCCGAGCATTCACCGAAGGGCCATGGCCGGGTCACGCGGCGGGCCGTGCGGCTGTCCGATGATGCCGACGGAACTTCACGGCGCAGGCATGGATGGGTGACAGATGTTCACTGCAAGAGATAGGGCACGGCCCGAGCGGCGTACGAAGGGACGGGCCGCCGCGCTCGCCGCCGCGGCCGCCCTGGTCGCGCTCGGCGGCTCGATGGCCCCCGCCGCCGCCTCCGTACTCCCCGGCCACCCGGCGGGGGACGACGGTACGCGGACCACCACCCCGATCAAGCACCTGGTCGTCCTCTTCGACGAGAACCAGTCCTTCGACCACTACTTCGGCACCTACCCGGAGGCCGCCAACACCGACGGCACCCCCTTCACCGCCGCGCCCCGGACCCCGAAGGTGAACAACCTGGTCAGCGCGGGGCTGTTGAAGAAGAACCCCAACCAGTACGCGCCGAAGCGGCTCACCCACGAGCAGGCGATGACCTGTTCGCAGAACCACAACTACGGCCCCGAGCAGCGCGCGTACAACAACGGCAAGGCCGACAAGTTCGTCGAGAACACCGAGACCGACCAGTGCTCCGGTGGTCTGTTCGGCGAGCCCGGACTCGTCATGGACTACTACGACGGCAACACCGTCACCGCGCTGTGGAACTACGCCCAGCACTACACGCTGAACGACAACTCCTTCAGCTCCGGCTACGGCCCCTCCACCCCCGGCGCGCTGAACCTGATCTCCGGCCAGACCCATGGCGCGATCTCGGTCGACCCCGCCTCCGGTACGGAGAACCCGAAGCCCACCGCCACCCCCGACGCGTCCGTCCTGGCCTCCCCCGACGCGCACGGCGTCGGCACGGTCATCAGCGACCCCGACCCGGCGTACGACGACTGCTCGGACAAGAACCACACCAGCACCGCCGCGCTCGCCGCCCTCAAGGGGAAGAACATCGGCGATCTCCTCAACGCGAAGGGCGCCAGCTGGGGCTGGTTCCAGGGCGGCTTCCGGCCGAGCACCGCGTGGGACGGAGCGCAGGGCGGTTACGCGAAGTGCGCGACCACCCACACCAACACGGGCGGCGCCGCCGTCGTGGACTACAGCCCGCACCACGCGCCGTTCCAGTACTACAAGTCGACGGCCAACCCGCACCACCTCGCACCGGCCTCGGTCGCCGAGATCGGGCACGCCGGGCGCGCCAACCACAACTACGACCTCACCGACTTCGACGCCGCGCTCGCCGCCCGCGAGCTGCCCGCCGTGAGCTTCCTGAAGGCGTCCGCCTACCAGGACGGCCACCCCGGCAACTCCGACCCGCTCGACGAGCAGCACTTCCTGGTCACGGAGATCAACAAGATCCAGCAGTCCCCGCAGTGGAAGGACACCGCGATCGTCGTCGCCTATGACGACTCTGACGGCTGGTACGACCATGTGGCCCCGCCCGTCCGCAACGGGTCCAAGGACGCCACGGTGGGCTCCAACGGGCTGGCCACCGACAGCCCCGCCTGCGTCCGGGGGCCGGCGCCCGTCTCCGGCTACCAGGACCGCTGCGGTCCCGGGCCGCGCCAGCCGCTGCTGGTGATCTCGCCGTACGCCAAGGTCGACCACGTGGACCACACGCGCACCGAGCAGACGTCCATCACCCGGTTCATCGAGAACAACTGGCGGACCGGCCGGATCGGTGACGGCTCGTTCGACACCCGCGGGGGCAGCCTGCTGCACGCCTTCGACTTCCAGCACCCGCACCGGAGCCCGCTGTTCCTCGACCAGAACGGCGCGGTGTCGAAGACCGTACCGAGCGCCGCGCCCCTCGTACGGCGGATCACCGGCCCGGCGGGCGGCGCGCCGTCGGCCCAGCTCATGGTGGAGTCCGGCGCTCCGTCCCTGGCGCTGCCCGCGGCGATCGGCGGCGCGCTGCTGCTGGCCGCGACGGCGGGAGGCGTACTGGCGCTCCGCCGCCGCAAGGGCCACCCGGCGCTCTGAGAGCGGGGGCGGGCGCTCCGGCCCCGCCCCTTGTCTCAGGGCGTGGCCGTGATCCGGCGCAGCGTCCGGCCGAGCCATCGGGCGTACGCGCGCTGGAGCACCGGCACCAGCGGCCCCGCCAGCCGGGTGTACCAGGACCCGGGCCTGCTGAACGCCATGACGGTGAACCACACGGTGCCGTCCTCGGCCAGCTCGACCATGAAGGACTCCTCGCCGCACTCCGGGTGCCCGGTCAGCGTCCCGTACGCGAATCCGGTGCGGTCCCTCTCGTACGCCGTCCAGACCACCCGGCACGGTGCCTTGATCCGCAGCGGGCCCGCGCCGAGGCCGACCTCGATGGTGACTTGGGCCTCGGCGCGCGGGGCGCGGGTCCGCATCAGCACCCCCGAGCGGCGGTGCAGGGCCCAGGTGGTGACGGCGGTGCCCGCCGCCTCGAAGACCGGGCGGCCTCGGCCGATCCTGGTGCGGTGGTGGAGGTGGTGGTAGCCGCGCGGGAGCGGGCCGTGCCGGGTGGCGCCGGACTCGGGGTAGGTGAGTGTGTCCGGGGCGGGCTTCGTACGCACGGGCTTTGTACGGACGGGCTTCATACGGTGGTCTCCTTGAGTCGTCGCCAGGACAGCACCGAGCAGAGTGCGAATCCGAGGGCGTTGCCGAGGCCGTGGGTCGCGGCCATCCAGGCGAGCGTGGGGTGGGGCAGTCCGGTGGCCTCGCCGAGGGCCCAGCAGAGGGCGAGCAGCATCGTCGCCACCAGCACGCCCGCCGAGACCCCGAGCAGGGCCCGGGTGGGCCGGTCGGGGCCGCGCGGCCGGATCTCCCGCCAGGTCAGCAGTGACACCGTCCACATACCGGCGGTGAGCACCACGGCCCCGGCCAGCTCGGTCCAGTCGTCGACGAAGTACCCGGCGAGTACGAGCAGGGTGCCGAGCGGCACGCTCAGCGCGGCGAACCGGCCCGCCGGTCCCGGCGCCGCACGGCAGACGAGCCCGGCGACCAGGGCGGCGGCGAACCCGGCGAAGTGGAAGTGCGCCACGGTCAGCGTCAGCACCGGCAGGTCGAAGCCGAGGAGCGGATGGCCCAGGCGCTCGGCCACCAGCGCCGTCGCGGCGATGGCGGGGGTCACCAGGGCGGTGAGCGCCGCGATCTCGGCCGGGGCCGCGGAGCGGGTCCGCGCCAGCCGCGCGGGGGCGTGCAGGGCCAGCGCCAGGGCGGCGAGGGCGTAGCAGCAGGCCAACGCGGCGGCGGCCGGTCCGCGCGGCAGCCACAGGGACACCGCTCCCAGCGCGGCGGGCACGGGCCACAGGCGGCGTAGCGCGCGCGGGCAGCCCGGGGCCCGTGCGGTGGTGCTCCCCGGCGTCTCCAGCAGGCGCAGCCCCAGGGGCACGATCACCAGCATGCCGAGCATCACGATCAGGCTGACCAGCACGGACATTCCACACCATCCCCCCGCTTGAACGCGTTCAATTCCTCAAGTGAGGGTAGAACGAGAGTTGAACGTGTTCAAGACCCGGGCGTGTCGAACCTTTTCCGGCTTGCGTCCGCCGGACGCGTCCGGCAGACATGGAACTCCCACACGAAGAAGCGGGAGACCCTGGTGCGCCCACCCCACCGACACCGGCACGCCACGCTTGCCGCGCTCTGCGCGGGCGTCCTGATCACCACGGGCTGCGGCCGGCCGGACGGCACCGCCCCGGCGCCGCCGAGCGGCAAGGAACTGCGCCTCCAGCCGGTCGCCGACCGGGGCGTCGACCCGTTCACCGCCTCGACCGCCGCCGCCCCGCCCCGGGGGGCCGTGCCCGGGCCGCCGCGCGAGAACGCGCGCGGCGGCCCGGCCCGGGCCGCCGCCCCCGTACGGACACCACGCGCCCTGCCGGGCGCCACGCCGGGGCTGTACGCGGGCTCCGCCTCCGCCAGCTGCGATGTGAAGCGCCAGATCGAGCTGCTCACCGCCGACCCGGCGATCTCCCGCGCCTTCGCCGGGGGCGCGGGCAGCGGGACGGTGTCCGTCCCCGGCTTCCTGCGCGCGCTGACCCCCGTGGTCCTGCGGGCCGACATCCGGGTGACCGATCACGGCTACCGCGACGGCGCCGCCGCCCCCTTCCAGTCCGTGCTCCAGGCGGGGACCGCCGTCATGGTCGACGACCGGGGGATGCCGAGGGTGCGCTGCGCCTCCGGGAGCCCGCTCGGCGCGCCGGTCGCGGCCAAGGGCTCCGTGACCTACCGGGGCGAGCGGTGGCCGGGCTACCGCTCCGAGCGGGTCGTCGTCGTCCACCGCGCGGAACTCCCCGTCGACAGCCTGGTCATCGTCGGCGTCCCCGACAACGCCTGGGTGGAGCGGCGGACCGGCACCGACGGAGGGGACGACGCGGTCCCCGCCGTACCGCCGCCGTACGCCCCGGACGCGGACATCACCGACCCCGAGGCCGTCAAGCAGCCGGACCCGGTCCTCGCGCCGCCGTCCCCGGCCGCCTCCACGGCCCCGCGCCCGAACGCGCCCGCCGCCGTGCCGGGGGGCGGGGACAGGCGCTCCGATCCGCTGCCGGACGCGGGCGGGCCCGTACCGCCCGCCGATGATCTCCTGTCCGGCGGTCTGCCCGCCGATCTCGCCGATCCGCTGGACGGCGGCGGCCTGTCGGGTGCCGATCCGCTCGGCGGTGATCTGCTGGACGGTGATCCGGTGGACGCGGATCTGTTCGACACCGATCTGCTCGACGCCGACCTCGGGGTGCTGTCCGGTGGGGATCCGCTCACCTCCGTGCCCGACGGGGAGCCCGGTGACGTGCTCATCGGCCCCGACTCGTTCCAGGGCTGACCCCGGCCGCCGGGCGGTCCCGGGCGGGGCCGGGCGCCCCGGATCGCTCGAATAATCCGACAAATAGTGACAGAGTGGCTCCATGGCTGAACGGGCAACGGGTCCCCTGTCGCTCCCCGACGACTGGCCCGTCCATCCGGACACCAGCCTGTCCCTCAACCGGATGGGCACCTTCGACTGGGACCTCGACCACGGGCTCCTGCATCTGGACGCCCCGGCCCTGGGCGTCTTCGACCTGCGCGCCGAGGAGTACGAGGGCCGCCCGGACGGGCTCGACCCCCGGATCCCCGAGGGCGAGCAGCACCGCATCGACGAGCTGGTGTCCCGGGCGATCGGGGACGGCAGCGCCAACTACGGCGCGTACTTCCGGGTCCGGCTGCGCAACGGCACCCTGCGCTGGACCCACACCCAGGGCTGTATCCGCCGCGACGCCGACGGCGTACCGCACCGGGTCATCGGAATCGTCCGCGACGCCTCCCAGGAGCTCGCCGACTCCGCCGCCCGCCTCGAACTGAACGTGGCCCGCCGGGTGCGTACGAGCGTCGTCGAGGGCACCGCCGCCGCGCTCGCCCACGCCAGGACCGTCCAGGACGTCATCGACGTGCTCAAGGAGCCCCACGGCCTGGCCCACCTCGGCGCCACCAGCCTGGTCATGGGGCTGATGGAGGCGGGCCGCATCCATCTGGTGGCGGAGGGCCCCGAGGGCTCGTACGTCCCGGGAACGCGCGTCACGCGCACCGACGAGGAGTACCCGATGAGCGAGGTGATCCGGACCCTCGCGCCCCGCTTCATCGAGTCCGCCGAGGAGTTCGCCGACTGCTACCCGCTGCTGTGGCCGCACATCAGCGAGCTGGGCATCAACGCCGCCGCCTATCTGCCGCTGATCGCCCAGGCCCGGCCCATCGGCGCACTCGGACTGCTCTACCGCGACAAGGACGCCTTCTCCGCCGACGACCGCAATCTGCTGGTCGCCCTCGGCAGCAGCATCGCGCAGAGCCTCCAGCGCGCCGTGCTCTTCGAGCAGGAGCACGACCTCGCGGAGGGGCTCCAGCAGGCCATGCTGCCGCGCCGGATCCCCGCCGTCGACGGGGCCGAGATCGCGGTCCGCTACCGCTCGGCCCGGCTCGGCAGGGACATCGGCGGCGACTGGTACGACATCATCCCGCTGCCCGGCGGGCGGGTCGGGGCGGTCATCGGCGACGTACAGGGACATGACACCCACGCCGCCGCCGTGATGGGGCAGCTGCGGATCGTGCTGCGGGCCTACGCCGCCGAGGGGCACGCGCCCGCCACCGTGATGGCGCGGGCCTCGGTCTTCCTGCGGGAACTCGACACCAACCGCTTCGCGACCTGCGTCTACGCGGAGGCCGAGCTGACCACCGGGGTCATCAGACTCGTCCGCGCCGGGCATGTCGATCCGCTGGTCAGGGACGCCGACGGCGGCTGCCGCAGACTGCCCGTGCCCGGCGGGATGCCGCTCGGCCTCTCGGCCTCCTTCGGCGCGCTCGACTACCCGGTGGAGACCATGGAGCTGGACCCTGGCCAGACGCTGCTGCTCTACACGGACGGACTGGTCGAGCAGCCGGGCGCCGACCTGGACGACGGGATGCGGCTGCTGGCCGCGCTGGTCGCGGACGGGCCGCACGATCTGCAACTGCTGGCCGACCGGCTCTGCGAGGTCGTGGACGCGCGGGGCGGCGAGGACGACGTCGCCGTCCTGCTGCTGCGCCGGGTGGGCGCGCGCCCACCCCGGACGGGCGGCCGGCTCCAGCGGGACGTCGGCCGGTCGGACCCACAGGCGCTGCGGACCGCCCGCCACCAGATCCGGGCGGCGGTGAGCGCCTGGGGGGCCGGGGAGCGCTCCGACGATATCGAGCTGGCCGCCGACGAGCTGATCACCAACGCCCTGATGCACACCGACAGCGCGGCGACCGTGGTCGTACGGGTGCTGGCGGGCGCGGAGCGCCGGATACGGGTCGAGGTGGAGGACGGGTCCAGCTCCCTGCCGCACCGCCGGGATGCGGGGGAGTCCGGGGTCTCGGGGCGCGGGCTGCTGCTGGTCGACCTGCTGGCGGACGAGTGGGGCGTGGAGTCGCGCGGCGGCGGCAAGTGCGTCTGGTGCGAGTTCGTGGTGACGGACCGGCCGGGCCGCTGAGCGGGGTCCGTCGTACGGAGAGGCCGGGCCGCTGGGCGGGCTCGTTCCGTACGGGGCACCGGCCACGGTTCGCCGGCCACACCCGGTTCACATCCGGTGCGGCCGGTCACGCCCGCTGGACCGGTTCCGTCCGGCCCCCGGCCGCCTCCCGGAACGCCCGCGCCACCACCTCCGGGAACGGGGCCGTCCCGAGCAGCGCCGTGACCGATCCGGTGGCCAGCGCGTGCCAGGTGGCCGCCCGGCGCACCATCCCGTGATCACTCCCGTGCAGCAGTACGGCGGCGGCCTCGGCGCCCGCCACCCTGGCGCGGGCGGCCAGCTCGACGCTGCCGCGCGGGTCCGTGATCCGGTCCCGGTCGCTGTGCAGCAGCACCACCCGGCGCTCGGCCAGTTGCGCCACCGGCTCGCCCGGTGGGCACCACGGGGCGAGCCCCACCACCCCGGTGACCAGGCTGTGCCCGGCGGCGGCCAGCGCGGCACGGCCCCCCATCGAGTGCCCCAGCAGCACCACGGGCACCCGCCCCACCAGCTGCTCCAGCTCGTCCAGCGCCCGGCGCGCGTCCCGGGCGGCGTCGGCGCGCCCGTCGTTCCAGCCCCGGTGGCGGTAGCGGACCCGGCCCACCACCACGTCGTACCCCTCGGTGGCCCGTAGCACCGCGCGGGTGAACGGGACCATCCGGGCCGCGGCCGCTCCCAGTCTGCCCGGCGGCCGGAGGCTCTCCACGCTGCCGCCGTGCAGCACCAGGACGGCGGCGCGGGGCCGGGCGGCGGTCCTGTCGAGGACCAGGGCGGGCCGTACGGGGGTGCGGTGGTCGCGTCCGGGCATGGAGGGCGGCCTTCCTTTCCTGCGGGCGCCTCCCGGGGAGGGTGCTGCCCGCTGTTCGCGGCCGCCCGGGGAACCGGGCACTCCCGCGGACTCTGCGGCACGCTGGAGGTATGCCGGAACTACCCGAGGTCGAAGCGTTGCGAGAGTTCCTCGACGGCCATCTGGTGGGCAAGGAAATCGTCCGTGTCCTGCCGCTTACGGTCAATGTCCTCAAGACCTATGATCCTCCGCTGTCCGCGCTGGAGGGCGCCACGGTCACCGGGACCGCCCGGCACGGCAAGTGGCTCGACATCGTCACCACGGCCACCGACGGTACGGAGCTGCGTCTCGCGGTCCATCTCGCCCGCGCGGGCTGGCTGCGCTGGAAGGACTCCTTTCCCGCCGAGCCGCCGGGACCGGGCAGGGGGCCGCTGGCCCTGCGGACCGTGCTGGCCGGGGGCGACGGGTTCGATCTGACCGAGGCGGGCACCACCAAACGCCTCGCCGTCCATCTCGTACGGGACCCCGGGGACGTCCCCGGTATCGCGCGGCTCGGCCCCGACCCGCTCGCGGCCTCCTTCGACCGTGCCGCGTTCGCCGGGCTGCTCACCGGCGAACGGCGGCAGCTCAAGGGGGCGCTGCGCGACCAGCGGCTGATCGCCGGCATCGGCAACGCCTACAGCGACGAGATCCTGCACGCCGCCCGGATGTCCCCGTTCAAACCGGTGGGCCACCTCTCCGAGGAGGAGATCACCACCCTGTACGAGGCGCTGCGCGCCACCCTGTCCGAGGCCGTCGAGCGCTCGCGCGGGGTGGCCGCCGGGCGGCTCAAGGCGGAGAAGAAGAGCGGGCTGCGGGTGCACGGCCGTACCGGCGAGCCGTGTCCGGTCTGCGGTGACACCATCCGCGAGGTGTCCTTCAGCGACTCCTCGCTCCAGTACTGCCCCACCTGTCAGACGGGCGGCCGGCCGCTCGCCGACCGCAGGATGTCCCGGCTCCTCAAGTGAGACGGGCCCGGCGCCCGACGGCGTCGGGCCGTCGAGCGCCCCGGGTCATCCGTTGATCGTGACCAGCACCCGTCCGTCGGCGGCCCGTATCTCGAAGTGGTCGATCTCCTCGGGGGCCAGCGCGGCCCCGCCCTTGGTGATCATCGTTTCGCTGTCCTCCGCGCGTGAGGCCCAGGTCATCACCGTCGTCTCGGAGCCGTCCACCCCCACCACCACCAGGGAGCACACCTCGGCGACACCCGGGCGGTCCAGCTCCAGGCCGATGTCCGTGCCCCAGTCCGTCCCCGCCGTCGTCACGACGGCGGACGTTCCGGTCGTCGAGTCCGACGCGGTCCACCGCGCGGCCACCTCGCCGCCCGGACTCACGCCCGGGACCGCTCCCGCGCCCACCGCCCCCGGACCCGTCACCCGGTCGGAGGCCGTGCCGAGGACGGCGAGCGGGCCGCCCAGCACGAGCATCGCCGCGACGGCCACCAGCGCCAGCCACCGCCTGCGGCTCCTGCGCTGTCCGGCGGCGGTCCGGTCGAGCAGTCCGGTCAGCAGCGCCGGGTCGGCGACGATGAAGGGGGCCACCTCGGCCGGGGTCTGCCGGGCGTAGTTGTCGAGTTGCGCCTTCACTCCACCGAAGTCGGCCAGCAGCAGGGTGCACTGCGGGCAGACCATCAGGTGGTCTTCGAAGCGGAAGGCGTCCGCGGCGTCCAGCACGCCCAATGCATAGGCGCCGACATCGCGATGAAGGTCCAGGGTCCGCATGTTGTCTGTTACGCACCGGGGTACGGAATCACTCAAAGGTTCTTGCCATTGGGCGGATCCTTCCTCACTACCAACGGGTAAGTTGCCTGCGATCGGGCCAAGTCGGTATATCCGGCCCGCCGGGAAGGACGGTTCGACCCGTCGTGCGGACATCACCACGCCGGGACCGGCGCCCCGGCGCCCGCCCGTCTAAACTCCGGCGTCATGCTGCGCGTACTGGCTGTGGACGACGAGGAACCGGCCCTTGAGGAGCTGCTCTACCTGCTCAGGTCCGACCCGAGGATCAGCAGCGCCGAGGGCGCCACCGGCGCGACCCAGGCGCTGCGCCGGATCGGGGCGGCGCTCGACGCGGGCCCCGACGATCCCGCCGCCGTCGATGTCGTCTTCCTCGACATCCACATGGCCGGGCTGACCGGACTCGACGTCGCCAGGCTCCTGGCGGGGTTCGCCCGGCCCCCGCTGATCGTCTTCGTCACCGCCCACGAGGACTTCGCGGTCCGGGCCTTCGACCTGAAGGCCGTCGACTACGTCCTCAAACCCGTCCGCAGGGAACGGCTCGCCGAGGCCGTCCGCCGGGTCACCGAACTGACCGGGGAGCGCGTGCCCGTACCGCCCCCCGCCGCCGACCAGATAGCGGTCGAGCTGGGCGGGGTGATCCGCCTCGTCGCCGTCGACGACATCGCCTACGTCGAGGCCCAGGGCGACTACGCCCGGCTGCACACCGGCACCGGCAGCCATCTCGTACGGATCCCCCTCAGCACCCTGGAGGAGCGCTGGCGTTCCCGGGGCTTCGTACGGATCCACCGCCGCCATCTCGTCGCGCTGGCCCGCATCGACGAACTCCGGCTGGACGCGGGCGCGATGAGCGTCCGCGTCGGCGCCGCGGAGCTGGCCGTCAGCCGCCGTCATGCCCGCGCGCTGCGGGACCTGCTGATGCGGCCCAACTAGGGTGTGCACCGGAACCGGACCGGACAAAGGCGCCGGATCACTGGGGGAGTGGAGAGGATGACGGGAGAGTCCGCGCCCCGGCGCGAGACCGTCACCGGTGAGCCCCGGCGCGTACGGCCGCTGCCGCGCTACCGGGCCCAGGCCGAGATCGAGGAGCAGACCGCGCTCGGCGACGCCTATGTCCGCTCCCTGATACGTGTCCAACTGCGCGCGGGTATCACCGCGTTCGTGGTCCTCGCCGTCGTCGCGGGCGCGCTGCCGCTCGCCTTCGCCGCGCTGCGCGACACCACCGCGGTCTGGGCCGTGCTCGGCTTCGCCGCCTATCCGCTGCTCGCCCTGCTCGCCCGGTGGTACGTACGGCGCGCCGAGCGCAACGAGCGCGACTTCGCCCGGCTCGTGAAGGGCCGGCCCGCGCCGTGAGCCAGAGCTATACGGTGACGGCCGTGGCCGCCGTCGTGGTCGCCACCGTCCTCGTCGGCGGCTTCGGGCTGCGGATATCCCGTACCACCTCCGACTTCTACGTCGCCTCCCGCACCGTCGGCCCCTCGCTCAACGCCGCCGCGATCAGCGGCGAGTACCTCTCCGCCGCCTCCTTCCTCGGCGTCGCCGGGCTGGTGCTCCTGCACGGCCCCGACATGCTCTGGTACCCGGTGGGCTACACCGCGGGCTATCTCGTCCTGCTGGTCTTCGTCGCCGCCCCGCTGCGCCGCTCCGGCGCGTACACCCTCCCCGACTTCGCCGAGGGGCGGCTCGAATCGCGGGCGGTCCGCAGGCTGGTGAGCGTGTTCGTGGTGGGCGCGGGCTGGCTCTATCTGGTGCCCCAGCTCCAGGGCGCCGGGCTGACGCTGAAGATCCTGACCGGTGTGCCCGGCTGGTTCGGTGGGGTGCTGGTCGCCCTGGTCGTGGTGGTGGCGGTCGCGGCGGGCGGGATGCGCAGCATCACCTTCGTCCAGGCGTTCCAGTACTGGCTCAAACTCACCGCCCTGCTGGTGCCCGCGGTCTTTCTGCTGCTGGCCTGGCAGGGCGACGGCCGCCCGGCCTTCGACGTGGTCCGCGCGGCCTCGGGCGTCGGGCGCGTGGACCATCCGCTGTACGCGACGTACGGACTGATCGTGGCGACCTTCCTGGGCACGATGGGGCTGCCTCATGTCGTCGTCCGCTTCTACACGAGCCCCAACGGCCGCGCCGCCCGCCGCACCACCGTGTTCGTCCTGGCGCTGATCGGCGTGTTCTATCTGCTGCCACCCGTCTACGGAGCGCTGGGCAGGCTGTACGTACCCGAGCTTTCGTACGGTACGGAGGCCGACGCCGCCGTCCTGCTGCTCCCGGAGCGGGCGATCGGCGGTCTCGCCGGGGATCTGCTCGGCGCGCTGGTCGCGGGCGGGGCCTTCGCCGCGTTCCTCTCCACGGCCTCCGGGCTGACCATGGCCGTCGCCGGGGTCCTCACCCAGGACGTGCTCCCCTCCCGGGGGGTACGCCACTTCCGGCTGGCCACCCCGCTCGCCATGGTAGTGCCGCTCGGCGGATCGATGCTGGTCAGCGGGGCGCCGCTGGCCGACTCCGTCGCGATGGCCTTCGCGGTCTCCGCCTCGTCGTTCTGCCCGCTGCTGGTGCTGGGCATCTGGTGGCGGGGGCTCACCGCGCCCGGGGCCGCCGCCGGGCTGCTGCTGGGCGGCGGGCTCTCGTTCGCCGCCACGGTGATCACGGTGAGCGGGGCCGTCACGGACGGCTGGCCGCGTGCGCTGCTCGCCTGGCCCGCCGTGTGGTCCGTACCGGTCGGCTTCCTCGCGATGATCCTGGTGTCGCTGGCCACCCGCGGCCGGATACCGCCGGGCACCAACGCCGCGATGGCCCGATTCCATCTGCCCGAGGGGCTGACATGAGCGGAACCACGCTGGCCACGCTGACCGCGCTCGGCCCGCTGCTGCTCGCGGGCGGCTTCCTGCTCGGCCGGCGCGCCGCGCGCCGCGAACGTACCAGCGAGGTCGGCACCCCCGTCGAACACGCCACCTTCGAGACCCTGCACACCGCCTCGCTCGCCGCGCCCCCGCTGCGGGCCGGGCTCACCGAGGAGAGCGCCCGCAAGGCGGCCCGCGGGCTGCGCTCCCTGCTGGGCACCGACGCGCTCTGCCTCACCGACGGGGAACGGGTCCTGGCCTGGGACGGCGTGGGGGAGCACCACGGCGAGCGGGTGATGGAACGGGTCGCCGGGCCGCTCGACAGCGGGCGCGGTACGGCCTTCGCCGCCGGCTGCGACGACCTCGACTGCCCGTTGAGCTGGGGCGTGGCGGCCCCCCTGACGGTCGACCACCGGGTGCTCGGCACCCTCGTCGCCTACGCGCCGCGCGAGTCGGCGGTGCTGGCCAGGGCGGTCGGCGAGGTCGCGAGCTGGGTCTCCGTACAGCTGGAACTCGCCGAGCTGGACCGCTCCCGCACCCGATTGATCGAGGCCGAGATCAAGGCGCTGCGCGCCCAGATATCGCCGCACTTCATCTTCAACTCCCTCGCCGCCATCGCCTCGTTCGTCCGGACCGATCCCGGCCGGGCGCGGGACCTGCTGCTGGAGTTCGCCGACTTCACCCGCTACTCGTTCCGCAGCCACGGCGACTTCACCACCCTCGCCGACGAACTGCACTCCATCGACCAGTATCTGGCGCTCGTCCGGGCCCGCTTCGGCGAGCGCCTCTCGGTCACGCTCCAGGTCGCCCCGGAGGTCCTGCCGGTCGCGATGCCCTTCCTCTGTCTCCAGCCGCTCGTGGAGAACGCCGTGAAACACGGCCTCGAAGGGGCCGTCACCCACAGCCGCATCACCATCAGCGCGCTCGACGCGGGCGCCGAGGCGGAGGTGGTGATCGAGGACGACGGGGTCGGCATGGAGCCGGACCGGCTGCGCCGGATCCTGCGCGGCGAGGGCGGCGCGTCGACCGGCATCGGCCTGCTGAACGTGGACGAGCGGCTGCGCCAGGTGTACGGGGACGAGTACGGCCTGGTCATCGAGACGGGGGTGGGAGCCGGTACGAAGATCACCGTACGCATCCCCAAGTACCGCGCGGGCGTCCACGGCAGCTGACCCGGGCGGCCTGCCCGCACGCCCGGTCTCCGCCGTCAGCTCTTCGCCGTCAGGTCCGGGGCCCGTCTGCCACGGCCCCGGGGCCGTCCACGGGGCCCGTCAGAACAGATGGATCGCCAGATGCCCCAGCGGCAGCCCCAGCTGCCAGGCGGGGGTCCACACCTGCGGCCCCTCCTCCTCACCGGCCAGGAACGGCACACCGCCCGGCGGCCCCACGGCGTCGAGGTCGGGCGCCAGCAGCTCCGTCTCCTCCAGCCACCGCCAGGCGACGCCCGCCAGCGCCAGATCCGGATCGCGGCCGGGGCCGCCGGACTCGAAGTCGGCCGCCTCCAACCGGTCGAGCCGCCCGCATACCCACTCCCGCCAGGAGGTCCCGTACGCGGTGAGCGAGCGCCACTCCTCCATCCGGGCCACCACGCGCGGGCCGCCGGCCGAACCGTCGCAGAGGAAGATCGTCAGGGCCAGCGCGTCCCGGCCCGCCCGGTACTCCAGCGTGGTCGGCGGCATCAGATCGCCGGTGCGCAGCAACTCGTCGGCGATGTATTCGGCATACATCCATGCCATGGGCACCCGCAGGCCACCGCCCGCCCCTTCCCCTTCAGTACATTCCGGACACATCGATTTTCCGCCTTCCTTCCCTTCCCCCGAAGCCTGCTTCACGGAGCATTGAACCGGCGGCGACCGCCCCGCGTGGCCAGAAGAGCAGGATCGGGCGGTGGAGAGGGGCGGATTGTGACGGGTGGGGCCGACGGTGAGATGTTCGCCGATGGAGCGGACGATTCCGGCCCACATGTGCGGTCCCTCCTCGGTGCCTATGTGCTGGAAGCACTCTCCCCCGAGGAGGACCGGCGGGTCGCGGCCCATCTGGCTGGGTGCGGTCCGTGCGGCGCGGACTATCTGGAGGTGGCCGACACGCCGTCGCTGCTCTCGCTGCTGGACGAGGACGACCTGCGGTAGCGGGCAGGCCCGCTGTAACCGGGCAGATCACGGGCGAGCGCCCGCAGGGCGTAGTACGAACGGGACTTGACCGTGCCCGGCGGGATCCCCAGCACCCGTGCCGTCTCGCCGACGCTCAGCCCCCGGAAGTAGATCTGCACCAGCACCGCGCGGTGCTCGGGGCTGAGCGCCTTCACCGCCTGCCGTACGTCGAGCGCGGCCACCGCGCTCTCGGCGCGGTCCTCCGGGTCGGGCGTGGTGGCGAGGATCCCGTCGCCGATCTCGGTGGGCCGCGCCAGCCGGGACCGGCGCGCGTCGATCGCCAGTCTGCGGCCGACGGTGAACAGCCAGGGCCGCATGGACTCGAAGGGCGCGTCGAACGCCTCGGGGTGGAGCCAGGCGCGGACCAGCGTCTCCTGGAGCAGATCCTCCGCGCGCTGCCGGTCCCCGTAGGTCAGCCCCAGCAGGAAGTGCAGCAGGGCGGGGCCGTGCCGGCGCTGAAGCTCCGTCAGCGCCCGCTCGTCGGTCCTCTCCGTGGCCGTGGCGGAGGTCATCGTGAACGCCCTTTCTCACCGGGTTCGCCGCGCGCGTGGCGCGCTGCCGCGTGGCGTATCCGAACCCATGGCGGGTGCCGGGGGACAGACGGCGAGCAGAGGTGTGCGGCGAGCGGTCGCTCACTGCGGCGAGTGGTGCGGTGAGCGGTCGGGCCGAGGCATTCGGTCTATTTCGAGTGGGATGTCAGCCAGGTGTATGAGCATCATTTATATGACCATATGGATTACTTGGGGCGGTATCTCCAGGGAAACGACCCTCAGGACAGGGGAGTCACAGCGATGACCCAGCGCATGCGACACGGCGCGGCGGCCGCGGCGGCACTGCTCCTCACCACCGCGGCGGCCTGCGCCGCGCCGGGCGGGCCCGGTACCGTACAACCGTCCGCGCGGCCGTCCGCGCCCGTCTCGGCGGCGGGTGGTCCGGCGCCCCGGCAGGGCTTCACGCTTGTCGCCTCCGGTGATGTCCTGCCGCACGGATCGGTGATCGACCGGGCCCACGCCGACGCCGGGGGAGTGGGCCACGACTTCGCGCCGATGCTCGCCGGGGTGAGGCCGGTCGTCTCCGGAGCGGATGTGGCCATCTGCCACATGGAGACCGTGTACGGGGAGGCGGACGGCCCGTTCAGCGGCTACCCCGCCTTCGTCTCCCCGCCCCAGATCGCCCGGGGGCTCGCGGACACCGGCTACGACTCCTGCTCCACCGCCTCGAACCACACGCTGGACGACGGGGCCGAGGGGGTACGCCGTACCCTCGACGCCCTCGACGAGGCGGGCGTCCGGCACGCCGGATCGGCGCGCTCGGCCGCCGAGGCGGCCCGCCCCGCCCGGCTGACGGCGGGCGGCGCGCGGATCTCCCAGCTCGCGTACACCTATGACACCAACGGCTATCCGCTCCCCGACGGACAGCCCTGGGCGGTCGGTCTCATCGACGAGCGCGCGATCGTCGCCGACGCGCGCGCCGCCAGGAAGGCGGGCGCCGACGTGGTCGTCGTCAGCCTCCACTGGGGCACCGAGTGGCAGACGGACCCCGACCGGGTCCAGCTGGACCTGGGCAGGAGACTCACCGCCTCCCGTACGGCGGGCCGGCCCGATATCGATCTGATCATCGGTACGCACGCGCATGTCCCGCAGCCGTACGAGAAGGTCAACGGGACCTGGATCGTGTACGGGATGGGCGACCAGATCGCGGGCCCCATGACCAACGACGAGGGCGAGTCGGACCCGCGCGGCAACCAGGGCTCGATCGGCCGCTTCACCTTCGCGCCGCCGGCCGCGAAGGGCGAGCGCTGGCCGGTGACGAAGGCGGAGTTCATCCCGCAGCTGTACGACACGGACGAGGGCCGCGTGGTCCCGCTGCGGCAGGCCGTCGACCACGACCCGGACCGGGACGACTACCGCGCGGCCCTGGAGGGGATCAGCGCCGCCGTCCTCGGCCGGGGCGCGGCCCGGGACGGGCTGACCCCGGGGTGAGGCGGGACGGCGGCGAGGTCATGGGACGACCGTCACCGGCCAGCGGCCCGACTTGACCAGCCGTACCGCCACCGAACCGATGATCCGGTGCCCCGCCGACTCCGAGGCGCCGACCACCACGGCGTCCGCCTTCAGCTCGTCGGCCGCGCCGACCAGGCCGTTGTACGGGTCCCCCTGAAAGGTGTGGAACTCCCAGCGGACGTCCCAGGCGCCCTTCGCCCGGTCCATGTACGTCCGGATCTCCGCCATCAGCTCCTCGACGATGTCCCCTGTCGTCGCACCGACCGAGGCGCCGAGGGCGGGGCCCGTCGTCAGCACGGGCTGTACGTAGACGATGGCGAGCAGCGCTCGCTGGCGCCGGGCGAGCCCACCGGCGTACGCGGCGGCGCGGAACGAGGACGGGGAGCCGTCCACGCCGACGACGATCACCTTCGGGCCGTCGGTTCCGCGTTCGAACTGAGGAGGCTGCTGAGGGTTCACGGCAGGCAGGGTATCTGTTCGAGAGGCGGGGGCCGGAGACGGTCCTTCCGGAGGTCCCGCGCCGTGCCGGGGCGCCATGAGACACTGCGCGTCCGGCTCACCCCATCGGGTGCTTTCCCCCGGCGGACCGGTGTGGATGAGCGGGCGGAGCCATCCACCGTGCGAGCCATGGGCCATGAAAAAGGATCAGATGATTCCGGGGCTCTCCGGCTCTCCCCGGATCCCCGGCCCGCCGGCCCGGCGCGCCGTTCTGCGGATCGCCGCCTGTACCGGCATCGCCCTCACCGCCCGGCTGTTCCTCGCGGACCGGGCCCAGACCCCCGGCCGCCCCGCGCCCCCGGCCGGCGCGGAACCCGCGGCGGGCCCCCCGGCGGGCGCGCTCCCGCGCACCCCCGGCCACCGGCTGAGCCCCATGACCGGGGGCGCCCAGCCCGAGTTCCGCAGAGCCGCGCCACCGGTACGCGACCGGCCCCTGCTGGAACTGCCCGAACTGGGCCACAGCATGGTGCTCACCTTCGACGACGGGCCCGACCCCGCGTACACCCCCGCCATCCTGCGGACCCTGCGCGAGCACGATGTCCGCGCGGTCTTCTTCGTCTGCGGCGAGATGGCCGACGACCACCGCGACCTGCTGCGGGAGATCGCCGACGACGGCCATGTCATCGGCAACCACTCCTGGTCGCATCCGCTGATGACCAAGCTCACCCGGTCCGCGATCCGCGCGGAGATGGGACGCACCAGCGAAGTGGTCGAACGGGCCGTCGGCGCCCCACCCCTCTGGTACCGGGCGCCGTACGGGGCCTGGAACCGGCACTCCTTCGAGGTCGGCGCCGAACTGGGCATGGAACCGCTCGCCTGGACCGTCGACTCCCTCGACTGGATGACCCCGGGCACCGGCCTGATCGTCCGCCGCGTACTGGACGGCGCCGGGCCGGGCGTCATCATCCTGTCGCACGACGCGGGCGGCGACCGCTCCCAGAGCGTGGCGGCGCTGCGCCGCTATCTGCCGGGGCTGCTCGACGCGGGGTACCGCATCGCCGTACCGCACCGCTGAAGCCCCGGAGCTCCTCCGCCCGGCCGGTCAGCCCGTGCTGACCAGCCGGGCGAAGACGACGACATTGCCGTCGTAGCCGGCCGCCCTGGAGTAGGCGCCGCCACAGGTGATCACCCGCAGCTCGGCATGGCCGGTGTCGCCGTACACCCGGGAACCGGGGAAGGAGTTCTTGGCGAAGACCTCGACCCCGTAGATCTCGAACTCGGCGGTTCTGCCGTCGAACCGGCTCACCTCGATGTGCTGGCCCTTCTTCAGCGAGCCGAGCCCGTAGAAGACGGCGGGTCCCGCGTGGTTGTCGACATGGCCGACGACCACGGCGGTGCCGCGCTGGCCCGGCGCCACCCCGTTCTGGTACCAGCCCGCCAGATTCGCGTCCTGCGGCGGCGGCGCGGCGATCCAGCCGTCCGGGTCGAGACCCACGTCCACCACCGGCGCGTCGACCTTGAGCGCGGGGATCCGCAGCCGCGACATCGGCGCGTACGGAAGCGGTTTCACCAGCGGTCGCGAGGTGGTCGCGACCGCTGCGGGGTCGGGCCGGCTGTCGGCCGCCGCCGCTGCGGCCGGCTGCGGAGGCCCCAGCGGTACGTCCACCCCGTTCCGCATCAGCGCGATACCGGTGAGCATGACGAGAGCCAGAACGCCCCAGGGCGAGCGCTTCCTCGACTCCGGGGCGTGGTGGTCCTGCATGGTTCTCCCTTCGTGGGCGCCTGCTGGCACGCTAAGCGCGCGACGGGAAGGTGGCGATCACTGGCGGGCGAACGGGTGGTGCGGCCGGACGGGGTAACCCATTGGGGCGGCCTGTTCATATGACGTACTGACACTCTGTGACCTGCGACTCCGTCAGGCCGGGCCGCTGTACGGCGGCGTGTCGGCTCACCGGGGTGGACCATCGCCGAAATGCGTTCTCCCGGTAGTCCGGTGATGGTTCGTCATGGAGGGCGTACTCGTCGAATTTCCCGGAGCACCGCTTCGGGGCGTCTTCCGCTGGAGGTTCAACGATGCGTGCTTCACGCGCTCTCGCGGTGACCGCGTCCGCTTGCGCGGCCGTGGCGCTCTGCGCCCCGCTGGCCGGCGCCACCAACGGTCCGACCAATGTCACCGTCAACCCGTTCGAGGTCCACCAGGGCAGCACGATCCATATCCGTGCCGAGGGCTGCGGCCACGGAGGCGATGTCACGTCCAACGCCTTCGACCGGGTCGAACTGTCGGTGAACTCGTCGGGCCACTCCTCGGCCAGGGCCCGGATCCGGGACCGCACCACGCCCGGCCGCTACAACCTGGCCGTCCGGTGCAGCGACAGCAGCAACGTCGCCACACATCAGTTCCGGGTGCTGGACGGCCGTGGCGCGCTGGGCGGGCTCGGCGGCTCGGTCGGCCCCAGCTCCGCGGAGATGGCGATCGGCGGTGGGCTCGCCGCGGTCGCGGCCGTCGGCGGTTCGCTGCTCCTCGCCCGCCGCCGGCGTCCGAGCGGCGCCGGGGTCTGACCGGCCGGGATCCGGTCGCCGCGATCCGACCGTACGAATCCGACCGTACGCCGAAACGCCCGTCGCCCCGAGTCCTCTGCCAGGACTCGGGGCGACAAGCATTACGTACTCCCGTGCTCTCCGCTTCGGCGCGGATCAGCGCGGACGGTGCTCCGCGCGGCGGCGCGCGGCGTAGACGCTGCCGGTGGCGGCGGCCACGACCAGTGCCGTACCGGCGGCCAGTTCGCCGGTGGTGACACCGCCGACGCTGCCGCCCAGACCGCCCCGGACCCCGCCGGGCGCGATCGGGGAGGTGACGGGTGGGGTCACGGAGGTGCCCGCGATGGTGAGCGGGGTTCTGCCCGTCGTCGTACCGCAGGTGAAGGTGACGGTGTAGAGCGCTCCCGCCCTGGCGTCCCAGTCGACCGTGGCGACGGCCGATCCGTTGGAGGGGATCGAGACGGTGTCGAAGACCCCCGAGGAGGCGGTGGCGGTGGTCGCGCAGTTGGTGACGGCCAGGGTCACCCGGCCGCCCGGCGCGGCGGTGGTGGGGGTGACGGTGAATCCGAATGACTGTGCGCCGCCGTCGACCGCGGCTGCGGCGGTGGGGGATATGAGTGCGAGCGCGGCCACTGAGAGCAGAGTGGTGGCCGTGGCACGTATCGCGCGCATGGTGAGCCTCCGGATCCCCGAGGAGCAGCTGCGGAACTTTTCCACATGAGCCGGTCAAAGCGCCTCGATGCGGGAAACGCTAGGAGCGCGCTATCACACCCGCGATTGCTGACGTGCGAATGGGGCACGGGTGTCCCCCGGGTGGCGGACCTCCCGTACCCCATGAGCGTGCCGCTCAGGACCTCAGATGGGGGAACAGGTCGAGGAAGGGGGCGGCTGTCGCGCCGATGCCCCGGCCGTAGGGGGAGTCGAAGTCCCAGATGAGGAAGAGCAGGAAGGAGATCAGCACGCTGAACAGCCCCGCGAGCAGCAGCTCCCGGAAGGAGCGGCGGATCTGGAGGACGAAGATCAGCCCCACCGTGACGACGGCGCCGATGATGAGGCCGAACCAGACGACCCCGGGCATGGTGGCGCCCGCGTTCTCGCCGCGGGCGCCCCGGGCGTCGTCCGCGGCGGCCACCAGGTCGAGCAGCGGCTGATACGTCTGGCCCTCCAGATCGGTCCGCGGGGCGTACTGCGTGACCTCGGTACGGATCCGGTCGAAGAGCTGGGTGCCCCGGGCGTTGAGGGCCTCGTGCTCGGCCATGTGCGGCCATTCCGTACGGACGACATAGGCGACGTAGGCGTCGACATCGGCGCGGATCCGGTCGCGTACGTCGGGGGGATAGACCTGGACACGCTCGCTGATCTCGTGCAGCACCTGGGCCTCCTGGCGCACGGAGTCCTGGGCGGCGCTGCGGCCCTCCCAGACCCCGGCGATGGCCAGGCCCAGCACGATCGCGTAGATCACGCCGATCATCATCGTCATGTAGTCCATGACATCGGGGGTTTCGGTGGGGTCGTCGTCCTCGTCGACGTGACGGTTGTTGAGGACGACGATGGTCAGGACGACCGCGCAGACGGCGGCCATCGCGATGCTCAGAACGAGCCATTCCGACATGGGATCTCCGTGGATCAGCGGGAGCGGGGGCGCAGTACGGCGACGGCGAACACGGCCGGGGCCGTGATCACGAGCATCATCAGGACCGGTGAGGTCCGGCTCCGTGGCTGGTCGCGGGTTGCTTTGCGGTAGACGGGCACCGCCACCGACGACGACGTGGCGGACGGTGCGGGCGCGGGCGGCGCCGGGCGCGGCGGGGGCGCCTCGGGGGCGGGCGGTTTCACCACGCGTACCGGCACGGGCGCGGGAGGCGGTGCGGGCGCCGGAGGAGGTGGCGCCGGAGGCGCGGGTACGGGCGGCGCGGGTACGGGCCGGGGCGGCCGGGGGGTCGGTCGGGCGGCCGGCGGCGGTGGCGGCTTCGGTACGACGGGGGGCGTCGGCGTCGGTGTCGGCCGGGGCGGCGGGGAGGGCGGGGAGGGCGAGGGCGAGGGCGAGGGCGTCGGCGGATGGGTCGGAGGGTGCGGGGGCACGGTGGGTCTGGGCGGGGCCGGGGGTTTCGTCGGGGTCGGCGGAGGTTCGGGCGGCGGGGGAGGCGTCGGCGGCCGGCAGTGGCCGCTGCCCGCCACCGCCCACGCCGATCCTCCCGAGGCGTAGGCGCAGCTGTCCGCGGCGGCGGGCGCGGGGACGGCCGAGAACGATATGAGTGCGGCGGCCGCGAGCAGCCGTCCGACGAGCGATCCATACACGGGCAAGAGCTTGTTCCCCATATGGGCACGGCACGCCGAAAGTTGACTGTATTCACCCGTATGAGGGGTATTTGGCGGCTGCCCGTATCTCCTTCACAAGTTTTTTCCGGCCGCGTTGAACGCGGGACCGTGCCCCCTCCGTACTTAGGGCCATGAAGCAGCGCACATCGGCGCCGCAATTGGCCAACTGACTACAGGAGTTACCATGAACACCTGGCGGAACGCCTCGCTCGCGGTGACCGCGGCGGCCGTACTGGCCCTGACGACGGCGTGCGGTCAGGACCAAGCCACCAACACCACCGGGCAGTCCGTCGGGGCGGCCGGGGTCGCTCAGCCCGCGGACGCCGGTTACGGCGCGGGCGCGGCGGCGGGCACCGACGCCGGTACCGCCGCGACGGCGGCCAAGCCGGCCGGCCAGCTCGCGGTCAAGACCGACGTGAAGCTCGGCAAGATCCTCACGGACGGTGAGGGCTTCACCCTCTACCGCTTCGACAGCGACACGGCCAGCCCGCCGAAGTCCAACTGCGACGGCGACTGCGCCGCCGCCTGGCCCGTCGTGAGCCCCACGGACGTCAAGGCCGCCGCCGGCACCGACGCCGCGCTGCTCGGCGAGGTCACCCGGACCGATGGTTCCAAGCAGCTCACGGTCGACGGCTGGCCGATGTACCGCTACGCCAAGGACACGGCCGCGGGCCAGACCAACGGCCAGGGCGTGGGCGGCAAGTGGTTCGCGGCCTCCCCCGAGGGCGGCAAGGCATCCACGGCCGCCGCGGGCGGTACGGGAGCGGACACGGGCGCGGCCGACACGGGCGCGGCGGTCCCGGCGGACCTCAAGGGTCTGTCGGTTCGCAAGGACCCCAAGCTCGGTGATGTCATCGTGGACTCCCGGGGCATGACGGTCTACCGGTTCACCAACGACACCGCGTGGCCCATGAAGACCGCCTGCGTCGGTGCCTGCCTCGACAAGTGGCCGGTTGTGGCCCCCGTCGAGAAGGGCGAGATCGACAGCACGATCCAGCAGAAGGGCAATGTCACCTTCGACCGGCCCGACGGAATCAAGCAGCAGACCCTCAACTGCTCGCCGCTCTACACCTTCGCCGATGACAAGAAGCCGGGTGACATCAACGGCCAGGGCGTCGGCGGCACCTGGTTCGCGGTCTCCCCGAACAACGAACTGATCAAGATCCCCAAGTAGTCCCCGCACCGCCCCGGAGTACCTCCCCCGGGACACCGGCCGAGCCTCCGACCGCCGCCGTACGAACTCCGTACGGCGGCGTGGCAGTTGCGGATGCGACCGGCGTGTGACCAAGAACGGATCGTTAATTTCCGTTTGGGCTCGCTCTCTTGGCGGACGATCAGTAGCCTCGGCTCGAACAAACGGCCATGTGCATGGCCGCACCGTGGCGACTTGTGGGAGAGATCGATGGAGCGTCCCGCCTGGGCCCCGCAGGGTATCGACATATCGGTGCCCAGCGTGTCCCGCATTTACGACTACTATCTGGGCGGTTCGCACAACTTCGAGGTGGACCGGGAGGCGGCCCGCAGGGCGATGGGTTTCATGCCCGGCCTTCCCAAGATCATGAAGGCGAATCGCGCGTTCATGCGCCGCGCCGTGGAATTCGCCCTGACCCAAGGCATTACGCAGTTCCTGGACATCGGTTCCGGCATTCCCACCTTCGGTAATGTCCATGAAGTCGCCCAGGCGGGAAGCCCCGGCGCCAAGGTGCTCTATGTCGACCACGACCCGGTCGCCGTCGCTCACAGCCGGTCCGTTCTCGAAGGCAATCGCAACGCTGCCGTACTCAACGGCGATCTCCGCAAGCCCCGTACGATCCTGGACAGCCCCGAGACGCTCGAACTGCTCGACCTGGAGCGGCCCGTGGCGCTGCTGCTGGTCTTCGTCCTGCACTTCCTGGAGGACGCGGACGAGCCGTATCGCGCGGTGGCGGAGCTGCGCGACGCGCTCGCTCCGGGCAGTCTGCTCATCCTCACGCACGCCTCGTACGACGGTGTCCCGCTCCCGAAGGAGCGGACGGGCGCCGCGGTCGCGGTCTACGAGGACATCCGCAATCCGCTGGTGATGCGCACCCGCGAGGAGACCGCCCGGTTCTTCGAGGGCTTCACGATGGTCGAACCGGGGCTGGTGTCCATGCCGCTGTGGCGGCCGGACTGCCCCGCCGAGGAGGAGGACCCTTATGCCTTCTCGGGCTTCGCCGGAGTGGGACGAACGGCGTGACGATCCCGGTGTGGGAGACGGAAGCGGCGGACCCGGACGGCCTGGAGGACAGACTCAGGCGCTTCGCGACGATCTGGAGCCGGGCGGTCTTCCCCGCGACGGCCACGTCGCTGACGCGCCACGAATTCGAAGCATGCCTGCTGCCGCTGGCCCGGGAGTTGCGGGCGGCGCTGCACGCGTACCCCTTCGACACCTCGCCCGCCGCGCACGTCGGCACCGCCCTGGTGGCGGTGAACTGCACCGACCCCGAGGCTCTCGGCCGTACCCTCGGCGTGGTCGACTCCTATCTGGTTCTGTACTGCGGTACGGCGGAACTGGCCGCCGAGGACGGCCGGGCCCGTTGCGCCCGGCTCCAGCACTCGCTCGCCGTCGGCTTCGCCCACGCGCTGCGCGAGCGGACCCTCGGCGAGCAGGAGGCCATCGCCCGCTCCGCGCTCGCCGCGCGCAACGAGGCCGAGGACGCCCTGCACGCCACCCGGGCACGCTTCCAGGCGGTGTTCGAGGGAGCCGCCGTCGGCATCGGCATCGCGGACCTCGACGGCAATGTGCTGGAGGTCAACGACACACTCACCCAGATGTTCGGCGGCCTCGAACACCATGTGCGCAGCCGGAATGTGAGCGAGTGGGTCCACCCGGAGGACACGCCCCAGGTCTGGCGCATGTACGAAGAGCTGATCCGCGGTGAGCGCGAGCACTTCCGGATCGAGAAGCCGTTCTTCCGCAACGACGGCACGGTCCTCTGGACCAATCTGACCCTCTCGCTCCTGCGCGACGCCGAGGGCGTGCCCCAGTACCAGCTGGCGCTGATGGAGGACACCACCGAGCGGCGGCTGCTCCATCTGCGGCTGCGGTACGAGGCCACCCATGACGCCCTGACCGGGCTGCCCAACCGGACCCTGTTCTCCGAGCGGCTGGAGAAGGCCCTCGCGGCGGGCGACGACGCCCGCTTCGGCCTCTGCTACCTCGACCTGGACGGCTTCAAGGCCATCAACGACAGCCTCGGCCACGCGTCCGGGGACCGGCTGCTGGTCGAGGTCGCCGACCGGCTCCAGAGCTGCGCGACCGCGCCCGGCGAGATGGTCGCCCGGCTCGGCGGCGACGAGTTCGTGGCGCTGACCACCCGGCCGGGGACCCGCAGCGGCGTGACCGATCTCGCCTCCCGGATCCTCGGCGTGCTGACGGCTCCGGTACGGCTGGAGGGCCGGGAGTTCACGGTCCGCGGCAGCATCGGTATCGTGGAGGGCCCCGCCGCCGGACGCGCCCCCGCCGAGGTGCTGCGCAGCGCGGACATCACCATGTACCGGGCCAAGGCGGCGGGCGGCAACCGCTACGAGCTGGCCGACGCGGAGGCCGACGCCCGCGCCATCACCCGGCACGGACTGACCACCGCGCTGCCCGCCGCCCTGGAGCGCGGCGAGTTCTTCATCGAGTACCAGCCACTGGTCCGGCTCGACGACGGCACGGTGTACGGCGCGGAGGCGCTGGTGCGCTGGGCACATCCGCAGCACGGGGTGCTCGGCCCCGACCGGTTCATCCCGCTCGCCGAACACACCGGACTGATCGTGCCGCTCGGCCGCTGGGTGCTGGAGCAGTCCGTACAGCAGGCCAGGGCCTGGCAGCAGGAGATGCCGGCGACGGCCCCGGGCGGCCCGCCGCGGATCAATGTGAACCTCTCGCCCGCCCAACTGCACCACCCCGGCCTCGTCGCCGACACGGTGGAGGTCCTCGACCGGATCGGGCTGCCGCCCGGCGGGCTCTGCCTGGAGGTCACCGAGTCGGCGCTGATCGGCGCGGACGAGGATCTGCTCAAGCCGCTGCGCCAGTTGGCCGAGATGGGTGTGGGCATCGCGCTCGACGACTTCGGGACCGGCTACTCCAATCTGGCCAATCTGCGCAGGCTGCCGGTGAGCGTACTCAAACTGGACCGTTCCTTCACCCAGGGCATGCAGCAGCACCCGGCCGACCAGGTCGACCTGAAGATCGTCGAGGGGATCGTCTCGCTCGCCCACAGTCTGGAGCTGGCCGTCACGGTCGAGGGCGTGGAGACCGGGGCCCAGGCGGACCATCTGCGCCGGCTCGGCTGCGACACCGCGCAGGGTTGGTACTACGCCCGACCGGGGCCGCCCGAGCAGCTGCACAGGCTCCTGCTGGCGGACGCGGTCTGAGCGGGGCCGTCCGGGCGGCCGGCGGCATCCGCCGGAGCTCCCGGGCGGCACGCCGTACGGAGCGGAGATCGGGGGGTCTCGGCGGTCATGGGAAGCGTTCGCCACTTCGTGACGAATTTCCATTCATCTGGTGATTTCCCCGTCGGTCCGGTGTGCCACGCCCACACCAGGGGTGCCACGACGCCCCTATTGACACGCCCCACGCGCCCGGCTTACGTTCCCGGCCATTCGGGAAACAACGTTAACTGAATTTAATATTCAGAAATGCTCGGAGGTGCTGGTGTCATCTCGTGCAGGAGTTGGGCCGCGTGCGACAGGCGGATGGAGAGCGGGCCCGCGCGGAGCTCTCATGGCGGCGGGCGTTGTCGGAGTCCTGATCGGTGTGAACGCCTGTGCCGGTGGTACGCACGGGGGCTCCGGCGGAGGCGACAGCGGGACGCTCACCCTCGCCCCGGTCACCCCCGCCCAGCCCTGGGACCTCAAGGACGCGGGACTCGGCAACAACACGCAGTACTACCAGCCCGTCTACGACTCGTTACTGCGCCTCGACCCGCAGGCCGAGCCGACCCCCAACATCGCCACCAGGTGGGGATACGACCCCACCCACACCGTCCTCACCCTCACCCTGCGCACCGGGGCCGCCTTCACCGACGGCGCCCCGGTCGACGCCGCGGCCGTCAAGGCCAACCTGGAACACACCGCGACCGGCACCCGGGAAGCGGCCGGGCAGCTCAAGGACATCAAGAGTGTCGAGGCGGTCGACGCCACCACCGTCAAGGTGACCCTGAGCGCCCCCGACCCCTCCTTCGTCGCCAACCTCGGCTCCGTGGCCGGCATGCTCGCCAGCCCCCGGGCCATCGCCGCGGGCACCCTCAGGGACAACCCGGTCGGCTCGGGGCCCTATGTCCTGGACAAGGGCGCCACGACCAAGGGCAGTGTGTACACCTTCGTCCGCAACAAGAACTACTGGAACACCAAGGCGTTCCCCTTCGAGAGAATCGTCTTCAAACCGCTCAGCGACCCCACCGCGATCCTCAACGCCCTGCGTTCCGGCCAGGTCAATGGCGCGCTCCTCACCAGCACGAAGAATGTCGACGCGGCGAAGTCCGGCGGCCTGAACGTCCTCACCTACCAGCCGGGCGATGTCGCGGGCCTCTACATCTGGGACCGCGAGGGCAAGATCTCGCCCCCGCTCGCCAAGCTCAAGGTGCGCCAGGCCATCAACCACGCCTTCGACCGGACCGCGATCGTCAAGTCGGCCTACCGCGGCCTGGGTTTGCCCACCACGCAGATCTTCAACCCGGCGGGCGCGGCCTACGGCAAGGCCCTCGACACGGTGTACGCGTACGACCCCGCCAAGGCCAAGTCCCTGTTGCGCGAGGCCGGTTACCCCAACGGCTTCAGCGTCGACATCCCCGACCTCGGCACCGTCTTCCCCGAGCAGCAGGCCGCGATGGTCCAGCAGCTCGCCGACATCGGCATCAGGACGAAGGCCGTCGCCGTCCCGCCGGGCCAGGCCGTCAACCAGCTGCTGACGGGGAAGTTCGCCCTCTCGTACTTCTCCCTCGCCTCCTTCCGCTCCTGGGACACCATCCGGCTCCAAGTGATGAAGGACTCGCTGTGGAACCTCTTCCGGTACGAGGACCCCAAGGTCACCGCACTGGTGAAGAAGGCGCAGTTCGCCACCGGCGCCGAACAGGACGCCGTCTTCAAGGAGATCGGCGCCTACCTCGTCGACCAGGCGTGGAACGCGCCCTTCGCGGTCGTGGAGAGCGCCTACGCCACCACCAAGGGCGTCAAGGTCGTCCCCCAGACCTTCACCTCCGTGCCCGGCATCTACAACTTCACCCCGGCCGGCTGACCGGTCCGGCGCGGGAGAGCGGGAGGGAGAGACGGCCATGGTGTCGTTCTTGGCGCGGCGGTTGCTGTCGGGGCTGGTCCTGGTGTTCGTGATCTCGACCATGACCTTCGTCCTCGTACGGATGACCGGCGCGGACATCGCGCGCACGATCGCGGGCCAGACCGCGACCACCCGGCAGGTCGCGCAGAAGACCACCGAACTCGGCCTGGACAAGCCACTGTTGATCCAGTACGGGGAGTGGCTCGGCGCCGCCGTACGCGGAGAGCTCGGCAGCTCCTGGTTCACCGGGGACTCCGTGACGGCCTCCCTCGGGGACAGGCTCCCGGTCACCCTGTCCATCGTTCTCGGCGGACTGCTGCTCTCCGCCGTCCTCAGTGTCCTGTTCGGTGTGGCAGCGGCGCTCCGGGGTGGCCTGCTCGACCGCGCCGTACAGCTGACGGCCGTCGTCGGCTTCGCGGTTCCCAGCTTTCTGGTGGCGCTGGTCCTCGCGCTCTTCGCCGGGGTGAAGTGGGGGCTGCTGCCCGCCACCGGCTACACGAGTTTCGCCGAATCCCCCTCCGGCTGGCTCGCGTCCGTCATCCTGCCGTCGGTCTCCCTGGCGGTGGGCGCCGTCGCGGCCACCGCACAACAGGTACGCGGCGCCCTGCTCGATGTCCTGCGCATGGACTACGTCCGCACCCTGCGCAGCCGTGGACTGTCCCGGCGCAGCCTGCTGCTCAAACACGCGCTGCGCAACGCGGCCCCCTCGGCGCTCACCGTGCTCTCGCTCCAGTTCATCGGACTCGTCGGCGGCGCGGTGGTGGTTGAGAAGGTCTTCGGTCTCGCCGGGATCGGCAGTGTGGCCAACACAGCGGCCTCGGACGGCGATTCACCGCTCCTCATGGGGGTCGTCGTGGTGATGGTCGGCATCGTCGTCGCCGTCAATCTGCTGATGGACATCGCCCTTGGATGGCTCAACCCGAAGGTGCGTGTCGGATGACCCCGCCCACAACGGATCCGGGGGCCGGCCCGGCCGGTGAGCCGGCCCCCGGGGCGGTTCCCCACCGCGACCGGGTGGTGCGACGGCTGCTCAGGGACCCCACCGCGGTGACCTGTCTGCTCGTCCTCCTGCTCATCGTGCTCGCCGGTCTCTGCGCCCCGCTCCTCACCTCCCGGGACCCCGCCGAGTCCAGCCTCACCGCCGCGCTCGCGCCCATGAGCGCCGAACATCCGCTCGGCGGCGACGGAGTCGGCCGCGATGTCCTGGCCAGGCTGGTGTACGGCGCCCGGACCAGCCTGCTCGGTACGGCGCTGGCCACCTTCGTCGCGGTCGCGATCGGAGTCCCGCTCGGTCTGGTCGCGGGCTACTTCCGCGGCTGGTTCGACAGGGTGGCGAGCTGGAGCGCCGACCTGGTCATGTCCCTCCCCGCGATCATCCTGCTGCTGGTCGTCCTGGGCTCGTTCGGCCAGAGCACCTATCTGGCGATGGCGGTCTTCGGCCTGCTCATGGCGCCCGGTGTGTTCCGGCTGGTGCGCGGCTCCGTCGCCGCCGTACGCGAGGAGCTGTACGTCGACGCGGCCCGGGTCTCCGGGCTCGCGGACCGGCGCATCATCCGCCGCCATGTCCTGCCCGTCGTGCAGGCCCCGACCATCATCCAGGCCGCGAACCTGCTCGGTATCGGCATCCTCATCCAGTCGGGGCTGGAGTTCCTCGGGCTCGGCTCCGCCAGTGAGCCGAGCTGGGGGGCGATGCTCAACGACGCCTTCGGCAACATCTACACCGAGCCGCTGCTGCTCCTGTGGCCCGGTCTCGCCATCGCCGTCACCGTGGCCGCCTCGGGGCTGCTGGGCAACGCGCTGACCGATGTCCTGATCGGCGCGGGCGCGAAGGCCCGCGGGCGCGAACCCCGGCGCCCCGCCCCCGACCGCCCGGCCGCCGGGGGCCCGGCCGGTGCCACCGGCCCCGGGCCCGCCCCCGCCGCGCGGGACGCGCTCCGCGGCGACGAACTCCTGGTGGTCGAGGACCTCAGGGTGAGCTATCCGGTACGCGACGGGGAGTCCGTGGTGGTGGACGGCGTCTCCCTCGCCGTACGCAAGGGGGAGGTCCTCGGCCTCGTCGGCGAATCCGGGTCGGGCAAGAGCCAGACCGCGTTCGCCGTTCTCGGACTGCTCCCGCCGGAGGCCCGCGTCGGTGTCGGCTCGCTGGTCTTCGACGGTACGGACCTGACGGCCGGGGGCGGCCCGTCCGGCAAGGGGATCCGGGGGTGGCGCATCGCGTACGTACCGCAGGAGCCGATGTCCAACCTCGACCCGTCCTTCCGGATCGGCTCGCAGCTCGTCGAGCCCATGCGCCGCCATCTGGGGCTCTCCCGGGCCAGGGCGAGGGAGAAGGCGCTGGCGCTCCTGGACCGGGTGGGCATCGACGATCCGGCGCGGGTGTACGCGTCCTATCCGCACCAGGTGTCGGGCGGTATGGCCCAGCGCGTGCTGATCGCCGCCGCCGTCTCCTGCGACCCCGATCTGCTGATCGCGGACGAGCCGACCACCGCGCTCGATGTCACCGTGCAGGCCGAGGTGCTCGACCTGATGCGCTCGCTCCAGAAGGAGCGTGCCATGGGGATGATCCTGGTGACCCACGACTTCGGTGTCGTCGCCGACATCTGCGACCGGGTGGCCGTCATGCGGACCGGCCGGATCGTCGAGTCCGCCCCGGCGGACGAGCTGTTCGCCGACCCGCGCCACCCGTACACCCGCATGCTGCTGGACGCCACGCTGGAGGACGGCGAGCCGCGCCGGCCGCCGGGTTCCGGGGCCGGGGACGGCGCGACCAGGAAGGGGACCGGCGCATGAGTACGGAACCGGATCGGCTGCTCGCCGTCGAGGGCCTCGTCGTCGACTATCCCGCCAAGGGCCGGGGCCGTCCGCCCTTCCGGGCGCTGAAGGGCGTGAGCCTGTCCATCGGCGCGGGCGAGACGCTCGGCCTGGTGGGGGAGTCGGGCTCGGGCAAGACCACCCTGGGCCGGGCCATCCTGGGCCTCGCCCCGGTGACCGGCGGCACGGTCACCTACCAGGACCGGGTGATCTCCGGTATCGGCAAGAAGGAGCGCCGCGCCCTCGGCGACGACATCCAGGTGGTGTTCCAGGACCCGTACAGCTCGCTCAACCCGGCGCTCACGGTCCATGACATCCTCGCCGAACCCCTGCTGGTCGCGGGGGTCTGCCGGACGGACGCCCACCGCAGGGTGCGGGATCTGCTGGAGCAGGTACGGCTGCCCGCCGACGCGGGGGAGCGGCTGCCGCGCGAGTTCTCGGGCGGGCAGCGCCAGCGGGTGGCCATCGCCCGCGCGCTGACCCGCTCCCCGCGCGTCATCGTCTGCGACGAGCCGGTCAGCGCGCTCGATCTGTCCAACCGGTCGCGGGTGCTGGACCTGTTCGTCGAGATCCAGGAACGGACGGGCGTCGCCTATCTCTTCATCACCCACGACCTGTCGGTGGTGCGCCACATCAGCCACCGGGTGGCGGTGATGTACCACGGAGAGATCGTCGAGACCGGCCCCGCGGAGGTGGTGACCAGGACCCCCGTACATCCGTACACCCAGCGGCTGCTGCTGGCCGCCCCGGTCCCCGACCCGGCCCGCCAGGCGCGACGGCGCGCGGCCCGGCACCGGTTGGCGGCCGGGGGGCCGGGACGGAACCCTTAATGGAAATGGGATCCATTTCCATGCTAGGTTTCGGTCCGGCCGCGCGCTTCCGGTACGGCCACACCACCCAGGAGGACCACCCATGGCCGTACCCAAGCGGAAGATGTCCCGCAGCAACACCCGGCACCGCCGCGCCCAGTGGAAGGCCGTCACGCCGCGGCTGGTGCCCATCACCGTCGACGGCGCGGTGTACCGGGTGCCGCAGCGGCTGGCCAAGGCGTACGAGCGCGGGCTGCTGCGCCCCGAGAGCTGAGCCCGGCATGACGCGCGACAGCGTCCCCGGCCGACTCCCCGCCACCGTACTGTCCGGATTCCTCGGCGCGGGCAGGACCACGCTCAACCATGTCCTCACCAACCGCGCGGGCCTGCGCGTCGCCGTCATCGTCAATGACGCGGGCGAGGTCAACATCGACGCGGCGCTCGTGCGCGGCAGCGCTGTCGCGCGCCGAGGAGCGGTTGGCCGAGATGGCCGACGGCTGTATCTGCTGCACCCTGCGCGACGATCCGCTGGTGCTCCGAGGCCCGGAAACGGTGATAGCCCGGCGCCTCGATGCGCTGGGCGAAGCGCACCGTGTCGCGCAGCGCCCGCGGGCCGTCCTGCCCCTGGCGGACACGGGAGCGGTCGAGTACGGAGAACCGGGTCGTCGCCGTGATGCTCACACCGGGTGCAACAACGGTACGCCGCCGGGATTCCCGCCGCCGCCCCGAGCCCCGGTGCTCCCGAGCCCTGCCACCCGGAGTCCGCCGGTGGTCAGAGGCCGTCGTCCTCCAGGCGGAACCCCACCTTCAGCCCGACCTGGTAGTGCTCGATGTCTCCGTCGACGATATGGCCGCGTACCTCGGTCACCTGGAACCAGTCCAGCCCCCGCAGCGTCCGGGCGGCCCGGCCGACGCCGTTGCGGATGGCGTCGTCGACACCCTCGTGGGAGGTGCCGACGATCTCGGTGACCCGGTAGGTGTGATGGGACATGGGCGCTCTCCTCTGCACATCTGCACGCGTCATGAGTGTCGCGGTGTCCCTCCACCGTGCCCCAGGGCACGGCGGTCCGCGAGACGACGACCCCCGGCACTTCCGGACAAGGTGCCGGGGCCGAACGTGTGAGCGGCGGCCCCCGGCGGCCCGCTCCCCCCGCGGCGCGGGGGCCGGTGTGTGCCGGGGGCCGGATCAGACCGCCGTGGCGAGGGAGAGCGCGAACCTGCCCTCGCCGTCGGTCCACCAGTGGGCCAACTCCATTCCGGCCACGGCCAGTTCGTCCCGTACCCGGTCCTGACGGAACTTCGCCGACACCTCCGTACGTACCTCCTCGCCCGCCTCGAAGTGCACCACCAGATCCAGTTCGGGGATCTTCACGGCGAGCGCCCGGCGCGCCCGTAGCCGCATCTCGATCCACTCCTCCTCCCGGTCCCAGCGCGCCACATGCTCGAAGTCGTCGGGGTCGAAGTCCGCGCCCAGCTCCCGGTTGATGACGCCGAGCACGTTCTTGTTGAACTCGGCCGTCACACCGGCCGTGTCGTCGTACGCCCTGACCAGCACGGATTCGTCCTTCACCAGATCCGTGCCGAGCAGCAGCGAGTCACCGGGGGCCAGCAGCGCCCGGACGGAGGCCAGGAACTCCGCGCGTTCCGGGGGCAGCAGATTGCCGATCGTCCCGCCGAGGAACGCGACCAGCCGGGGCCCCGGAGTGCTGGGCAGCACCAGGCTCGCCGTGAAGTCGGCGATGAGCGCGTGCACGTGGAGTCCGGGCCGCTCGGCCAGCAGCGATTCGGCGGCCCCGGTCAGCGCGCTCTCGCTCACATCGACCGGTACGTAATGGGCCAGTCCGGTCACCTCCATCAACTCGTCCAGCAGATGGCGGGTCTTGTCGGACGACCCGGACCCCAGCTCGATCAGGGCGCGGGCCCCGGTCACCGCCGCGATCCGGGGCGCGCGGGTGAGCAGGATCTCCCGCTCGGCGCGGGTCGGGTAGTACTCGGGGAGTCTGGTGATCTCCTCGAACAGCTCACTGCCCCGGGCGTCGTAGAACCACTTCGGGGGCAGCACCTTGGGGGTGCGGGTCAGTCCCTGGAGCACATCGGCGCGCAGCGCCGCTCCGGTGGCGTCCTCGGGCAGGGTGCGGGTCAGCTGGAACGGGCTCACGCGGAGGGCTCCTTGAGAGGGGTCAGCAGGACATCACCGCTGGTCGCCATGAGGAGTGTGCGGTCGGGAACCTCGCGCCAGCGTGGATCGTCGTCGTACGGCTCCGACGCCACCACCGTGGATCCGGCGGCGGGCGTCCCTCCGGTGAGGTACCACAGGGAGTCGCCCCAGGCGGTCGCCGCGATCCGCGCGCCGTCGACGGCCAGCAGATTGAGCCGGGAGGCGGGCGAGGCCACGGCGATGTCGAACACCGTCTCGGCCAGCGCGGAACCCAGCTCGGTCCCGCTCCGCAGCCGGTGCAGCAGCAGCGCCCACACCAGCGCGGAATCGCTGCGGGCGGGCAGCGCGAGCAGTTCCTCGGCGGGCAGGGACGCGGCGAGCGGGGCGAGCGTGCCCGGCCAGCCGCCGACCGAACCGTTGTGGCTGAACAGCCACGGCCCGGCGGCGAACGGCAGCGCCGCCGCCTCCCCGTCCGCCCCCGGGAGCGTGGCGTCCCGCACGGCCGCCAGCAGCGCGCGGGTACGCACCACCCGGGCCAGATCGGTCAGCCCGAGGTCGGCCCAGATGGGCGCCTGGCGTCGGTAGCGCGCGGGCACCGGATCGTCCTCGGCGTACCAACCAACGCCAAAACCATCGGCGTTGACTGTTCCGTACCGCTGTCGGCGGGGTGCCCAGGACTGCCGGTACAGCCCGTGCTCCGGGGCGAGGATCAGCTCGCTGATCGTCACCGGCGGTCCCAGATAGGCGAGATGGCGGCACATTAGATCACTTCGTGGGCAAGGGCGCTGCGCGCGGTGCGGAAACCGGAGAAGATCTGCCGGCGCACCGGCAGGTCCCAGTTGCGGAACGTGCCCCGGCAGGCCACCGCGTCGACCGCGAACGAACCACCGCGCAGCACCTTGTGCGCACCGCCGAAGAACACTTCCGAGTACTCGCGGTACGGGAAGGCCCGGAACCCCGGATAGGGCAGGAAGTCGCTGGACGTCCACTCCCAGACGTCCCCGATCAACTGCCGTACCCCCAGCGGCGAAGCGCCGTCCGGATAGCTGCCCGCGGGGGCGGGCCGCAGATGGCGCTGGCCGAGGTTGGCCCGCTCCGCCGTCGCCTCGCCGTCGCCCCACGGATGGCGCAGCGACCGGCCCGAGACGGGGTCGTGGCGGGCGGCCTTCTCCCACTCCTCCTCGCTCGGCAGCCGCCGCCCGGCCCATCGGGCATAGGCATCGGCCTCGTACCAGCTGACATGGAGCACCGGCTCGTCCACCGGGACCGGCTCCGGTGTGCCGAACCGGCGGCGCAGCCACTGGCCGCCGTCGCGCCGCCAGAACAGCGGTGCGCCGATGGAGTGTTCCCGGATCTGCGCCCAGCCCTCGGGCGCCCACCAGCGCTCGTCCGTATAGCCGCCGTCCTCGATGAAGTGCTGGTAGGCGCCGTTGGTCACCGGCACCGTGTCGATGTGGAACGCGGGCACGAGCCGCTGGTGCGCGGGGCGTTCGTTGTCCAGCGCCCAGGGCTCGGTGGAGGTGCCCATGGTGAACGGCCCCGCCGGGACGAGGACTTCGGCGGGCAGCCCGGTGGTGTCCCCGGCGGGCGGCGGGGGAGCGGTCAGCGCGGCGGGGCCCCGGCGCAGCTGGTGGGTGATGAGCATCGTCTCGTCGTGCTGCTGCTCGTGCTGGGCGATCATCCCGAAGGCGAAGCCCGCGTCCAGCAGCGGTCCGCCGCGCAGTGGGGTGCGTTCGATGACATCGAGGACCCGGCCGCGTACCTCGGAGGCGTAGGCCCGCGCCTCGGCGGGCGGCAGCAGGGGCAGTGTGGGCCGCGCCGACCGGGGATGCTCGAAGGCGTCGTACACGGAGTCGATCTCGGGCCGCATCGCCTCCCGGCCCGCGACGGTCCGCAGGAGCCACTGCTCCTCCTGGTTGCCGATATGGGCCAGGTCCCACACCAGCGGGGACATCAGCGGCGAGTGCTGTGCGGTCAGGTCGTGGTCGTCGACGCAGGAGGTCAGCAGGGCGGTGCGGGCCCGCGCCCTGGTCAGCGCGTCGATCGCGCGCCCGCGGAGCTGTTCGGCGGACGCGTCGGCGGAGCTGTCGACCGTCCCGGCGGTCGAGGCGGGGTCGGTCATGCGCGCAGATCCTTCCCAAAGGTGTTTCCGGTGGCGCTCCCGCTGCTCCCGGCGGTGTTTCCAGCGGTGTTTTCGGGGTCGCGTAAGCACAGATCGTCGGCCGGACAGCGCCCCGGCACGACATAACGCTCGGTGTACGCGGCGACCGCTTCCCGTACGGCGCTGCTTGCCCCGATCCGTACCAACGCCTCCTGAGCGGTGGCGAAGCAGACGAGCGCGGCGGCGTGCAGCTCGGGGTCGGCCAGGCCGTACCGCGCCGCGTTGGTCCACAGCGGGTTGTGCGGGGCGGCCACCGGCCCCGCGGTCTCGGTGAGTGCCTTGAGCGCGCGGTAGACGGTCTCCGACGCCTCCGGGTCGTCGAACAGCGCGGTGGTGACCGCGAGCGGCACCATCCAGCCGTCCTCGCCCGGCTGCGCGTCGATCATCCGCAGTTCGAGATGGCCGCGCGGGCGCACGGGCGGGAAGAGCGTCGTCAGGTGGTAGTCGAGATCGGCGCGGACCGGCGGACGCGGCGCGCCCGTGCGGATCCACTCCCGGAAGGTCAGACCGTCCCCCGGGACGGTCCAGGGCCCCTCGGACGCCCGGACACACATCACCGGGGTGTCCAGGGCGTGCGCGGCCCAGGCCGCGCGCGGCTCGCGCAGCGCGGGTGGCGCGGCGGTGCGCGGCGGGTCCAGCTCGGCCCACAACGCCTGCCGGGTGGAGCGCCAGCCGGTCTGACCACCCTCCCGCATGGGGGAGTTGGCGAACGCGGCGACCAGCACCGCGCCCAGCAGATGCGCGAGATGCCAGCGTCGGCTGTAACCGAGCGGCCCCGGCTCCTCGTGGCCCGCGTCCAGACAGACCTGGATGGAGGCGGTGGACCGCATCATGGCGCGGCCCGAGGGGCCGATCCGGTCGAGATAGGTCTCCATGGCGTCGTAGCGGGGCTCCCGCAGCATGCGCTGCGGGCAGCTCCAGGGGTCCTGCCCGAACCCCGCGAGCGCGAGTCCCGCCTCGCCCAGGACCGGGCGTACGGCGGCCAGGTCGGCGGCGGTGGAGTCGATACACTCCATCAGCGACCCGGCGGGGGCCGAGCTGAGTTCGAGCTGACCGCCGGGCTCGAACGTGAGCGCCGACCGGAGGCGCAGCCGCCGCAGCCGCTCGAAGGCCGCTTCGCGGCGGTCGGCCGGGACCGCTGTCCCGGGTGCGCGCAGATCGTGGACGAGCCATTCCAGTTCTACGCCCACGGTGCGGGGCGGGCCGGTTTTGAAACAGATACCGCGCAGCAGATCCTCGGCGTCGTGCTCGCCGAGAGGCGCTCCCTCATCGGTGAAACCGTCGGACGGCATGGCTGGATCCTCCTGTCGAAGACCATGACCGGGCTCCGTCCCGTCAGTTACGGGGCGGAGGTCTTTGTCCAACCTAAAGCCCTGTACGAGGCTTCGCACAAGGGTGCGCCAGGAGGCCGCCCCCTGTTCGGATAACCGGTTGTTCCCGGAACCGCCGTTCACGCAGGATTCATGTATGAGCGCACGGCTGCGGGGAATCGCGAAGGAAACAGAGGCGATCGTCCGAACGGGCGGCTACCGCGCGCGCACCGGCCGTGACGTGCTCATCCGCGCCGCCGTGGACGCCGCCGTCGCGGGCACCACGCTGTACGGACCCGATCCGCTCCCCGGTGTTCCCGCCGCGCCCGGGAGGGCGGCCCCGACCCGGATCGAGGTCACCGGAGAGTCCGGCCTCGGCGCCGCGAGGCGGCTGACGGCGGCGGCCCCCGGCCCGGTGGCCGTCCTCTGCTTCGCCTCCGCGCGCAACCCCGGCGGCGGCTATCTCAACGGCGCACAGGCCCAGGAAGAAGCGCTCTGCCGGTCCTCGGCGCTCTACACCACGTTGCTCAGCGTGCCCGAGTTCTACGCCCACCACCGCGCCGACCGCAGCCCGTTCTACACCGACCGCGTGGTGTGTTCCCCCGCTGTGCCGGTCTTCCGGGACGACCGGGGGCGGCTGCTCGACACGCCGTACAGTGTCGGGTTTCTCACCTCGCCCGCGCCCAACGCGGGCGTGATCGCGCGCACCGCCCCCGACCTGGCCCCTCTGATCCCCGCCGCGCTCGCCTCCCGGGCCCAGCGGGTGCTGGAGACGGCCGTGGTCCGCGGTTACCGCCGGCTGGTGCTGGGCGCCTGGGGCTGCGGGGTCTTCATGAACGACCCGGCGGCCGTCGCGGAGGTCTTCCGCGCCCAGCTCACCGGGGGCGGCCGGTTCGCGGGCCACTTCGACGAGACGGTGTTCGCGGTGCTGGACCGCACGGCGGGCGCGACCACCCGGGGCGCGTTCCACCGGGTGCTCGCGGGAGAGCCGGTGCGCTGACGACCGGTGCGCCGACGGCCGGTGCGCGCCGACGGCCGGTGCGCCGCTGGGGAGGGGCCCGGTCGTCGGCGTACCCCTCCCGTACGGGCTACTTCCAGCCGTACAGCTCCTTGAGCCGGTTCACGACCAGGTTGAACCGCCCCCGGTCCAGGGCGCACGCCTCGCGGCGCATGCCCTGCTCGTGCAGGCGCAGGACGCGATCCACGTCCACCCAGGACTCGCGGCCCTCCCGGTCCCACGGGCCCACCCCGATCGCCACCCACTCGCGGTCCCCGTCGTGCCGCTTGCTGGACAGCTGTACGGCGAGCAGTGTGCCGCCCTCCTCACGGGCCACCACCAGCACCGGACGGTCCTTGCCGCGCCCGTCGTTCTCCTCGAACGGCACCCAGGTCCAGACGATCTCACCGGGGTCGGGGTCGCCGTCGTGCTCCGGGGCGTACGAGGTGCGGACCCGGCCCACGGCGCGGGGATCGGCCTCGGTCGTGGCGCTCGGGCCGCCACGGCCGGGAAAGTCGGAATCGGCGCCGCTGTCGCGACCACTGTCGTTGCCGCCGCCGGCACGGGAAAGGGACGTCATCCGCACGAGGGTAGAGCGTCCCGATCATGACCCGCCGCCCGGGTCCACCCGCCGGGACAGGACGGCGCGACATGCGCCACTCCGACCCTATGACTAGCGTCGGAGTATGACTAACGTGCCGCAGCGCTTCGAGATACTGCTGGTCGCCGCGTTCACCGAGGGAGACGAATCACCGCCCACCTCGGAGCACGCGCTGCGCTCGGCCGTCGTCGAGGCCACGGGCGAGACCGGGGAGTCCGGCTATCCGCGCTATGTGGGCGACGGGATGGAGGCGGACATCGACCCCCGGACCCGCACCGTGGAAGCGCTGCTGATCGACGGCTTCGAACTCGACTACGGCCTGTCCGTACGGGTGGTCACCGCGGACTGAGACCGCCGCGCCCACGGGTCACTTCTTCTCCTGGGCCTTCGCGGCCTCCGCGACCGACGCCCGGACCTCGTCCATGTCCAGCGCGCGGGCCTGCCCGATCACATCCTCCAGCGCCGCCTCGGGCAGCGCGCCGGGCTGAGCGAACACCGCCACATTCTCCCGGACGATCATCAGCGTCGGGATGGAACGGATCTCGAACGCGGCGGCCAGCTCCTGCTGCGCCTCCGTGTCGACCTTCGCGAAGACCAGGTCCGGGTGACGCTCCGCGGCCTTCTCGTACACCGGGGCGAACTGGCGGCACGGACCGCACCAGGAGGCCCAGAAATCGATCAGGACGAAGTCGTTCTCCGACACCGTCCGGTCGAAGTTCTCCTTGGTGAGTTCCACAGTGGCCATGTCCTGGTACCTCTTCTTCCTGCGCTCCGGGTGGCGGACGCCTGCGACAACGGTCCGCGCCGACGCCGTATTCCTGTCCCCCTGCCACCCGGTCCGTGTGGCCGTGCGGACCCCGCCGCACCAGACTGTTCGCATGACGGACGCCATGGACGCGAGCGAGTACGACGTAGTGGTGCTGGGCGCGGGACCGGTCGGGGAGAACGTCGCGGACCGGGCCAGGGCCGCCGGACTGACCACGGCGGTCGTGGAGAGCGAACTGGTCGGCGGCGAGTGCTCGTACTGGGCGTGCATGCCCAGCAAGGCCCTGCTGCGCCCGGTGATCGCCCGCGCCGAGGCACGCGGGGTGCCGGGGCTGAGCACCGCCGCGCGCGGCCCGCTGGACACCGCCGCCGTGCTCGCCCACCGTGACTCCTTCACCTCGCACTGGAAGGACGACGGCCAGGTCCGGTGGCTCGACTCCATCGGAGCCCGCCTGTACCGGGGACACGGCAGGCTGGACGGTACGAAGCGGGTCACCGTCACCGGCCCCGGCGGTGACCGGCGGCTGCTGACCGCCCGGCACGCGGTCGCGGTGTGTACGGGAAGCCGCGCCGTCCTGCCCGAGCTGCCGGGGCTCGCCGACGCGGGCGTCTGGACCAGCCGCGAGGCGACCAGCGCCCCGAGCGCCCCCGGCCGGCTCGTGGTCGTCGGCGGGGGTGTGGTCGGCGTGGAGATGGCCACGGCCTGGCGCGCGCTCGGCTCCGAGGTGACCCTGCTGGTACGCGGCGGGGGACTGCTCCCCCGGATGGAGCCGTTCGCCGGTGAGCTGGTGGCCCGGACCCTGACGGAGGCCGGAGCCACGGTCCGTACCGGCGTATCGGTCGCGGAGGTACGGCGCGCGGGCGCCGGCGGACCGGTGACCGTCGTCCTGGCGGACGGTGGGCGAGTCGAGGCGGACGAGGTGCTCTTCGCCACCGGCCGGGCGCCCCGTACGGACGATCTCGGGCTCGGCTCCGTCGGCCTGGAGCCGGGCTCCTGGCTCACCGTCGACGACGGCTGCCGGGTCGAGGGCAGCGACTGGCTCTACGCGGTCGGGGACGTCAACCACCGCGCCCTCCTGACCCATCAGGGCAAGTACCAGGCCCGTATCGCCGGAGCCGCCATCACGGCCAGGGCGCGGGGAGAGCGGACGACGGACAGCGCGTGGAGCGCGCACACCGCCACGGCCGACCACGCGGCCGTCCCCCAGGTCGTCTTCACCGACCCGGAGGTCGCCTCGGTCGGACTCACCCTCGCCGAGGCCGAGTCGGCGGGCCACCGCGTCCGCGCGGTCGACTACGACCTGTCGGGCGTCGCGGGCGCCTCCCTCTACCGGGACGGCTACCGGGGCCACGCCCGGATGGTCGTCGACCTGGACGAGGAGATCCTGCGCGGGGTCACCTTCGCGGGGCCCGCCGTCGGCGAGATGCTGCACTCCGCGACGGTCGCGGTGGTCGCGCGGGTGCCGGTCGACCGGCTGTGGCACGCCGTTCCGGCCTATCCCACGATCAGCGAGGTGTGGCTGCGGCTGCTGGAGACCTACCGGGACACCCGGTCCGGTACGGAGTGAACACGGCGGGGCCGGTGGGCGCGCACGGCGCTCCACCGGCCCCGGGGCGGTGTGTCCCCCGTGGGCCCCGGCCGTGGGGCCAACCGGCCTTGTTCGGGCGCCCGTTCGGTGTCCGGGCGCTGCGTTCGGCGCTGGGGGTGCTGTTCGGTATGGGGTGCCGTTCGGCGTTGAGCGACTGTTCCGTGTGGGGCGGTTGTTCAGTCGTCCTTCTTGGCGTCGCTGTCACCGAGACCTTCGAGGAAGTCCTTGGCCTTCTCGACACCGGTATCGATCTTGTCGCTGTACTTGCCGTCCGTCTTGTCGTCGATCACATCGGCGACCTTCTCCAGCCCCTGGCCGATCGCCTCGCCGTGCTCCTCGGCGAGGTCCAGCGCCTTGTCCTTGAGTTCCTTGAGCCTGTCCAGCATGGTCTCTCCCGTATCCGCGAACCCGCCCCCGTTCAGCACGGAATCATACCGAGACGGCCCGGGATCCGGTCTTCCGCGGCTCCACGGCCAGAGCCAGGGTGACCGCCACGGAGAGCACCGCGCTCACGGCCATCGCCGTCGCGGGCGACGACAGTTCGGCGACCGCGCCCGCGAACGCGGCGCCCAGCCCCTGGCAGGTGAGCATCCCGGAGGAGTGCAGCCCGAGAGCGTGACCGCTCAACTCGTCCGGCGTCAGGGACATCAGCCGCTCCTGGAGCAGCAGGGACGCCGAGTAGCCGACCGAGGCGAGCGCGACGGCCGCCAGCGCGAGCGGCAGCGCGGGACGCAGCGCGAGCAGCAGATACGGGACGGCCAGCAGCAGCCGCAGCGGGACATCGAGCCGCGCTCTGAACCGCCGCGGGAGGAACCGTCCGGTCAGGGTGTCCCCGGCCAGCATGCCGAGGGCGGCGCACGCGAACAGGATCCCCGAGTGCTCCGGGTCGTAGGGGACGAACAGCGACTCGCAGCCGACGATCAGGCCGTTGGGCACCCACAGGGCGAGATAGACCCGGCGCCGGGGCCCGCTGGACCACAGCAGCGCGTTGGTGCGCCAGGTGACGGACACCGAGGGACGCCCGGTGGCGCGCGGCGGCCGAGGGCCAAGACCCCACCGCGCGACGGCCGCGGCGATGACGTAGAGGGCGGCGGCCACCAGCAGGGTGCCGCGCGGCGACAGTACGGTCACCAGCGCGCCGCCGACCCGCGAACCCGCAGATCTGGGTGGTGCCCACGGCCATCCCGATGGTGGAGCGGCCCAGCAGGAACCCCTCCCGGGGGAGGATCTCGCTCAGCAGGCCGTACCGCACCCCGCCACCCAGCGCGGCGACCGCCCCGAGCCCCAGCAGGAGGGCGAAGGCGGCCCACACCGGTAGTCCCGGGAGCGCCTGGGCGGCGGTGCCGAGGGCGAAGAGCAGCGCCAGCCCGGTCGTCGCCGCGCGTGGCGGGACCCGGTCCGCCGCCGACAGCAGGGTGGCCGCGCCGATCACCTGGGCGAGCGCCGTGCCGAACATGGCGAGGGCGGAGAGCAGCGGGGACCCGGTCGACCGGTAGACCAGTGTGCCCAGGGCCAGACCGCTCACGGTCTGGGCCGCCACATTCTGCTCGACGCGCGGCTGATACGACGACGGCGGGCCGGACGTTCCGTGCTCTACTACCGGACGTCCACCGGGGAGGCGCTGGTACGGGCCCAACAGGAGAGCTGAGAGGGCAAAAGCCGCGCCCTGGTGGAACTTTGGGCATAGAGATCGTGTGGGACCAGCTCTGATATAACGTGACAATGAGCGAATTCATCGATGGTGACACACTGCTGAGTGTGCTGCTGGACGCGGCCGACGAGGTGCCCGAGCAGATCATCGTGCACGTCCGGGACGACGGCGCCGAACGCGTGGTCACCCTGCGTGAGTTGCGCGACGAGTCGCTGCGGGTGGCCGGTGGATTCCTCGCGGCCGGGGTGGCGCCCGGCACCCCCGTACCCCTGCTCGCGGACCGTGGCGACGGCTTCCAGCCGCTGTTCTGGGGGGCGCTCGCGGCCGGTCTCGTACCGGTACCCCTGGCGGGGCGCGCGCGGCTGGTCCTGCCGGTGTGGGAGCTGCTCGGCCGCCCGCCCGTCGCCACTGACGCGGGGGCCGCGTCCGTTCTCGACGAACTACCTTCAGAAGTACGTCACTTGAGACTGGCGGAGCTACGGGAGAGCGGTATCCCGGACACACTCCCCGAGCGGGTGGCACACGACATCGCGTTCCTCCAGTTCTCCTCCGGAAGTACCGGCTCCCCCAAGGGGGTTGAGCTGACCCACGCCGGAGTGCTCGCCAATCTGCGGCAGATACGGACCGCCGCGGCCCTCACCCCGGACGATGTGGTGGCGAGCTGGATGCCGTACTTCCACGACATGGGGCTCATCGGCACCCACCTCGCCCCGCTCTCGGCGCGCGCCAAACAGGTCAGAATCGAACCACTGGCCTTCGCCAAACGGCCGCTGACGTGGTTCGACACGGCGTCGCGGCACCGGGCCACCCTGCTCTCCGCCGCGAACTTCGCTCTGGCCCTCGCCGTCCGGCGGGTCCCGGACGAGGCGCTCGCCCGGCTCGATCTCTCCTCCGTACGGATGCTCCTGGTGGGCGCCGAGCCGATCGCGCCCACGGTCTGGCGCGACTTCGCCCGCAAGACCCGGCCCGCCGGACTGGCCGCCGGCGCCCCGCAGCCTGTCTACGGCCTCGCCGAAGCCACCCTCGCGGTCGCCTTCCCGCCGCCCGGGGAGATCGCCGTCCCTCTCGTCCTCGACCGGGCGGCGCTCGCGCGCGGCCGGGCCGTGGACGCCGCGCCGGGCACGACGGCGGTCGAGCTGATGGACGTCGGCCGGCCGGTGCCCGGCTGTACGGTACGGATCGTCGACGCCCGCCGGAAACCGCTGGGCGATCGCCGGGTCGGGCATATCGAGGTCGCGGGACCCCAGGTGGCGCGCGGCTACCACGGGCTGCCCGCCGAGACCGCCGACGCGTTCGCGGACGGCTGGCTGCGCACCGGTGATCTGGGGTTCCTGCGCGACGGGCGGCTCTGTGTGACGGGCCGTCACAAGGACGTCCTCTTCCTCAACGGCCGCACCTTCCATGCCCCGGACCTCGAAGCGGTCGCGGCGGCCACCCCCGGACTGCCGCCGGGCACCACGGCGGTCATCGGCTCCACCGATCCGCTGACCGGGACCGAGCGTGTGGTGGTCTTCGCGCAGTGGGCACGGCCGCCGCGCGCCACGGTGGACGGTGTGCTGGACGAGGTGGCCGCCCGGGTGCGCGAGGTCCTCGCCCACGACGAGGTACGGGTGCTGCCGCTCGCACCGGGCGCGTTCCCCCGGACGACGAGCGGCAAGATCCGGCGGCAGCTGCTGCGGACGCGCTTCGAGGCGGGCGCCTACGGCGAGGGCGTACGGCGGGCGGTGCGCAGCGACGGGGACACGGGGCGGGCTCCGTCACCGTCGTCGATCCTGGCGCCGTTTTCCGTTCCCGTACCAGGGCCGCCGCGCTCGCGCCGGGATGCCGAGGAGACCGTACGGCGGGTCTGGGCGCGGGCGTTGGAGCTGTCGGGGAGCGCGATCGGCGCACATGACCGGTTCCTCGCCCTGGGCGGTTCGTCGCTCAGGGCGATGCGGGTGCTGGGCGAGTTGGAGGACGCCTTCGGGACCGCCCTGCCGCCCGCCGTCCTGCGCGACCACGACACGGTCGCCGCGCTCGCGGACCACCTCCTCGGCCGGGCCGCTGCCGGGGGTTCCGTCCGCGCCTCCGCCTCGGACGCCGTACCGGACCAGGGTGTACGGGAGCGCCGGGGCGCCCTCGCGATCACCGCCGTGGCCTGCCGATTCCCCGGCGCCGACACCCCGGAGGCGTTCTGGGACCTCCTGGCCGGGGGCCGTGACGCCGTCACCCCGGTGCCCCCGGACCGATGGGCGGTGCCCGGCGACACGGCCGTGCGGTGGGGCGCCTTCCTCGACGACCCGACGGGCTTCGACGCGGACCTCTTCGGCATCGACGCCCGGGAGGCCGGGGCGATCGACCCCCAGGCGAGGATCTTCCTCGAACTCGCCCACGAGGCCCTGGAGCGCGCGGGATACGCGGGCCCCCGCCGGGCCGGACGCCGGATCGGTGTGTTCGCGGCGGTCGGCGACAGTGGATACCGGGAACTGCTGGAGGAACAGAGAGGGCGGGTACTGGGGACGGGCGAGGCGGGCGGGGACGTACCGGAACTGGAACGCCAGCGGGGCCAGGGCGTACTGCCGGGAACGGGTGGGCCGGGTCGGGGTGTGCCGGGGACGGGCGAGGCGGGCGGGTACGTACCGGAACTGGAACGCCAGCGGGGCCAGGGCGTACTGCCGGGAACGGGTGGGCCGGGTCGGGGTGTGCCGGGGACGGGCGAGGCGGGTCGGGGTGTGCCGGGTCCGGCCGCTTTCGCGCTCACCGGCAATCTGCCCGGACTCGTCGCCGCCCGGGTCTCGCACGCCCTGGACCTGGACGGCCCGGCACTCGCTGTCGACACGGCCTGCTCCTCGGCCCTGGTCGCCCTGCATCTGGCGCGCCGCTCGATCGAGGACGGCGAGTGTGACCTCGCTGTCGTGGGCGGGGTCAACCTCCATCTCACCCCGGCCGGTCACCGCCATCTGGAGGCCGTCGGGGCACTGTCACCGACCGGGCGCTCCCGTGCTTTCAGCGCGACGGCGGACGGCTTCGTCCCCGGTGAGGGCGGCGCCGCTCTCGTCCTGACCGCACTCGACGACGCGCGCCGGGCGGGCGACCCCGTGCTCGCCCTGTTGCGCGGTACGGCGGTCAACAACGACGGCCGGTCGCTGAGCCTGACGGCACCGAACCCACTGCGCCAGCGCGAGGTGATCGCGCGGGCCTACCGGGAGGCGGGGGTCGACCCCGGCGTTGTGTCCTATGTGGAGGCCCATGGGACCGGTACGGCGATCGGTGACCCGATCGAGCTGAAGTCGCTCGCCCACGCCTTCCCGCCGCGCGCGGACGGCCGGCCGCGGCTGCTCGGCTCGGTCAAGACCAACCTGGGCCATCTGCTCAACGCGGCCGGAATGCCCGGCCTGCTGAAGGTAGTACTGGCCCTGGGGAAAAGGCAGTTGCCCGCCTCCCTGCATCACGTGCCACTCTCGCCCGGACCCGCTGCGGCGGGCTTCGCGGTGGTCGCCGAGCACCGCGACTGGGACGCCCCGGACGCTTCGGACGGCCCGCTGGTCGCCGGGGTCAACGCGTTCGGCTTCGGCGGCACCAACGCGCACGCCATCCTCGAAGAGGCCCCGGAGCCCCCGCCCTCCCCGTCGCCCCCGCGCCCCGGCCCGCATCTGCTCACGCTCTCGGCACACACCGCTCCCGCGCTGCGCGCCGCCGCGTCCGGACTCGCCGCCCGGCTGAGCACACACCCCGCACTCGACGAGGGCGATGTCTGCGCCACCGCCAACACCGCAAGGGACGACGCCCCCTACCGGCTCGCCGTTGTGGCGGACGGCGATCTGGCCGTACGGCTCGAAGCGTCAACGGAGGCTGACTTCAAGCACGTTGGGGCCGCTGCCAGGACCGTTTTCCTCCTGCCCGGCCAGGGTGCGCCCGGCCCGGGACAGAGCCGTGCCCTGTACGGGACGGCCCCGGTGTTCCGGGACACACTCGACGAGGCGTCCGCGCGGGTGGGCCCCGTGTGCGGGCGCGCCCTCACTGACTGGGCGCTGGACCCGGACGCGGCGGCCGAGGCGCTTTCCCGTACGGAGGTGGCGCAGCCCCTGCTCGTGGCGTTCGGTGTCGGGCTCGCCCGCCAACTGGGCGCCTGGGGGGTGCGGCCGGACGCGGTCGCGGGACACAGCGTCGGCGAGATCGCGGCGGCGTGTGTCGCCGGTGTGCTGGACCTCGGCGACGCCGTAGGGTTCGCCGCCGAGCGCGGCCGGCTCATGGCCGGACTCACCGCGCCGGGCGCGATGGCCGCCGTACGCGGTGGGGAGGAGGCCGTCGCCGGTGTGCTGGCCGCGTCGGACGGCGCGCTGTCGGTGGCCGCGCTGAACGGCCCGGACCAGGTGGTGATCGCGGGCGGGCCGGAAGCGGTCGCCGTGGCCGTCGCGAAGCTGGCCGCCGAGGGTGTCACCGCCCGCGTGCTCCCCGTGGCGTACGCGTTCCACTCGCCCCTGATGCGCCCGGTGCTCGCCCCGCTCGCCGTCGCGGCCCGCGCTCTGGTCCTCCGTGCCCCCGCGATACCGCTGATGAGCACGGTCACGGCCGAGTGGCAGCCGGCGCCGGACGCGGAGTATCTGCGGGAGCACGCGGTGCGGCCGGTACGGTTCGGCGCCGCCGTGGAGCGGATGCTCGACGCGGGATACGGCGCCTTTCTCGAACTCGGCGGCGGAGCAACGCTGTTGGGGCCAGTGCGCGCCGTCGCGGCGGCGACCGGCCGGGCGGCCCCGGTATCGCTCTCCGCCGCGCTGCCCCGGGACGCGGAGGGCTCCACCGGAGCGCGGGCGCTGCTGGAGACGGTGGGTCGGCTGTGGACCCACGGTGTGCCCGTGGACCGTACGGGGACAGTGGGGACCGGCGCCGCCAGCGGTGCGGTACGGGCACGGGTCGCCCTGCCCGTCTACCCGCTCCAGCACCGGAGTTACCGGCCAGGGGAGCCGGACCGGCGACCGCTGCTGCACCGTCTGCTCTGGCGGGGGGAGGCTCCGGCCGCGGCGACCGGCGAAGGCCCGCGCGGGATCCGGCTGCTGGGCCCGGACACACCGCTCCTGCGCGCACTCGCCGGACGGCTCACCGCGCGGGGCGTCCCGGTGCTACGGGACGGCGCCCCGGCGGCACCCGGCGATCCCGCGCCGGACACGGCGGTGCCCGGTGACATCGACACGGTGGTACTGATCGCCGGACCGGCCGCCGGGCTCGACTCGGTGGCCGCGCTGGACACGGCACAGCACACCGCGCTGGCACACTTCCACCGGATCGGACAGCTGACGGCCGAGATCCGTCCCGCCCGGCTGCTCGTGGTCACCGAGGATGTCCACGCCACCGGCGCCGACCGCGAACGGCTCTGCCCCGCACAGGCGTTGCTCACCGGGCTCGCTCTCGCCCTGCCGGAGGAGCACCCCGGACTCGCGGCGGCGAGCGTCGACCTCTCCTCGCTGGACACCGTGGCCGACCGCCTCGATGCCCTGGACCATGAGCTGAACACACCGGCGGTCCCCGGTCCCACGGTCACGCTCGCCTGGCGCGCGGGGCGCCGGCTCATCCGTACCCCGGTGGCGGTGGCGTCCGGCGAAGCCGAGTACGCGACGGCTTCGCCGGACGCCGACGGCGCGTATCTGATCACCGGCGGCCGCGGTGGGATCGGCACCGCGCTCGCCCGCGATCTGGCGGGGCGGGGCAGGCCCACGCTCATCCTCGCGGGAAGGTCCCCCGAGCCGCCCGCAGGGCTGCTCGCCGAACTCGGCGCGCTCGGCGCCTCGGTGCGCTACCGCGCGGCCGATGTGTCCTGCGAGGCGGACCTCGACGCGCTCCTGGCGGACCTGCCGCCCCTCGACGCGGTGTTCCACGCGGCGGGTGTGGTGCGCCCCGGCACCCTGCGTACGAAGACACCGCAGGAGATGGCCGGGGTCCTCGCCGCCAAGACCCGGGGCACCCTTCTGCTCTCCCTGGCCCTGCGACGCCACGGCCACCGCCCCGCCGTGTGCGTGGCGTTCTCCTCGATCGCCTCGGCCCTGCCCGGTCTGGCCGGGGGGCTCGGCGACTACGCGGCGGGCAACGCCTTCCTCGACGCCTTCGCCGCCGCCGAACGGGCGGCGGGCAGGCCGTGGCAGTCCCTGAACTTCGCCGCGCTCACCGGGACGGGACTGACCGAGGGGGCAACGGTACGGCAGGCCGTCGCCGCCCGGGGGATCGCGCCGCTCACCACCGGGGACGCGCTGACGGCCCTGCGCACGGCACACGGCATTGACGCGGCCCAACTGCTGGTCGCCGAACTGCTGCCGGTGTCCGCCCCCTCCCCGGCGGTGCCTCCGCGAAGTCCGGTGGGTGTCTCGCCGAGCCCGGTGGAGCCTCCGCGAACTTTCCCCACTCCAGGGCAGGTTGTGTCCGGAGTCGCGGAGGTGGTGCGCCGGCTGCTGGCGGTGGCGCTGGATCGTACCCCCGGCTCCGTCCCCGACGACGAGCCGTTCCTCGCCATGGGGCTCGACTCGCTGGCCGCCGTCGACCTCGTCAAGCAGCTCGAACGACAGCTCGAACTGCCGCTCCCGGCAACGCTCTTCTTCGAGTACCGGACCATCCGCGAGCTGGCCGCCCATATCGAGGGCGCCATCGCGAACGGACCGGACCCGGTGGCCATCACCGGCCCGGTGGCGGCGGACCCGGCGACGCCGTTCCCGCTCACCCCCGTGCAACTCGCCTTCCACGCCAACGGCAGACTGCACCCGGACGTCGGCTCCTACGGGTATGTACGGCAGACGGTCACCGGCCCCCTCGACGCCGAACTGCTCGGGGAGGCCCTGGCCCTCCTCGCGGAACGCCATCCGATGCTCCGTATACGTATCCGTCCCGCGCCGGACGGCGACGGCCCCCGGCAGTCCGTCGTACCGGCCGGGCCCGTCTCCGACTGGTACGAAGTGCGCGACCTCGGTACGGAGGGCGGCGGGCCCGAGGAGCGGCTGTGCGCGCTCGAAGAGGCCCTGTGCAACCGGCCGTTCGACCTCGCGGCCGAGCCACCGGTCCGCGCGGTGCTCGTCCGGGAGAGCGGCGGCCCCGCCCATCTCGTCCTGGTGATCCACCACGCGGCCGGTGACGGATACAGCCTCAATGTCCTCGGCGAGGAGCTGTGGCAGGTCTACACCGCGCTCGCCCGGGGCCGTACACCGGAACTGCCCCCGATTCAAACGGACTTCGCCGCGTACGCGGAGGCGTCCCGGGCCGAACGGTCCGCGCCCGCTTTTACGGCGGACCTGCGCTACTGGCGCGAAGCCCTGGCCGCACGGGACGCGGAGGCCCGGCTGCCCTACGACGGAGACCCGGACACACCGCCCGCGCCGCCGCTCGTCTCCCACCAGACGGCCATCGACGCCGCGCTCACCGCCGCGCTCCGGAAACACGCCGCCGCGCACGGTGTGTCACTGTTCCATCTGATGCTCGCCGCGTACGCACACTCGCTGGTCCGCTGGAGCGGACAGCGCACTCTCACCGTCAATGTCGCCCGCGCCCGCCGCGAGACACGGCTGACCGGTGTCGAACGGCTCGTCGGCCCGCTCGCCGACACCCTGCCGCTGTTCATCGAGGCCGGCCCCGGCGAACCGGTGCGGGCGCTGGCCGAGCGGCTGCGACCGCTCTGGCTGGAGAGCGAGCGACACGCGACCCCCGGCAGCCTCGATCTGGCCCGGCTCCTGCCCACCGACCGGCGCGGACCGCGCACGGCGGGCCAGGTGGGCTTCAGCTTCGCCCACTTCCCCACCACGGACACCGCCGACCGCCCGGTGACGGTACGGTCCACCGCGGCCGGTACCGCCTCCGCCGCGACGCGGCTGTCGCTGCTGTGCTGGGAGGACGGGGCGACACTGCGCTTCTCCTGGAACTTCCCCGCCACCCTCTTCGACCGGGGGGCCGTGGCCCGACTGGCCGGTGAACACCTTGCGGAACTAGCCGAGTTGGGCACACAGGAACCCCGTCCCGTACGGGCGCGCGGTATCGCGGAGCGGCTGGGCGACCGGTTCCGCGCGACCCCCGACGCGGTCGCGGTCGACACTGGCGGTGGCTCTGGCACCGGTATCGGTGCCGGCGGGGGCACGGGCGCCACCCTGACCTACGCCGCGCTCGACCGGGCCTCCGCCGCGCTCGCCGCCCGGCTCCGCTCCCGGGGGGTGAGCGCCGGGGACCTCGTCGGGCTGCTCACCGAACAGGGCGCCGACACCGTCGTCGGTGTCGTCGGGATCCTGCGTGCCGGCGCGGGCTGGGTGCCCATGGACGCGGGCCATCCCCCCGCCCGGCTGGCCGACCAGCTCCGACGCACCGGAGCCCGTACCGTCGTCTGCCACCCGGCGACGCGCACCACGGCCGAGGCGGTCACCGGTGCCGTACCATTGGCTCTCGACGACCCCACCCTCGACCAACTGACTTACAGTGAAGAAGAGTTGGGCCCGGTAGGTGCGCCGGACCCCGATGCGGTCGCCTATGTCATCTTCACCTCGGGCTCCACCGGCCGCCCCAAGGCGGTGCCCATCACCCACCGGTCCCTGGAGAACTATCTCGACTGGGCGCTGGACACCTTCGGCTACCGCGCGGGCGACCGCCTCGCACAGACCGCGGCGGTGTGTTTCGACGCCTCGGTACGCCAACTGCTCGCCCCGCTGCTCGTCGGCGCCACGGTGGTGACCGTACCCCGTGACCTGGTACGCGACCCCGAACTCCTGCTGGACCATGTCGAGCGGGCCGGGATCACCGTGTGGAGTTCGGTGCCGACTCTGTGGGAGCGGCTGCTCGCCGCCGCCGAGGCGCGGGTACGCGAAGGTCTGGCGCGCCCCGATCTGTCGGCGCTGCGCTGGATCCATGTCGGCGGGGAGGCGCTGCCGGCCGGTCATGTCCGGCGCTGGTTCGACCTGTTCGGCGCCGGACAGCGGATCGCCAATCTGTACGGGCCGACCGAGGCCACCATCAACGCGACCTGTCACCTCATCGACGCCCGCCCCGGCGACGACGTACTCCGACTGCCGATCGGCCGCCCGCTCACCGGCACCCGGGTGGTGGTAGTGGACGAGCGCGGACGAGCCTGCGCCCCGGGCGAGCCCGGCGAACTGTTCATCGCGGGAACGGGGTTGACCCCAGGCTATCTCGGGGAGCCGGCGCTCACGGCCGCCGCCTTCACGGAGCGGGACGGTGCGCGCTGGTACCGCAGTGGGGACCGGGTCCGGCACACCGCCGACGGCACACTGGAGTTCCTCGGCCGCCTCGACGACCAGCTGAAGATCCGTGGCCACCGGGTGGAACCCGGCGAGATCGAGGCGGTTCTCCAGACCCACCCCGGTGTCGCGCGCGCGGTGGTCGTCCACCGGGACAACCGGCTGACGGCCTATGTCGAGCCCCGGCACCACACCCCCGCCCCCGATCCGGCCGCGCTGCGCGCCCATCTCTCCGCCGTCCTGCCGGACTACATGCTCCCCGCCCGCATCGAGTCGCTGGACCTTCTGCCACTCACCGGCACCGGCAAGGTCGACCGCCGCCAACTCGCCCCCACCACTGGCACTGACGCAGGGAGTGCACGGTCCGGTAGGGGGACGGCACCGGCGACCCCGACCGAATCGCTGCTGGCCCGGATCTGGGGCGCTCTGCTGGACGTTCCCGACGTGTGCGGGGAGGACGATTTCTTCGCCCTCGGCGGCGATTCCCTCCTGGTCCTGGAGGTGTTCGCGCGGCTGGAGAAGGAGATCACGGTCCTGCCCCGGCCCACCGTCATCTACACGCACGGCACACTCGCCGCGCTCGCGGCGGCGATCGACGGAGCCGGTCCCCCGGACGTCCGGGACCCGGCACCGTACCCGAACACGGACGCGTCCGAGGGCGGTTGGCCCTCGCCGTACCCACTCACCCCCACCCAACGAGGCTTCCTGCTCGCGGACGCCCTCGCACCCGAGGGCGACACCGGCTGGCTGGCCCGGCTGCGGCTGCGGGGAACACTGCGGCCCGGCGACTTCCAGGGCGCGGTCGACGCACTGGTCGCACACCACCCCATGCTGCGCACCGTCTTCCCCGCCGGTGCCCGGCCACCGGTCCAGCAGGAACTGCCGCCCTCGATGCGGCTCCCGGTCGACTTCGAGACGCTCAGCACACCCGCTCTGCTGGACGAGCGGGTCGCCGAGGAGCGGCGGCGGCGCTTCGAGTCGTGGACCTGGCCGCTGCTGCGGCTGCGCGTCCTGACCGTCGCACCGGACGAGCATGTGCTCGTCGTCCACGCACACCACCTCATCGGGGACGGCTACAGCGCGGCGCTGTTCGGACGCGAACTGCTGGCGGCGTACGACCGTTTGGGCCGTGGCGAGCCCGCCGCGCCGCCGCCGTCGCGCACCACGTTCCGCGACTACGCCGCCCTGCTCGAACGCCCGCTGTCCGCAAGGGCCGTGGACCCGGCCGCCGACGCCCGGCAGGCCCGCCTCGACGCTCCGTACCGGCCACCGGTGCTGCGTACGGACGAGGGCACCCCCGGCCACAACGGCGGTTTCACCCTGGACGTACGGCGGACCGCCGGGCTGCGCCGGTCGGCGGCCGTAGCCGGGGCGACGCTGTACGCGCCGGTGCTCACCGCGTACTACCGGGCGTTGACCGGACTCACCGGACGGCAGGATCTGGTGCTGGGGCTCGCGGTCACCGGGCGGGAGGTGCCGCTGCCGGACGTGAACCGGCTGTTCGGCCCGTTGGCCACGGCCGTGGCGCTGCGCCCGGCTGCCCCCGGCACGGACGAAGCGCCGGGGAAGCGAAGGGACTTCGACGCCGACTGCCGCCGCATCATCGCCGAGGTCGCCGCCGCCAGGACCCAGGAGAGCGCCGGACCGCGGCTGCCCAGCGGTCTGCCGCTGTCCGCGCAGTTCTTCTTCACGTTCCTGGACTTCTCCGCGCTGGACGCGGTCCGCCCGGAGCCGGACGGACCGTCCGCCGGCACACTGACGCTGTCCTGGGACGACGGGGACACCGAACTCGCACCGCCTCCGCTCGGCACCGATGTGTTCCTCGCGGCCCGCCCCACCACCGACGGCGGTCTGCGGATCACCCTGCGGACGGCGGCGGGAACCCTCACCCCGGAGGCGTTCGCCGCTCTCCTGGACACACTGAGACACCAGCTCGACCCGGTGGCGGGCACCGGCCCGGACCGGAAGAAGAACCAGGCCCTGGACGCCGCGCTTGTCGGCTATCTGCCGTCCCCGGACCAACTGGCCCGGCTCGCCGGGCTTCCGGCGGGGGCGCTGCCGCGTGAGGAGTTGCGTTCCGCGCTCTTCCCGGACGCGGAACCCCGGCTGCTGGAGGAGATGACCACTTCGCTGGGCCGGTCCGGGTTCGTCTGCCTTCCGCTGTTCGCCGACGAACTCCTGGCGGGGGAGGCCCTCGCCGGTCACACCGCGCGGGCGGTGGCACACGCCGCGTCGCTCGGCGCGCGGTGTGTGTCCCTGGCGGGCATGATCCCCGCGCTGACCGGCTACGGCTTCGGTGTGCTGCGGGCGGCGGGACCGGGGACGGCGGTCACCACCGGGCACGCGGCGACCGCCGTGTCCGTCGTCAGGACCGTCCACGCCGCGCTGGACGCCACCGGCCGCCGACTGGGCGAGCTGGCCGTGGCCGTGGTGGGTCTCGGGTCCATCGGCAGCTCGTCCCTGGAGCTGCTGCTGTCGCTGGCCCCCGCGCCGCCGTACCGGCTGCTGCTCTGCGATGTCGCGGGCAGTGGGCCACGACTGAAGGCGCTGGCCGAGGAGTTGCGCGCCCGGGGGCTGGCGGGCGCGGTGGAGACGCGGGAGTCCGATCCGGGTCTGCCCGCCGCCGTGTACGGGGCGGATCTCGTCATCACGGCGGTCAGTGGGGGAGGGGCGCTCCTCGACATCGACGGGCTGCGGCCCGGCACAATTGTCGTCGACGACTCGTTCCCGCACTGTTTCGACACGGCGCGCGCGATCGACCGGATGCGGAGTCGGCGCGATGTCCTCGTGGTGGGCGGCGGCCTGTTCGCCCTCGATGACACCGAGCGGCAGGTGGCCGACGGGCTTCCCGCACAGGCCGCCGCCGGATACGAGGCGCGGTCGTGGCTGCCCGGCACGATCGCCTCCTGTCGGGTGGAGTCCCTGCTGCGCGCCACCGATGCCCAACTACCCCTGGTCCATGGGCTGGTAGACGGGACGGTAGCGCACACGTACTGGCACGCGCTGGAGGCCGCGGGGGTACGGGCGGCGCCGCTGCATCTGCTCGATCACGTCGTCGGCCCCGAAGAGATGAAGGATTTCGGAACAGGCTCCTCCCTTGACCCGCACGACTCTTGACTACTCGTCAGTAGGCGACGCTATGTTGTGCCCATGGCGACCAGTGGCGCGGCTGCGGTACAGGTACAGGTACAGGCACGGACGCGGGCACACAACGGGCGAATGGCGGGGCGGCGGGGCACGCTGCTCGGCGCCGCTCTCGTCCTGCTGTCGACGGTCGCGTTCGGCGGCCCGTCGGCGCAGGCGGCGACCACGTCGTCGGCCGCCGCCCCGCTGTGGTTCGACGGGGCCGCGGCGGCCGAGGTGTCGGTGAACGGCACCCGGTTCACCGACGGTTACGGGCGGGAGGTCGTCCTGCGCGGATTCAATGTCTCCGGCGAGACCAAGCTGGAGGAGAACGGCGGCCTGCCCTTCGCGAGCGTGGCCGACGCCCGCGCCTCCGCCACCGCCCTGCGCTCGCTGACCGGCGGCAACGCCGTGCGCTTCCTGCTGTCCTGGGCCCACGCGGAACCCGAACCGGGCAAGGTCGACACCGCCTACCTCAACGCGGCCACCGAGCAGATGAAGGCATTCCTCGACGCCGGGCTACGGGTGTTCCCCGACTTCCACCAGGACCTCTTCTCCCGCCACCTGTTCCACAAGGACAGCTGGTACACCGGCGACGGCGCGCCCCGATGGGCCGTCCAGGCGGGCGGATACCCCGTAGAGTCCTGCGGCATCTGTTTTCTGTGGGGCCAGAACATCACCCAGAACCAGGCGGTCAAGAGTGCCACCCGAGACTTCTGGCACAACCGCGTCCTGAACGTCGGTACGCCCACGGGAACCGTCTCCGTACCCGTACAGGACGCGTTCCTCGACACCGCGCAGAAGACGATGACACACCTCGCGCGCAGTCTCACCGCCGAGCAGTTCGCCGGGGTCGTCGGTTTCAACCCGTACAACGAGCCCTTCGCGGGCGAGTACACCCAGGGGCAGAACAGCCGTACCTGGGAACGGGATCTGCTCTGGCCGTTCTACGAGAAGTTCCGGGCCAGGATGGACGCGGCGGGCTGGCGCGACAAGCCGCTCTACGCGGAACCCAACATGTTCTGGAACGCCAATCTGGACCTCGCCAAACAGCCGGGCGGCTTCCTCGACGCCGGGACCTTCGGGCCGCGTTACGTCTTCAACACCCACTTCTACGACCAGAAGGCCATCTCCAACATCTTCATGTGGGGCAAGGCGGCGGACGGGCAGTACGCCACCGACTTCGGTACGGTACGCGACCGGTCGTCGGCGCTGTCCACCGCCGCGATCGTCAGCGAGTTCGGCCACCCGATGAACGGCCTCACCGCCGACAAGGCGCCCACCGTCGTCAAGGCGATGTACCAGGCACTTGACTCACGTCTGCCCGGGGCGAGTTGGTGGACCAGTGCCGCGCGCTCCGGGCCCGTGCTCTCCTCCACGCAGTGGCAGTGGGACATCTACAGCGGCCGGCACCGCGAGGCGATGAACGGCAACCCGGACAAGATGCTCACCGAGGGCGACGCCTGGAACGACGAGGACCTGTCCGCCGTCGCGCTCGACGCCTCGGGCAAGGCCGTCCTGCGCCAGGACGCCCGGCTGATCGACCGCCTCTACCCGGGGGCCGTGGCGGGCCGTACCCTCGCGTTCGGCTACGAGGACCGCTCCCGCGACGGGAGTTCGGTGCTGAGCTGGAACAGGATCCCCGGCTCCATGCCCAACACCGCCCGGCTGGTGGGCAGTGGCCGGTACGGTGTGCTGGTGTGGCGCTCCGAGGGTGCCACGGCCGCTCCGACACAGCTCCACCTGCCGAACGGCTTCACCGCCTCGTCGACCACGGTCGTCTCCGACCTCGGCACTGTTACCGGACCGCCCGAGTACACCGCGCAGGGTCGCACCGCCGACCATCCCATCGCGTCGGCCGCCGAACCCGGTGCCACCGACGCGCGGCGCCTTCTGCTGTCCGCCCCGGCCGGGGCGGACAGCGCCGGAACACTCCACTACGCGCTGGTCGCGGACGGCACCGCGGCCCCGACCGCCGAGCTGAGGGCGGCGGCCCAGCGCGAGCTGACGGCCTGGGCGGCGGGCGCGGGCTTCCCCGTGTCCTGAGCCACCTGCCAGGGAACGGCGGAGAGCGTTGCAGGAACGGCGAAGAACGGTGGAGAACGGCGGTCGGCACCGGTGGTTACGTCCGGCCGCCGTCGAGGTGTCGGAGCAGCGTCGGAAGGTGGCTGTGCTCCACATCCCTGACCGCGGTGACCAGCGTGACCGGCCGCTCCCGCACGAGGTCCAGGAGGCCGTCGACGGCGGGCCGGTGCGCCGCGTCGTCCAGTTCCCGTCCGTAGCGGGACGCGAACTCCGCGTACCGGGAAGTGTCCTGGTGGTACCAGGAGCGCAGCTCCGCCGAGGGGGCGATGTCCTTGAGCCAGACGTCGAGGCCGGCCCGCTCCTTGGACACACCGCGGGGCCACAGCCGGTCCACCAGCACCCGGGCCGCGTCGGCCGGTGCCCGGGGGCCGGGGGTGTCGTCGTACACCCTCTGTACGGTGAAGGTGCTCATGGCCCACTCCTTCCGAAAGCGCGCGGGGCCGCACCGAGACTCCCGGTCCTTCCAGAGTACGGAGTGTTTCGGAGTGCGGAGTGTTTCGAGGTACGCGCGGGTGTGAGCGGATACGTCCGGCGGCCAGGTTTTTCGGCCCGAGGTCTTGACGTCCGTGAAAACTCCCGCTTAGTTTTCACCCCGAAGACATCAGACGTCTGATGTCCAAGTGTTCCACCGCAAGGAGGTCGACAGCAATGCCGCTGTCCGACGAGATCGCCGAACGCGTGCTGTCCTCGATCATCGAGGGTCAGTATCCGCCGGGAACCGCGCTCCCCGCGGAAGGGGTGCTGGCCGAGGAACACGCGGTCAGCCGGCTCACGGTCCGCGAGGCGGTCAAGGTCCTGCGGTCGCAGAACGTCGTCCGCATCCAGCGCGGACGCGGTACGTACGTCAACGCCCCCGACCAGTGGACCGCGCTCGAACCGATGATCCGCGCCGCCGCCGGGCTGCCCGTGGGCGGTGCGATCCCGGAGAAGCTGATCGAGGCGCGGCAGATGATCGAGATCGGCGCGGCCCGGCTCGCCGCCACCCGGCGCACCGAGGGCGACCTCGCCGACCTCGCCGAGACGCTCGACGAGATGCGGGCAGCCGCCGAGGCGGGCGACACCGAGCAGTTCGTGCAGGCCGACATGGCCTTCCACGACGTGGTGATGCGCGCCTCCGGCAACGCCTTCGTACCGCTGCTCTTCGAGCCCTTCGGACGGCTGCTGATCGAGGCCCGCCGCCAGACCTCCGCGGTGCCCCAGATCCGTACCAACGCCATCCGTCAGCACGAGAACGTGCTGACGGCGCTGCGTTCCGGCGATCCGGAGAAGGCCAGGCTGGCCATGGACGAACACATGGCGCAGACGGCGGACGACCTGCGCACCCATGTCATCGACCGGTCCCCGGACGCCTGACCGGCGCTGACCGGCCTCCGTCCCGTACGGCACACACTCCACACCGGCCCGTACGGCACACACTCGTACACACCGCGCATGCCACACTCCGCCGCATCACAGCACGTCACAGCAGACCGCACCCACCGCCGCCCCCACGCATGTCCCGCACACGAAAGCAGAGCCTCCCATGCTCCACACTCCGCACTTCCCCGAGGCCGCCGACCTGCCGCCGGTCCGCCAGGTCGACCCCGCCGAGGTGGGCGCGGCCATTGCCGGGGGCCGCCGGCTGGTGGTCCTCGACGACGACCCGACCGGTACGCAGACGGTCGCCGACGTCCCCGTTCTGACCACGTGGACGGTCGACGACCTGCGGTGGGCACTGCGCCAGGACAGCACGGCGTTCTTCGTGCTCACCAACACCCGCAGCCTGGCGCCGGACGCCGCCGCCGCCCGTAACCGCGAGATCGTCCGGGCGCTCGCGCTCGCCTCCGCCGCCGAGTCCATCGGATTTGTGCTGGCCAGCCGGGGTGACTCCACACTGCGCGGGCACTTCCCGCTGGAGACGGACGTGCTGGCCGAGGAGGTGCCGGTGGACGGTGTCGTCCTCGTCCCCGCGTACATCGAGGCCGGGCGGCTCACCGTCGGTTCGGTGCACTGGATGCGGACGGCGGACGGGATGCTGCCGGTCGCCGAGAGCGAGTTCGCCAAGGACGCCACCTTCGGATACGCCAACTCCGGCCTCCCGGAGTGGATCGAGGAGAAGACCAGCGGCCGGACACCCGCCAAGGACGTCCTGCGCATCACACTGGACGACCTGCGGGTGGGCGGTCCCGAGCATGTCGCCGGGCTGCTGACCTCGCTGCGCGACGGCCGCACCGCCGTGGCCGACGCGCTCTGCGACGACGATCTGCGGGTGCTGGCGCTCGCCTCGGCCGCCGCAGAGGAGTCCGGCGCCCGGCTGCTGTACCGCGTCGGCCCCTCCTTCGTACGGGCACGGGCCGGCCAGGGCGCCCGCGCCCCGCTCACCGCGGCCGAACTGCGCGCCTTCGGCGGGGAGAGCGCCGAGGAGGCTCCGACGGCCCATGGTCTGATAGCCGTCGGATCCCATGTCGGCCTCACCACACGGCAGTTGGACCGGCTGCGCGAGCGCGGCGGGCTGGCCGAGTTCGAACTCGACGTACCCGCGCTCCTCGACGGGGACCGGCACCGCGCCGCGCATATCGCCGATGTGGCGCGTCAGTGTGCCGAGGCGCTCGCCGCCGGCGATGTGATCCTGCGGACGACCCGCGCGTTGGTCACCGGGGACGGCGCCGACGACTCGCTCGCCATCGCCCGTTCCGTGTCGGCCGCGATGGTCGAGGCCGTCCGCGCGATCACCGCCGCACGGCGGCCCGCCTTCGTCGTCGCCAAGGGCGGCATCACATCGAGCGATGTGGCGACCGAGGGGCTCGACATCCGCCGCGCCTGGGCCCGCGGCACACTGCTGCCGGGGATCGTCTCGCTCTGGGAGCCCGTGTCGGGCCCGAGCGTCGGCATCCCGTACATCGTGTTCGCCGGGAACGTCGGTGGCGAGGACGCGCTCGCCGACGCCGTCGCGCTGCTCAGGAGCCGATGATGTTGCTGTACGGCACCGACGTGCTGACCGCGGCTGCCCGCGAGGGCACCGCGCTGCCGGGCTTCGTCGCCTACAACCTCGAAACGGTGCAGGCCATCGTGGCCGCCGCCGAGACCTCCGGCCGTCCCGTGCTGCTCCAGGCGGGGTCGAGCGCGTTCCGGCACGCGGGCCGCGAGGCGCTGATGGCGCTCGCGCTGGACGCCGCCCGCCGGTCGACGGCCCGGATCGGCGTACACCTCGACCACAGCAGGGACCTGGCCGAGATCACCGCCTGTATCGAGGCGGGCTACACCTCGGTCATGGTCGACGGCTCGCACCTGCCCTTCGCCGAGAACGTGGCGCTCACCCGCGCCGCCGTGCGGCGCGCGCACGACGCGGGCGTCTGGGTCGAGGCGGAGCTGGGCGCCCTCGCCGGCGACGAGGACGTGTCGACCGGCGCGACGGCGGCGGGCGGATCGATGACCGACCCCGGACAGGCCGCCGAGTTCGTCGCCGCCACCGGGGCGGACGCGCTCGCCGTCGCGGTCGGCAACGTCCACGGCTTCACGGCCGAGCCGGTACGCCTCGACCTCGACCGGCTGGAGCGCATCGGGGCGCTGGTCCCCGTACCGCTCGTCCTGCACGGCGCGAGCGGCCTGCCCGAGGCGGAACTCCTCGGGGCGCTGCGGCGCGGGGTCGCGAAGGTCAACGTCAACGCGGAGCTGCGCCGCTCCTATCTGGCCGCCGTCGTCTCCGTACTGCCCGAGGCCCTCCCCGGCTCGGATACCGTCGCCACCTGGTCGGCGGCGCGCGACGCGGTGACGGCGACGGCGCTGCGCGTCACCGAGCTGCTCGCGTCGCGCGGCTGAGATCCCTGCGGATCCGACCACCCGAACCACTCGCATCCCCGCCCCCGCCGTATCGCGCGAGCCACAAGAACCACCCGAGCCACAAGAACCACCCGCCGCAAGAACCACCCGAACCGCAAGAACCACCCGAGCCACAAGAACCATCCGGATCCCCCCCGGCACCTCCCGCCCCTCGCACCCCCAAGGAACCCGCATGTCCTCAACCACTCCCACCGCCTCCCCGCGCGTCGCCGTCATCGGCCTCGGCGCGATGGGCCTGCCGATGGCCCGGCACCTGGCCGGCGCCCTGCCCGTGACCGCCTTCGACATCTCGGAGGAACGGCGCGCGCTGGCCGTCGCCGGGGGCGCCGCCGAGGCCGCCACCCCCGCCGAGGCCGCGCGGGACGCCGATGTCGTGCTGCTCGCGGTACGGGACCGGGCCCAGGTCGACAGCGCGCTGTTCGGCGAGGAGGGCGTGGTGACGACGGTCCGCTCCGGCGCGGTCGTCGTGCTGACCAGCACAGTCGGCCCCGAGGCGGCCGTCGCCACGGCCGCCTCGCTCGCGGAGTACGGTGTCCTGCTCGTGGACGCCCCGGTCAGCGGCGGCCCGACCCGCGCCGGCAACGGCGATCTGCTGATCGTCGTCGGCGCCGAGCCCACCGCCCTCGAAGCGGCCGGCCCCGTCCTGGACCGGCTCGCCTCGACGCTCACCGTCATCGGCTCCCGGCCCGGCGACGGCCAGGCGCTCAAGGCCATCAACCAGCTGCTCGCCGGTGTGCACATCGCCGCGGCCGCCGAGGCCGTCGCCCTGGCACGCGGTGTCGGACTGGACCCGGCGACCGTGATCGACAGCCTCAGCCAGGGCGCGGCGGGCTCGTTCATGTTCGCCGACCGGGGCCCGCGTATGGCGCAGGCGTACGGGGACGACGCCGATTCCGTCGAGGTCCGCTCCCGGCTCGACATCTTCGTCAAGGACATGGGGATCGTGACCGGGATCGCGAAGAACGCGCATGTGCCGGTGCCGCTCGCCGCCGCCGCCGAGCAGCTCTTCCTGCTGGGTGAGCGGGCCGGGCTGGCGGGCCGTGACGACTCGTCCGTCGTGACCGTGCTGTCACCGGTGGACGGTGGGGAACGATGAGTCACAACTCCCTTCTGCTGATAGCCGCGGCGGGCGTCGCCCTGCTGCTCCTGCTGATCATCAAGGCCAAGGTCCAGCCCTTCGTGGCGCTCATGGTCGTCAGCATCGGTGTGGCACTCGCCGCGGGTGTGCCCGCCGCGGAGCTGGTGTCGACCATCGAAGAGGGCATGGGCTCGACGCTCGGCCATATCGCCACCATCATCGCGCTCGGCGCGATGATCGGCCGGATCATCGAACTCTCCGGTGGTGCCGCCGCGTTGGCGCACTCCCTCATTGCCCGCTTCGGCGAGAGACGCACTCCGCTGGCGCTCACCGTCGCCGGATTCCTGCTGGGCATCCCGGTCTTCTTCGAGGTCGGCCTGATCATCCTGATGCCGATCGCGTACGGCGTCGCCCGCGCCTCGCGCAAACCACTGCTCGTCTACGCGCTGCCGATGAGCGCCGCGATGCTCACCGTTCACGCCTTCCTGCCCCCGCACCCGGGCGCGGTCGCCGCCGCCTCGACGATCGGAGCGGACCAGGGCTGGGTACTGCTCTTCGGTATTCCGCTGACCGCCGTGGTGGTCCTCCTCGGCTATCTGCTCTCCCTGCGCATGACCCGCCGTGAATACACACTGGCGGCCGATGTACGGGAGAAGGTGTACGGGGACGGTGGCGCGGACGGCGAGTCCGCGCACGAGGGGCCGGACGGCCTGCCCGCGGCCACCGCCGCGAACCCGCCCTCCTTCGCCATGATCGTCAGCCTGATCGTCACCCCGATCGCCCTGATCCTGCTGGGCACCATCGGTACGAACACACTGGCCGAGGGATCGGTCCTGCGCGCCGTCCTGACCGTGCTGGGCGCGCCGATGGTCGCCCTGCTGATCGCGGCGGCGCTGGCCGCGTACTTCCTGGGCGTACGGCGTGGCTGGACGCGCGGTCAGATCTCCACGGTGATGGGTTCGGCGCTGCCCGGTGTGGCGATGGTGATCCTGGTGGCGGGCGCGGGCGGTGTGTTCGGCAAGGTCCTGGTGAAGACGGGGATCGGTGACGCGGTCGCCGATATGCTGGACCGCACCGGACTGCCGCTCCTGGCACTCGCCTTCGTGATGACCCTGCTGCTCCGCGCGGTCCAGGGCTCGGCGACCGTCGCACTGGTGGCGACCGCCGGTCTCATCACCCCCCTCCTGCACCGCACCGATCTGTCGGCGCAGCAACTGGCCCTGGTCTGCCTGGCGATGGGCGCGGGCGCCCTGGCCATGTCGCACATCAACGACGCCGGGTACTGGATGTTCACCAAGCTGGTGGGGCTGGACGTCGGGGACGGTCTGCGTACCTGGACCGTACTGACGACGGCGATGGGTGTGGCCGGGTTCGCGCTGACGGGCCTGCTCTGGCTGGTCGTCTAGGACCGGGAGCCGGCACACCGCTCCCAACCCGCACCACCCCCACGCACACGGCTCCGCCGACCGTTCCGTCCCGCCGGGAAACCGGCGGGACAGGACCCGGCGGAGCCGTTCCGTCCCACCCGCCCGGCCCCGCCGCCACCGTCTCTCACCGGGGCAGTCGCAGCCGTCTGCCCCGGGCCGCGTGGGCGCCCCGGCGGCGCCGGGTGTGGGTGGCCAGCAGATAGATGGTGGCGAGGACGGCGACGGCCTCGGCGATGACCGCGAGCCGCTTGTCGGTGAACCAGACGGGCTCGTACATGTTGGGGAACGGCCCCAGCGTCCCGACGTCGACATAGCGGTACACCAGCAGCAGCGCCAGCCCTCCCGTGGCGACGGACCACGCGAAGAGGTCGCCCGGCAGTCTGCGCCAGACCAGCACCAGCAGCGCGGCGAGCGCGGCCAGCCCCGCCTCGATCCGGAAGAGATCGCCCTGGCTGACGCTCTCGGAGACGGCGTCGTACCGGTCGGCGAGGTGCGCGTGGAGATAGGCGTCCCAGGCGAGGGCGGCGGCCGCCAGCAGCCGGGCCGCCACTCGCAGCGGACGGAAGTTCCGCCAGGAGCGGGTGGGTACGCCGGTGATGACCGAGGACATCGCTGCTCCCAGGGGTGAGTGGCCGGTGGCGGCCGCACCGTCCACTAGACGGCATGCCGGGGGGCCGGGCCACCGGGCAGAGCCGTCCGGCGTAGCCGAAGTCAGCACCCCGATCGTGCGGGCGCCCGTGCCCCGTGGGCGGGACCGGCTGTTCACCGGGTGGAGTTGGACCCGTACGAAGGAGCTTGACGCCGTGTACGCAACAGAACGGAACCGAAGGTTCCGGCCGCCCGTGTCACCGCGCGGCGGGCAGCGCCGCCGGACGCCGCAGCGCGGGACCGCCGGCCGGATCGGCCGCTGGACCGCGCTGGCGGCGGCTTTCCTGGTGCTGGGCACGGCCGCGTCGGGCGGCTGGTTCTACAACCGGCTCGGCGGCAACATCAAGGCGGTGGACGGCGCGCTCGGCGACAACCGGCCGGGAGGCGGCGGCGAGAACATCCTGGTCATCGGGTCGGACAGCAGACAGGGGCTGGGCGACCGGTACGGCAGGGGCCTGACCTCCATGCAGTCCGACACCCTGATGCTGCTGCACCTCGGCGGCAGTGGAAAATGGGCCACGGTGGTGTCGTTCCCCCGTGACTCGTGGGTACGGATCCCGGCCTGCGGCCAGGGCGCCGGGGCCGTCTCCGTACCGCAGGAGTCCAAGATCAACGCGGCGTTCGCGATCGGCGGCTCCGGTGGCGACACCGCGTCCGCCGCCGCCTGCGCGATCAGGACCGTCGAGCTGAACACCGGGGTCGGCATCGACCACTTCATGATCGTGGACTTCCGCGGCTTCGCCGGGATGGTCGACGCGCTCGGCGGCGTCGAGGTCTGTTCCGAGCGCCCCATCCACGACACCCGGGCGGGTCTCGACCTCCCGGCGGGCTGCCGGACGGTGGGCAGCGAGCAGGCCCTCGGCTATGTACGGGCCCGCTACAGCCTCGGGGACGGATCCGACATCGGCCGGATCGGCCGCCAGCAGGACTTCATGCGGGCGCTGGCCACCAAGGCGAAGGACCGGCTCCACGAACCCCGGGCGCTGTACGGATTCCTCGACGCGGCCACCGCCTCGCTGACCACCGACCGGGCGCTGGCCGGAGTGGCGCCCCTCTACCGGCTGGCCTCCGACATCAAGGGCGTGGCGACCGACCGCATCTCGTTCCTGACGGTCCCGCACTACCCCCGGCAGCGGGAGGTCCCCGGGGACACCGCGAACGTCCTGTGGGACGGGCCCGCCGCGCGACGGCTGTTCACCGCGCTCGCCCAGGACCGCGAGACGACCGGGGAGAAGCCGCGGAAGACGCCCGACCGGCTGCCGCCGTCCGCCGGCAGCGTCCCGGTCACGGTGCTCAACGGCACCTCGGTCCCCGGCCGGGCCCGGGACACCGCCGCCCGGCTGGGCGCGCTCGGGTTCCGTATCACCGCCACCGGCAACGCGCCCGCGCTCGCCGAGCGGTCCGCCCTCACCTACCCCGAGGGCCTCGCAGCCGAGGCGCGGGTCCTGGCCGCGCACCTTCCCGGGCTGGTGCCGGTCCTCTCGGGTACGGCGGCGCCCGGTACGGTCACCCTCACCATCGGCCCCGATCTGCCCGCGCCCACCGGGTGAGCGGTCAGCGCGACGGCGCCAGCGACAGCAGCGCCTCGTACGCCCCCTGGAGGAACCGCTGAGCGCTTCCCGGGCCCGTGTTCACCAGCGCGACCAGGGCGGTGCGGTGGTCCGGACAGAACCCGGCGAAGGAGCTGAAGCCACGGGTGCCGCCGGAGTGGTGGTAGACATCGCCGCCCGGCCTGACCCGGATGTTCCAGACGAGCGCCAGCCGCCGGGTGCCGCCGCGCAGGGCGAGCCGCGGCCGTACGACATCCGTCAGCGCGGCCCGCAGCGACGGCGGCGGGCCGGGGCGGCCCGGCGGATCCCCGGGCCCACCGTCCGTCAGCGCGTCGAGCAGGGCCAGCAGATCGCGGGCGCTGGAGCGGACGGCGCCCGCTCCGGCGAGGCCGGGGATCCGCCAGGGCGGCCTGGCGCGCTCATGCCAATAGCCGGTCGCCTGCGTGGCCCGCCCGGCCTCGGGCGAGCCGGTGGTGTGGCGCAGCCCGAGCGGCTCCAGCACCCGGGCCGCGAGGAGGTCCCCGTACCCCCGGTGACCGGGCGCGGCCACCGTGAGGAGATGACCGAGCAGCCCCACCCCGAAGTTGGAGTACCGCACCCGCTCGCCGGGCCGGGCACGCGGGCGGGTCGCGGCGAGCGAGCGCAGCAGATCATCGGTGGAGAAACGCGCGTACGGATTGGTGAACCACTCCCGGACGGCCGTCGCCGGCAGACCGGGCGGCTGCCGGGGCAGCCCCGAGGTATGGGTGACCAGATGGAGCGGGGTGATGGGCCCGCCGCGGGCGCGGGGCAGCGCCTCGGGCGGCAGGAACCGGGCCAGCGGGTCGCCGTACCCGATCTCGCCCCGGGCGACCTGCTCGGCCAGGAGCAGCGCGGTGAAACACTTGGTGAGCGAACCGGTCTCGAACAGCGTGTCGGCCGTGACCGGCACCCCGCCGTCGCGCTCGGTGGCGCCGAAGGTGACGACGGCCCGCCGGTCGTCCCGGCGCAGCGCGACGGCGACCGCGCTCCCGGCGGGGGCCAGGGCCCGCAGCGCGGCGGCGGGCCCGGCCGCCCAGTCGGGGGCCCTGGCCTCGCCGGGCGCCTTGATCTCGTACAACGCCCCGGCCGTCCGTACGGTCATGCCGCCCGCGCCCCGAGCGCGCGCGAGACGGCGAGCGTGCCGGCGACCGCCGCGACCACGGTGGGATGGTGGTGCGTGTGGAAGCGGTGGGCGGCGTCGCCCTCGACGGGATCGCTGCTGCGCGGCACGAGCCCGTCCTTGTGCTGGATCCGGTCCAGCTGTTCCCAGGCCGAAGGGGCGGCGGGCGGTACGGGCAGACAGTCGCCGACGATCAGCAGCTCGCCCATCAGGTCCCACTCGCCGATCTCGGTCCAGACGTCCAGCCAGACCGGCAGCCAGTGGTCCAGATATCCGGCGATGTCCTCCGGCAGCCCCGAGGGGAGACGGCCCCAGTCGGTGAGGTGGAAGACGGTGTGCGTCATGTTGTAGCCGCCCATCCAGTCGATGAGCCACGGTTCGGGGACCGCGCCGAGCCAGGTGGCGCGCGTCAGCCCGGTCCAGTCGACGGGGTAGCTGTCGTGCTCGAAGCCGCCGACCCGGATCGCGTTGGCCACGGCGAGACGCCGGTTGGGCATCGCCTCCGAGGAACGGGCGGAACGGAGCGAGGTGGTGTGCGCGAGCAGCCGGTCCAGGGCCTCGTGGCGGATCCCGCAGCGGGCGAAGTGGACGTAGGTCTCCAGCGGGTCGCTCATCAGCGGATAGCGCAGCAGCCGCTCGTGCAGCAGATCGCCGCCGCGCAGCTGCTTCCAGCAGAAGTCCAGCAGCTCGCGGGCGAGCCGCAGTTCGGTGGCGCCCGCCACCCCCTCGCGCAGGACGAGCGAGGCGGCCAGCGCGGTCTCGCCCAGCGGCTTGTAGGCGTTGTCGGGATCGGAGAGTTCGGCGGTGCTGTCGGGCGGGAGCATGCCGTACTCGCGGTTCGTGTGCAGCCAGGCCAGGGCCTGGGAGGTGATCCGGTGGGCGTTCTGCGTGAGCGACATGGCCATGGCGGAGGTCGGTCCGATCTCGTACGGGGTGGGTCGGGGTCTCGTACGGGTGGGGCGGGCTCAGCCGACGATCAGCCGACGGGAGATGGCGGTGTCCAGCGCCACGCGGTCACCGCCGGACGTCAGCCCGATGTGCTCCACCAGCGGCGCCGGGTCGAGCGGCAGCGCCACACCGTCCGCGCGCAGCCACGCCAGCCAGCGCACGATCCGCGCGGCGGTCGGATAATCCCTGCGCAGTACGGCCCGGGTGGCCCCGCGTGACAGGGCCAGCGGGGCGGCGCGGGCCGCGTCGTGCACGGGCCCGTCGAGACCCGGCAGGGCCAGGGTGGACAGTTGCCCCATCCGGACCGACCAGGCGGGCCAGTCGGCGATCTCCCCGGAGGCGGGGTCGGTGACCGAGGGCGGGGCGGGTCGCGGCGCTGCCACCCGTTCGGCCGCACTGCTCGCGAGGGCGGTCAGCAGGGTGACGGTGGCCCAGTCGCGCCAGGCCATGACCCAGGGTTCCTCGGGGCCGGTGGGCGGCGAGGGCGTCACCTCCTGCGAGGGCGGCAGCGCGGTGAAGGACAGGGCCACGGCCTCCGCGTCCTGCGGATGCAGGGCGACCCCCGCCAGCAGGGCGGGGGCGAAGGTGTCGGCGCCGATGATCCGGATGGCGGCCAGCGCCGCGCCGGGATCCTGCGCGTTCTGCACGTGCTCGGCGACCATGGCCGTGCTCCCGGCGCCCCGAAGGGCACCGAGAGCACGTCGTGCCAGGCCGGCCGCTGATGCGTGATAGGCCACCGTCGGCCGGTCGGGACTCACCGGCTCTTCGGCTCCTTGGGCTCGCTCGGGGAGAGTGCGAGCAGCAGGCCGAGCAGCAGCAGGCCCGCGCCTTCCGGCGCGTATCCCGGCGCGTCGCTGACCGGGGTCTCCGGCTCGGCCATGGCCGATGCCAAAGAGGTCGTGTCGAGGGTGATTTCTCCAGGCCTGATGTACGTGGAAAGCATCGTGGGCTCCTGAGGTAGATGCCATAGCCCCTACGGGCAATGCCATAATCAACTCTAGGGCTAATCGGACAAATCGGCTAATGGGGAAGAAAGTTGATCCTTCAACTCGCGATCGTTCAACGCGCGACTTCTCTTCGGAACCCCGTGACCTGCGTGTCCCTCAATCGACGACATGGAAGGGGACGGTCGTCACCACGATCTTCGGCAGATGCCGCAGCGCCCGTTTCAGCCGTCCCGCCAGCGGGCTGTGGAGCAGACGATGCCACCAGTGACGTACGACGATCTCCGGAATGATGACCGTGATGGTCAGATCCGGGCGCTGATGGTGCAGCGACTCGATATAACTGATCAGAGGCGCCACCACCGCGCGATAGGGCGAGACGACGATCCGCAGCGGCAGATGGTCGCCCCACAGCAGCCAGGCGGCCCGGAAGCGCTCGGCGTCCTCGTCGCTCAGGGCGACATGCAGGGCGAGGACGGGCTGTTGGAGGGAGGCGGCGTAGGCCAGCGCGCGCATGCTCGCCAACTGCAACGCGTCGACCGGTACGACGGACAGATGGCGGATCTCCTCAGGGGTCTCCTCGGCCTCGGTCCCGACTCCGTTCCCGGCTCCCGTCTCGGCTCCCGTCTCGGCTCCGATTCCGCCCTCGATCCCGCCCTCAACTCCGTTCCCGGCTCCGGCCTTCGCCCCTGACGGAGCCTCAAGCGGGCGCCCCGGCGGTGTGCTGGGCGCGCACGGCGGCGCCAGCGTACCGCCGGGAATCTCGATCAGCCGGGGATGCAGCCGCAGAGCCGCCGCCACCCGGTCGTAATGGCGTCGGATCCGGGTCGTCACCAGCAGGAACACGGCGACGGTGAGGATCGCCACCCAGGCCCCCTCCTGGAACTTGGTGATGCCCGCCGTGATGAACACGATCGCCGAGAGCAGGGCGCCCGTCGCGTTGAAGCACAGGCTCTTGCGCCAGTGCCGGTCGCGCCGGCGCCACCAGTGCACCACCATGCCGCTCTGCGACAGCGTGAACGCGAGGAACACCCCGACGGCGTACAGCGGGATCAGCGCCGCAGTCCTGCCCTCGAACGCGACATAGACCAGCGCCGCCGCCACCGACAGCAGGATGATCCCGTTGCTGAACGCCAGCCGGTCGCCCAGCCGCGTGAAGATCTTCGGCGCGTGCCGGTCGCGCGCCAGCAGGAACAGGACGCGCGGGAAGTCGTTGTACGCGGTGTTCGCGGCCAGCAGCAGCACCAGCGCCGTCGCCGCCTGGACGAAGACGTACATGAAGCCGGATCCAAAACTCAGCCGGGCCAGTTGCGACAGCACGGTCTCCTCCGACCTCGGGACGACGCCCTGGAGGTGCACCAGCGCGACCGTACCGGCGAACAGCGCGATCAGCAGCCCGATCATCCAGGACAGCGTCGTGCGCGCGTTGCGCCAGGCGACGGGCTGGAACGCGGGCACGGCGTTGGAGATCGCCTCGATCCCCGTCATCGCCGTCGAACCGGACGCGAAGGCCCGCATCACCAGCAGCAGTCCGACCCCCTCGGCGAGGTGTGTGGGCGGCGGCGGTACGGGCTCGAAGTCACGGCCCGCCGCGTCGTACAGCCCCGCCGCCACCAGGGCCGCGATGGCGATGACGAAGGCGTAGGTCGGTGCCGAGAACAGCGCGCCCGCCTGCCGGACACCCCGCAGATTCCCCGCCAGCAGCAGGGCGATGACCAGAACACCGATCGACACGGCCTCGTCCGCCAGCCCGGGGAGCGCCGAGGTGACCGCGGCCATCCCGGACGAGACGGAGACCGCGACGGTCAGGATGTAGTCCGTCATCAGCCCGGCCGCCGCCACCAGCCCCGGCAACCGCCCCAGATTGTCGGTGGCGACGATGTACGAACCCCCGCCGTGCGGATAGGCGCGGATCGTCTGACGGTACGACAGGCCGACGGCCAGCATCAGCAGGACGATCGCCAGGGCCACCGGCACCGAGTACGCCAGCCCCGCGGCGCCGCCGAGGACCAGGACCGCGAGCATCGCCTCGGGGCCGTACGCCACCGACGACAGCGCGTCGGCGGAGAGCACCGGCAGCGCCACCAGCTTGCGCATCCGCTCCCGGACGATCGCGGTGCTGCGCAGCGGTGCCCCCAGCAGCGCGCGCCGGACCCGCGTGCCGAACCGGCCGGGCAGGGCCGTACTCGATCCGTCGCCCGTTCCCGGGGGACGTACGGCGGACGGCGGGGGCGCGACGAGCGGCGGGACACGGACGAACCGGCCGAAGCGCGGCGGCACGACCTGCGCGCGCTCCGGATAGTCGCCCGCGTCGGGGTCCACGGGCAGCGCGCGGCGCCAGGCGCCGGGGGAGGCCGAGACCCGCCCCCACTCCCGGCCCACCAGCCGCAGCAGTGTCGACCGCTCCGCGTCGGGCTCCGGCGGGACCGGCCCGCCGGCGTCCTCCCGCGCTCTCTGGGTATCCGTCACATCCGTGAGTCTCTGCGGCGGACCGGGTCATCGGCGCCACCGGCGGGGGACGACACACGGGCGGAATCCCCGACAACCCGTTCGGTGGTACGGACCCGGCGGCGGCCGGGTGGCCGTACCGCTACCGCTGTGCGGGGAAGGAGGTCGGGAAGGAGGACCCGCCGTACATGTTCATCGTGCGCTCCAGCTCCCGCAGGACTTGTTCGGCGGTCCTGCTCACATCGGCGGGCACGTCACCGCGTTCTCTTATGAGCAGGGCGTAGATCGGCGCGTCGGTATCAACGAAGCTCACGGCGAAACGCTTCCTTCCAGGCAGGTGACGCTTCCCGGTCGGTTCGGGAGCGCTGGCGAGTGTACGGGGCCGGACCGGCCCCGCGCACGGTACTACGGTCGGAAAGGCCCCGGGACAGGCGTCCGCCACCGTCCCGGAACCTGCTTCCGGAACGGTGGCCGACCGCTGCCACGAGGGTTACTGATTGGTCTTCGGCAGCCCCGGCGGGTTCAGCTCGGAGGACGTGACGGCTTCGTTGTCCAGCCCCCAGCGGTCGAGGACCTTCTTGTACGAGCCGTCCTCGATGACGGTGTCGAGGGCGCCCTGAAGGGCCTTGACCAGACCGTTGTCCTTCTTGGTGGTGGCCGCGATCTCCCCCTGGACGTCCGCCCCGCCGCCCGAGTACGTACCGACGATCTCCGTCTGCCCGGCGGAGGCGACATGGTAGGCGGCGCTCGGGTTCGGGCCGAGATAGGCGTCCAGGCGCCCGGAGCCGAGGGCGAGGTAGTAATCCGTCGCATTCTGGTAGTACTTGATATTGGTGGCCTTGAGGCCCTTTTTCGCGTTCTGCTCGCTCCAGGTGACCAGCAGCTTCTCCTGGTTGGTGCCGGATCCGACACCGATGGTCTTCCCCGCGACGTCCTCGGGCTTCCTCACCGTCCAGCCGGAGCCCTTCCTGGCCTCGAACGCGAGGTTGTCCAGCCGGTAGGTGGCGAAGTCGTACTTCTCCTTGCGCTCCTCGGTGACGGTGATATTGCTGAAACCGGCGTCGTACTTGCCGCTGTCGAGACCGACGAAGATGTTCGCCCAGTCGACCGAGTTGTAGTGGAGTTTGAGCCCGAGCACATCCGCGACGAGTGACGCGATGTCGGGCTCCACCCCGATCACGGTCTTGTCGTCGGTGGCGTAGAAGCTCAGCGGCGGAGTGGAACCGGTCGAACCGACGACCTCCAGCGTGCCCCGCTCGCGGACCGCCGCCGGGACCAGGGCCGCGAGGGAGTCCACCTTGGCCGCGGTGACCCGGTTCTGGTCGGGGCTCGGATTGATCGAGGAATCACCGGAGCCCGAGCCCTTCGCGGCGATCTTCTCGGTGGCCTCCTGGGCCGAGTTGCCGCAGGCGGTGAGGGAGAACGCGGTGACCAGACCGAGGAAGGAGGCGGTGGTACGGACGAGGGCGCGGCTGGACGTCATGGAGGGCTCCTTGCTGAGAAGACGGATGGCACGGGGACGGCGCGGGTGGTACCGCGGGACGAGGGGGGGCGAGCGGTGACAGGTGACCGGGAGGGTCACAGAACCTTGGAGAGGAACGCCTTGGTGCGCTCGTGCCGGGGACGGTCGAGAACCTCCGCGGGCGGGCCCTGCTCGACGATCACTCCCTCGTCCATGAAGACGACGGTGTCGGCGACCTCGCGGGCGAAGCCGATCTCATGGGTGACCACGATCATCGTGGTGCCGCTGAGCGCCAGGTCCTTGATGACATCGAGGACCTCACCCACCAGCTCCGGGTCGAGCGCCGAGGTCGGCTCGTCGAAGAGCAGCACCTTGGGCTCCAGCGCGAGCGCGCGGGCGATGGCCACCCGCTGTTGCTGGCCACCGGAGAGCTGACGGGGGTACGCCCCCGCTCTGTCCGCGAGCCCGACGCGCTCCAGCAGCGCCGCGGCCTGCTCGACGGCTTCCTTACGAGGTCGCCGCAGCGCCGAGACAGGCGCCTCGATGATGTTCTCGATGACGGTGAGATGCGGGAAGAGATGGAAGTTCTGGAAGACGAAGCCGATATGGAGACGCTGCTTGAGCACCTCCCGCTCCTTCAGCTCATGGAGCACCTGGCCGGACCGGCGGTAGCCGATCAGCTCGCCGTCGATGCCGATGTGGCCCCGGTCGAGCTTTTCGAGGTGGTTGATGGAGCGCAGCAGGGTGGATTTTCCCGACCCCGAGGGGCCGACCACCACGGTCACCTCGCCCGTACGGACCTGGAGATCGACCCCGCGCAGCACGTCGAGTGTGCCGAAACTCTTGTGGACGCCGCGCACATCGACCATCAGAGCGCTGTCGGTGCTCATTTCCCGATCCCTCCGGTGGTGGCCGTAGCCCGCATCCTGTGGGTGAAGGCCCTGGCCCGCTGGAGCGGGGTGGGCGGGGGAGTGCGTTCGGCGCCGCGCGCGAAGTGCCGCTCCACGTAGTACTGGGCGATGGACAGCAGGGTGGTGAGGAGGATGTACCAGACCGTGGCGACCATCAGCAGCGGGACGACCCGGCCGTTGCGGCCGTAGATCACCTGTACTTGGTAGAACAACTCGCCGATGGCCATCACGGAGACGATCGAGGTGCCCTTGAACAGGGAGATGACCTCATTGGCCGCGTTGGGCAGGATGGAACGCATCGCCTGTGGCAGCAGGATACGGCGGAGCTGACGCAGCCGGGGGATCCCCAACGCGGCGGCGGCCTCCAGCTGCCCGCTGTCGACGGAGATGATCCCACCCCGGATGATCTCCGCCGCGTACGCCGCCTGATGCAGCGCGAGTCCGAGGACGGCGGCCGACAGGGCGCCGACCAGATTCATCGTGTCGAAGCTCCACAGGACCGGGCCGAAGGGGATCCCGATGCCCAACTCCTTGTAGAGATAGGCGAGATTGAACCAGAACAGCAGCTGCACGATCAGCGGGATGGAACGGAAGGCCCAGATGTACGTCCAGGCGACCGTCTGGAGGATGGCGCTGTGCGACAGCCGCATCACCGCGAGGACCACGCCGAGGGCGAAGCCGAGCACCGTGCCGTAGACGGTGAGCTGGAGCGTCACCCCGACGGCCTTCAACACGGTGTCGGTGGTGAGATAGAGGAAGAAGACCTCCCACTCCCAGCCCGGGTTGGTGACCAGACCGTGGGCGAACTGGGCGAGGACGACCAGTACGGCCACCCCCGCCACCCACCGCCAGTAGTGGCGTGCGGGAACGACCTTCAGCGCGGCGGGATCCCCGTCGCCGGGATCGGTGCCGAGGCCGTCGGATCCGGCAGGGCCGTCGGACGGGTTCCGTGGCGAGGGCACCACCGGCGGAGCGGCGGATTCGGTCGGCGCTGCGGGTGTGGCCGGTGGTCCGGCGGAGACGATGGCCGGTGGTCCGGGGGAAAGCGCGTCCGGGTTTTCGACGGGAAGTGTGTCCGGTGGTTCGGCGGATACGGACGCTGACGCGTTCGTCGCGGCGCCGGTTGCGGTGTTCATCAGGGCTCCTGCCGCTCGGTCTCGGGCTGTCGCGTGGGTACGGGCGGACCGGTCAGGGATTCCCCGGTGGCCGGTGTCCCTGCGGGCCGGCGTCCTTGCCCGCACTGTCGACAAGGTATTTCTCGAAGGGCAGCGGGCCGATGGTCTCCGGATCGGCGCCCGTGTCGAACAACGCCGTGTATCCGGCCGCCAGATACAGCCCACGGGCCTCCGGCTGGCGCGGCCCGGTGGTGAGATAGACCCGGCGGTATCCGCGCTCGGCGGCGATGCGCTCCAGCTCGGTGACCACCTGCCGGGCGAGCCCGCGCCGCCGGTGGGCGGAGTGGGTCCAGATCCGCTTCAGCTCGGCGGTACCACCGTCGTACCGGCGGAACGCCCCTCCCGCGACCGGTTCGCCCTTTTCCAGCAGCAACAGCAGTACACCGTAGGGTGGTTCGAACTCCTCGGCCGGATAGCGCGCCAGCTCGCCGTGCGCGTCCTTGCCGTACCGGGTGGAGTACTCGTGCCCCAGCTCGCGCAGCATCGGCGCGACCAGCGGATCGGTGACGGACGTCCGCAGCCAGGTGGGTGCGCCGGGTTCGGCGACGGAGGTCATCGGCCGGCCTCGACGAGCCGGGTCCCACCGGCGGCGCGCTCGGCGTCACGCCGGGCGACCCCTTCGCGTACCAGCGGGATGACATGGCGGCCGAAGTCGATCGCGTCGCCCAACAGGTCGTAACCGCGGGCGGAGATGATGTCCACACCGATGTCGTAGTAGTCCAGCAGCGCCTGTGCGACCGTCTCCGGTGTGCCGACCAGCGCATTGGAGTTTCCCGCGCCCCCGGTGGCGGCGGCGGTCGGGGTCCAGAGCGCCCGGTCGTAGCGCTCGCCCTCCCGGGCGATCGAGAGCAGCCGCTGCGACCCGGAGTTCTCCGGCTCGCCCCGGCGGTGGTGCCGTACCACGGTTGAATCACCCTTCGCCGTACGGGCCTTGATGACGTCCACCGTCCGGTACGCCTTCTCCCAGGCCAGTTCCTCGGTGGGGGCGATGATCGGCCGGAACGCCACCTGGACGCGCGGCGGTGTCGTACGTCCCGCCGCGAGCGCCGCCGCCCGTACCGCCGCGATCTGCTCCGCGGTCTTCTCCAGCGGCTCGCCCCACAGGGCGTAGATGTCCGCCTCCGCGCCGCCCGCCGCGTATGCCGCGGGTGAGGATCCTCCGAACGAGACGTCGGGGCGCGGCTGTTGGACCGGGAAGACATCGCTGACGAAGTCATGGAACTGGTAGTGCTCGCCCTCGTGGTCGAAGGGCTCGTGCGTGGTCCAGATCCGCTTCACGATCTCGATGTACTCGCGTGTGCGGGTGTAGCGCTGGTCCTTGGTGAGGGTGTCCCCCTCGCGCCCCTGTTCGTGATCGTTTCCGCCGGTGATGAAGTGCACCGTGAGCCTGCCGTCGCTGATCCGGTCCAGCGTCGCGAAAGTCTTCGCGGCGAACGTCGGGTACGAGACATTCGGCCGGTGTGCCAGCAGGATCTGGAGCTTGTCGAGCCGGGAGGCGATGTACGCGGCAGCCGGAGCGGGGTCGGGCGAGCCGGAACCGTACGCGAACAGCACCCGGTCCCAGCCGTGGTCCTCATGGGCACGGGCGAGCTTGAGCGTGTATTCCTTGTCGAACGAGGCACCCGAGCGGGGGTTCGTCTCCGAACCGTCGTGGGTGGCGGCGATACCGAGGAACTCCACAGGCATGACGGACCTTTCGCGCAGAATAGAAGAAGTGCCCTAGCCAGAGCGGTACTTGACCGGGCCTCATATACCGGTGGCAGACAGATGGCATGCGGACATGACGAACCGTTGGTGGTACGGGGCGGGGCTGGGGCCGCGCGTGACGGCACGGCGCGTCAGGGGTACGGCGGCAGCACATGCCCGGTGGGAGCGGGGAAACTCGGTTCGCTACAGGGTCACCGGGGGAGGGGAGGGGAGGGGCCGGTCGGGCGGCCCGCTGCCGGGTCAGGCGTAACAGGAGGCGGACCACACTCGACCGAAGTCGATGTGTCCGCGGGTGACCAACGGCAGCTGCTTCTGCATGGAGCCAATTCAGCACGGGAATTCGGCTTAAGTCAACACGTGCTCACAGGATGGTCGTACGGGGACGCCCCGTCACCGGCGCACGGTCCCGCGCGCTCCGGTCGCGGCCGACGGGCTCGGGGGAGAGCCTGGAAGCGGTCAGCAGTCCGGCAGCGAGAGGAACGATCCCAGGTGAACAGTGTGGACCGGCCCACGGACGAGGTCGTGGTGGCGATCGGAGACGGGGCCAAGGAGGACGCGCACGCGGTGTTCGGAGCGCTCCGGACCGCGTTCGGCTGCGACCGCGCGGCCGAGGACGTCCCGATGGAGGTGCCGGGGAAGCGGCCTACGGTATGGATCGCGACCTTCGACGCGTCGGACGTACGGGACGAACCCACCCCCGCGCGGCTGACGGCACCGGTCGTGGTGACCCTTCAGGGCGGCTACGCGGCGGTGGAGAGCATGCGCAGAAGCCTGACGTCCGCGTTTGCCGTGCGGGTCGTCGGCACGGCGTCCGGGGACCAGGAGGAGGAGATCCAGCTGCGGCTGGAGAGCCGGTAGACCCCTGGGCCGCGCCGAGGTGCCGTGTCGGGCACCGATGTACGCGTCCGTTCGTGTGCGCGCCGTTCGTGTGCGCGCCGTTCGTGTTGCGGAGTGTGTCCGGCGGGGTGACGCTGTGGATGACTCGGAAGTGACTGTCGCTCACGCTTCGTGCTCACGCGTCCGTGTCCGGGGTCCGTTGGTCCGGGTCCGCCGGCGCGACGCCGGTGCGGCCCGTGGGCCCTCCGTGAGGAGCACTCGACCATGACCGTTCCCCTCGCACGCCACTATGTGCTGGCATCGCACGCCGCACCGGAGCGGGTGCCGCAACTGCGCCGCATCGTCGCCGCGCACCTGCGGTTCTGGCGGCTCGATCCGCACATCGGACCCGTCTGCGCGGGCCTCGGCGAACTGCTGACCAACGTCCACCGCCATGTCGGCGACGACAACACCTGTGTGATCGAGCTCCGCTGGACGGGGCGCCATCTCACCGCCTCGGTCGAGGACGACGGCCCGCGCATGCCACGGCTGCTCACGGCGGGCGGCGGCGGGCTGGCCCGGGTCGCCGCGCTGAGCGACAGCTGGGGCACCTGCGCCACGGCGGGCGGCAAGGTCATCTGGTTCACCAGGAGTGTGCGCACACCGCAGGGCGTTCCGCGCAGACCACTGGCCCCGCTGACCCCCATCGACACGGCGGCCCATGTCTGACCCGTCCGACCCGGATGGCTGTTCCGACCCGGATGGCTGTACGGCGGGGTCCGGCGCCTCACTTCCCCTCGGAACCGGCCGGCCTCACACTCGGAACCGGCCGGCCTCACTCCCACTCGGAACCGGCGTCGGGAACGAGCCGTACCGCGGCCTCCTCCGCCGAGGCGCCGCCGCCACTGCCGGCCTCGCTGGCGATCATGTCCTTCTCGGCGTCCTCGTGGGCGCCCTCGTCGGGGGCCACCAACTGGCCGGCCCGGTCGTCGCCGACCTCGTCGTCCAGCAGTTCGCCCTCCCCGTACGGCAGATCCCCGATACCGTCCCCGGCGAACGGGGGCTGCTCGGGGACCTCCTCGGAGAGCCGCTCGTCCAGTGATTCCCCGGCCTGCCGCTCGGCGGCCGTCGTCCCGGTGTGTTCGACGCCCCAGGGGCGGTCGGGCGGGGACCAGCCCTCGTCGAAGGGGTCCGAGCCCTGGTCGAGGAGTGTGTCCTCGGAGTCGAGGATGCCCTGGTCGTCGCCGACCTCGGAGCCGTCCGGCTGGTAGACCTCGTCGCCCATCTCCTCGCTCCTGTCGCCGCTCACGTCGTTCTCCTAGCCTCTGTGCTCCCTCGGCCCCGGTGGGATGCGGCTTGCCCCGTTGGATCCACCCTCCCACCTCTGGCGGCCGTGTCAAACGGCGGCGGAAACAACGGTGAGGGGCGGCTCGCACCGCCCCTCACCAGCTCTCGCGTACGGCGTTACCGCGCCGCGCCCTTGCTGAACCCACCGAACTCCCCGGCCAGTGCGGCGGCCAGCCGCAGCTGGGCCGCGGCCTCCGCCGCCCTGCCCTGTCGCTCCAGTGTGCGGCCCAGCATCAGCCGCGCGTACCGCTCCACCGGGTCGCGCTCCAGCACCGACCGCAGCTCGGTCTCCGCCTTCGCCAGCCGCGCCGAGTGGTAGTAGGCGCGGGCGAGCAGCAGCCTCGGGGCGACCTGCTCCGGTACCTCGTCGACCAGCCCGCCGAGGATGCGGGCGGCCGTGACGTACTCCTTCGTATCGAAGAACAGCTGGGCGCGGTCCCAGCGCTCGGCGGCCGTTCCGTACTCGTAGTACGTGCTTTCCACGTGCCCTCCTCCATCGTCCTCCGCAGCCGTCAACAGCCCCTGGTAGTTGAATATTCCACGACTGGTGGGGCGCGGATGCTGACGGTTCGGGCGCTACGGGAATATCTTGGGCGCCATGAGCAATCTTGATCGTCAGGCAGCCCTCTCCGTCTGCGGCGGCCGGGGCTTCGTCGTGGCCGAGCCGGTACGCGAACTGCTGAGCCCCCGCCGGGTCCAACTGGGCGAATCCACCGAGGTCCGCAGACTGCTGCCGAATCTGGGCCGCCGCATGGTCGGGGCATGGGCCTTCGTCGATCACTACGGGCCCGACGACATCGCCGACGAGCCGGGCATGCAGGTGCCGCCCCACCCGCACATGGGGCTCCAGACGGTCAGCTGGCTGCACGAGGGGGAGGTGCTGCACCGTGACAGCCTGGGCAGCCTCCAGACCGTACGCCCGCGCGAACTGGGGCTGATGACCGCGGGCCGGGCGATCTCCCACTCCGAGGAGAGCCCGCGCCCCCACGCCCGCCTTCTCCACGGCGCACAGCTCTGGGTCGCCCTCCCGGACGCCCACCGCGATATCGCACCACACTTCCAGCACCACACCGAACTCCCCGTCGTCACCGCCCCCGGTCTGACCGCCACCGTCATCCTGGGCACACTCGACACCGCCACCTCGCCCGGCACGGCCTACACCCCCCTGGTCGGCGCCGACCTCACCCTCGCCGCGGGCAGCGAGAGCCGTCTGCCGCTCGACCCCGACTTCGAGTACGCCGTCCTGTCCATGTCCGGCGAGGCCGAGGTCGACGGCGTGCCCGTACTCCCCGGCTCCATGCTCTACCTCGGCTGCGGCCGTTCCGAACTCCCCCTGCGCGCCGTGTCCGACGCGGGTCTGATGCTCCTCGGCGGCGAGCCCTTCGAGGAGGAGATCGTCATGTGGTGGAATTTCGTGGGCCGTTCGCACGAGGAGATCGAGATGGCGCGAAAGGACTGGATGGAGAGTGCCCGCTTCGGAGAGGTGACGGGCTACGACGGCGACCGGCTGCCCGCTCCCGAACTCCCGCCGGTGGCGCTGAAACCGCGCGGACGGGTGCGCTGACCTGGCGATGCGGCGTGGGCGGCGGCCTGTCCGAAATCACTGCCGCGCCGCTCCTGGGCGCTTCGCGACCCTACAATGTGTCCGGCCCCTCGAGGTTGGCTCCGCCTGCCGAAAAGGGTTGCTGGTCCACCGAGTTGCTTGGTACGAGAAGGGGGACCGCGCCCCGGCCCGACACCGCCGGACAGCTGCCGTCTCCACGCCGACGGCACCCCCTGGCAGCCCAAGCCTCTTGCCCGAACAGCCGCTCTACTCCATTGAATTGAAAGGACATCGCTCATGTCGAACGACCTGGCACGCGACGTGGACCTCCAGACGGACAGGCCCCACTCCGCGCGGTTCTGGAACTATCTCCTGGGCGGGAAGGACAACTACCTGCCCGACCAGGAACTCGGCGAGCTGGTCAAGCGTGAACACCCGGTCCTGGTGGCGGCCGCCCGCGCCTCCCGCGCGTTCCTCGGCCGCTCGATCCGGCATCTCGCCACCGACGCGGGCATCCGGCAGTTCCTCGACCTCGGAACCGGTCTGCCCACCGCCGACAACACCCACGAGGTGGCCCAGCGGGCGGCCCCGGCGTCCCGGATCGTCTACGTCGACCACGACCCGATCGTCCTCGCCCACGCGCGGGCCCTGCTCACCAGCAACGCCGAGGGCGCCACCGACTACGTCGACGCCGACCTCACCGACCCCGAGACCGTACTCGCCAAGGCCGAGCGGACCCTCGACCTCACACAGCCCGTCGGACTGATCATCCTCTCCACGATAGGCCACGTCGAGGACGCCACCGAGGCGGCCGAACTGGTGCAGAACTACATGTCGCGCCTGGTGTCGGGCAGTTACCTGGCGCTGTGTACCTCGATCGACTCCCCGGCGATGTGCGCCGCCGCCGATGCCTACTCCGGTTCCGGCGCACCGCCCTACCGGGTCCGTACCGCGGCGGAGATCGAGGCGTGCGCCGCCGGTCTCGTCGTTCCGGCGCCGGGGCTCGCCCCCATCAACCGCTGGTTCCCCGAGACGGGTGCCGACCAGCCCGACGTCGACCAGTGGGGATACATCGCCCGCAAAGCGTGAAAACACACCCCGGCAACCAGCGCTGTGCGCCCTGGTTGCCGGGGTTGCGTGTCGTAGAGCGGGCAGTAGCCCGTCACTCCTTTGTCGCGCCGGCGAGCATGCCGGAGACCAGCGCGCGCTGGGAGAAGAGGAAGACGAGCAGGACGGGCACGATGGTGATCAGCGCGGCGAGGGCGAGCTCCGGCCGCATGATCTGATTGCCGACCCCCGCCGAGGTGTTGAAGACCGACGACGAGGTGAGCAGATTGCTCAGCCCCACCTGTGCCGGGTACTGGGAACTGTCGGGCAGCATCACGAACGGCAGGAAGAAGTTGTTCCAGTTGCCGACGAAGTTGAAGAAGCCGACCAGCGCGACGACCGGCTTGGCCAACGGCATGGCGATGAGCCGGAACACCTGCCACTCCGAGCAGCCGTCGATCCGCGCGGCGGCCAGCAGGTCGGCCGGCAGGTTGGACGAGAAGTAGATGTAGGTGAGGTAGACACCGAACGGGAAGAACGAGAAAGGCAGGATGACCGACCAGATCGTGCCGTCCAGATGGACGGCGTTGATCTCCAGGTACAACGGCAGGACCAGCGCGGCCGAGGGCATCAGCATCACCAGCAGTGTGATGGTCAGCAGCAGCCGGCGGCCGATGAACCGGGTGAGCGCCAGACCGTATCCGGCGGGGATACCGGTGACGAGGGTGATGGCCAGCGCGCCGAAGGTGTACAGGGCGGAGTTCTTCAGCCAGTCGAGGATGACCCCGTCCTGGAAGCCGTACAGGTTGTGCCAGGTGTCGGCGAGCCGCCCCAGGGATCCGAAGGTGAACGGGGCGTCTCGCAGGAGCTGCCCGTCGCTCTTGGTCGGGGCGAGCAGCAGCCAGACCACCGGCAGTACGAAGAACAGCAGGAAGAAGCCCAGGACGATGATCCACGCGGTGCGGGCGGCCAGGCTCTTCGGACGGACCCGCCGCGGTTTAGTGGGGCGGCCGGACGTGGGGGGTCCGGCGGCCGTGCGCCGGTCCCGGCCGGCGGAGGAGATGAGCGTCATGACGGCCTCTCAGTCCCGGTCGAACAGTCCGGCGCGGAAGACGACGAGTGCCGCGCAGCCGAGCCCGAGGAGGAGCAGGTCGATCGAGAGCGCCGCGGCGCCGTTGAAGTCGCCTGCCTGGAAGGCGTATTGGTAGGAGAGCTGGTTGGGCGACCAGCTGTCGGGGATCATGCCCCAGCTGGCGGTGGAGACCAGTTGCGGTTCGACGAACAGCTGGGTGCCCGCCGCGAAGGCGAGGATCAGCATGTAGGCGATCCACTTGGTGAGCATCGGTATCTGGATGCGCAGCGCGATCTGGAGGGTGCTCGCGCCGTCGATCCGGGCCGCCTCCAGGATCTCGTCGGGGATGTTGTTGAGCGCCCCGTACATGATCACGATCCAGCCCCCGGCCCCGGTCCAGAAGGCGATGACGGTGAAGAGAACCGGCAGATGGCCGGGGGAGATGACCTGGGCGAGGGTGTGCCAGCCGAGGGCGTCCAGCAGCCATCCGACCGGGCTGGAGGCCGGGTCGAGCAGGATGAGCCACAGCAGCACACTGGCCACCCCGGCGAGCGCCCCGGGCAGATAGAAGAGGAACCGCAGGGCGGAGGAGGTCCGGCGCATCCTGCCGTGCAGCATCAAGGAGAGCAGCACGACCAGGACCATCAGCGTGACCAGCCAGACCAGCAGGTACAGCCCGATGTGGACGAAGGCCGGGCCGAAGCGGTAGTCGGCGAAGGTACGGGTGAAGTTTCCCAGACCGACGTACTGGCCACGGGAGTTGGACAGGGCCAGCCAGATGGCGTAGCCGGTGGGCAGGACACCGAAGGCGAGGAGCAGGAGGACATAGCCGGAGACGAAGAAGTATCCGGCGCGGCCGACCGGGTTGCGGGCGCTGCGGTCGCCCCGCTTCGGCCGGACGGCGGAGTCGGCGGAGACGGCGGTCATGGGGGGCACCTCACCGCTCGACGGTGTAGCCGAGGGACCTGGCCTTGTCGGTGATGGCGCGCTGCCAGACACCGAGCGTATCGGTCAGCGGTTTGCCCGAGTTGAGGGCGGGGACCACGGTGGAGGCGTAGATCGCCTCCTGGCTGTACTGGGTGGCGGACCAGCCCGGCCACACCCGCTCGGCGGCCTGTTGGAGGGTGCCACCGACATCACCGGCGAAGTAACCGGTCCCGGCCTGGTTGGCGAGCCAGGCGGTGGCGGCCTTCTTGTACGCGGGATAGGTTCCGGCCGTGGCCTGGTAGTCGTTGGAGGTGGTCATCCAGGTCACCAGGTCGGAAGCCGCGTCGAGATTCTCACTGTGGGAGGAGATGAACCACAGACCACCGCCGACATTGCCGGTGTAGTTGGTGGTGTCGCCCTCGAACTTCAGGGGAGCGGCCGCCGCTATCCGGCCCTCGGGGGTCTTGAAGGTCGAGTGGAACAGCACCTGGCCGTACCAGGACGGGCCGGGGAGCATCAGGACCTTGTCGGCCCTGTTCTTGATGAAGCCGGTGCTGAAGACGGTGTCCTTGGAGACCGACCCCTTGGCGATCAGGGTGTCGAGCAGCTCGGCCATCCGGGTGCACTTGGGGTCTTCGAGGTTCACGGTGACCTTCTTGCCGCCGGTGACCGTGCTCGCGGGACACTGGCTCGCCCAGAAATACACTTCCGGGGTGTAGGAGTCACCGGCGGTGCCGACGAGATAGCCCGGGTGCTCCTTGGCGACCTTTTCCCCGAGGGCCTGGTACTCCTCCCAGGTGGTCGGGACGGTGTACCCGAAGTCGTCCATCAGTTTCTTGTCGTACCAAAGGACGTTCTGCGCAAGGTCGTTGCGGACACAGTAGGTGTCACCGTTGAAGACGCACGGGTCCAGGGCGCCTTCCGCGAAGCCGCTGAGGGTGGCCTTCGGGATGATGTCCCGGTTGACGGGGGCCGCGTAGGGTGTCCTGCCCTGCGAGGCCCAGGTGCCGTCGTTGACGTTCGCGCTGAAGGCGACATCGGGCCAGCCACTGCCGGTCCGGTCGAAGAGCTGCACCTTGGTCTGGAGGTCGTTGGCTCCGTTGGCGTCACCACTGTATGTGACGACCTTCAACTTCACCTCCGGATGGGCTTTCTGATAGGCCATCACTCCCGGCACCCGGGTGGCGTCCGCCCATACCGTGATCGTGCTCCCCGCCTTCTGGGGCACGGGGGAGAACGCCGCGGCGGGCCGGTCCGCCGGGGGAGTGGGATCCGCACTGGCGCAACCGGCCAGCGAGAGCAGACACATGACACCGACAGCCGCGAGGGCGCCTGTGACACGTGGACGAGAGGAGTACCGAACACCGTTGTTCATTGGTGACCTCGTTTTTCCGCTGGGACGCGGGACGATCGTGAGGGACGAAGGATGCGGGCGGGGAGGCCCGAGGGTCATGCCTTGGGCGGGGTGGCCGTCTTGGCGTCGACGTACGGCTGGAGCACGGCCGGGTAATCGAGCCCGGCGGGCAGCGCGACGCCGGGACCGGTGGGGGCGTGGACGGTGCCATCGGCGTCGATGCCGCTCTCACGGCTGATGGGGTTGCCCATCACCAGGGACTCGTAGTATGTGGTGTTGGAGATGGCCATGCACAGATGCCGGTTGGGGATCTCGGGTCCGTGCACCTCGGCGCGCAGCCGGAAGGCGTCGGCGAGATGGGCGGTGCGCATGGCGCCGGTGAAGCCGCCCCGCAGCTGGGTGGAGGCACGGACACCGAAGGTGGCGGCGCCCGCCTGGATGAAGTCGGCGGAGTTCATATGCGCCCCGTCGGAGGTCTCCGCGACGAGCAGGGGCACCCGTACCGCGTCCGCCAGACGCCGGTACGCGGTCACACTGAACTCGCGCATCGGTTCCTCGTACCAGAGATAGCCGGCATCGGACAGGGCGTGGCCGACATGGACGGCATCGGGCAGATCGAAGCCCGCGGAGCCGTCGAACATCAGCGGGATGTCGTCACCGACATGCTCGCGCAGCGCCACGGACAGCTTGGCGTCGCGTCGCGCGTCGCCCCAGGCGTGCAGCTTGATGGCCGGGTAGCCCAGCTCCAACGCCTGGTCGGCGATGTCCAGATACTCCGCGATGGAGGAGTACGTGACCGTGGAGGCGTACGCGGGGATGGAGGTGCGGTAGCCGCCCAGTACCTCCCAGGTGGGCCGGTCCGCGAGCCGCCCCGCCAGGTCCCACAGCGCCGTGTCGACGAGACCGAGGAGATACAGCGGCAGCTCCTCGATGCGGTCCAGCTCCCACATCCGGTGCCAGAGCCATTCGCGCCGCAGCGGATCCTGACCCACCAGCTCCTCGCGCAGGACCCGGTCCAGAAGGTCCGCCAGCATGAGGGCGGAGCCGCGCCGGGGGCACATGGCCACACCGTCGACCCCGTGGTCGGTGCGGATGTGGAGCACGGCGGCCTCGCCCTCCGGCGGGCTGCCCCGGAGACCGTCGCGCCAGACGAACGGCGGATCGGCGGCGGGCACCCGGATCGGGTAGCTCGCGACATCGGTGATGCGCACGGTGTCCCACCTCACAGAGAAGCCTGAAATGCCTCGGTAACATAAGTCGTCATACGAATACCGTCAACCCATTGGTGGTTAGGATGCGGGCACGCAACGGGAGCGGGAGGGTGGTCGCCATGGCGGAGACGGACGCGGACAACGGCGATGCTCCGCCGCCGTTGCGCCCCTGGCTCAGGCGGCCCGCACGGCTGGCGTACGCCGTGGTGGAAGCGCTCGCCGACCGGATCGTGTCCGGCTACTTCCCTCCCGGTTCCGCGCTGCCCATCGAGCCCGAGCTGTGTGAAGCCTTCGCGGTCAGCCGTACCACCGTCCGTGAGGCGGTCAAGGCCCTGGAGGCCAAAGGGCTGGTCCGCGCCAGACAGGGTTCCGGCACCACGGTCACACCGCAGGAGGAGTGGAACCTGCTGGACCCCGTTGTGCTGACCGCGACGTTCCAGCACGACGACCAACTCGTGGTTCTCGACCAACTCGTCGGTGTGAGATCGGCGTTGGAGTCCCAGATGGCAGCGCAGGCGGCGACCCTGGCGACGGACGACGATCTCCGTACCATCGAAGAGCTGCTCGTGCGGCTGGACACGGAGACCACGGCCCCGTACCGCTTCATCGAGACGGATCTCGTCTTCCACGGCCGGATCATGGAGGCGTCGCGCAACCGGCTCGCGAGCTCCATCGTCCGCAGCGTCCACAGTCAGGCCCGGTCCACCTCGCTGTACAGCGGCGCCCCCGACGCCCGCGCCTGCGAACTGGCCAACGCGGAACACCGGCGGCTGATGGAGTGTCTGCTCGCCCGGGACCCCAAGGGGGCCGCGCAGGCCATGACCTCGCACATCGAGGACGCCTGGCAGCGCCGCCGTTCACCGGCCGGCCGACGGCCGACGGAGTAGCGGAGCGCGGCGCTTCCCGCGCTTCCGGACGGCACCGGGACGCAACAAATTACTGCCGGGTATCTGTTGCCGCTATTCATATGACGACTAATGTAACCGCGCTTGGCTTCCGCCACTGCTCCGCAGCCACTCAGCCGGACCACGAGAACTCCGGCTCCACACCTTCGGGAAGGTGCCACGTGCGGTTCACACGTTCATTTCCCTCACCGCAGCACCGGGTGAGCAGAACCTGCCTGACAGCGGTCGCCGCCCTCGCCACGGTGACCGCGACGGCGCTGGGCCAGGCGACACCCGCCTTCGCGGCGCGAGCGGTGACGATCCACGCCGCACCGGACGGCCGCGGCGCCGACTGCTCGGCGGCCCACCCCTGTTCGATCGGGCAGGCCAAGACGAAAGTGCGGGCCCTCAACTCGCGTATGAGGACCGATATCGTCGTCCAGCTCGCAGGCGGCACCTACCGGCTCGCCGCGCCGCTGACCTTTACCCGGGCCGACTCCGGTACCAACGGACACACCGTCAACTGGAAGGCCGCGCCGGGTGCCCGCCCCGTCATATCGGGGGCGCGGAAGGCCACCGGCTGGACACAACAGGACCCCGCGAAGAACATCTGGAAGGCCAGGGTCGGCACCGGGTTCGATCCCCGGCAGCTGTACGTCGACGGCGTCCAGGCCACCCGCGCCCGTACCCAGCTGAACCGCGCCGACCTGACCGCCGACGCCAACGGCTACACCTTCACCAGCGGCGCCCTGAAGTACCTCAACAGCCTGGCCGATCCCGGCCGTACCGAGATCGACGCCCTGGGTTCGTTCACCAACCGCTACTCGCCGGTGGCGGGCATCAGCGACGGTGTCATCACCATGGAACAGCCGGCCTGGAACAACAACACCTTCGGGTACGACACGATCACCAACCCGTTCCGCAAGGGGCCGTTGTACATCGAGAACGCGTACGAGTTCCTCGACACGGCGGGCGAGTGGTATCTGAACACCCGCACCGGGACCCTGTACTACAAGCCCCTCCCCGGCCAGGACATGGCCACCGCAGATGTGGAGATCCCGAGGCTGGAGTCGCTCCTCGCCATCGGCGGCACCTACCGCGCCCCGGCGACCCGTCTCGCCTTCTCCGGGCTCCAGTTCTCGCACACCAGCTGGTTGCGGCCGTCCACCGGCCAGGGGTACGCCGACCAGCAGACCGGCGCGTTCGTCGACGGCTCCTGGGACCGCCCGTCCGACGCGCTGGACTCCTGCCAGTTCGGCTGCCAGCTCTTCGAGGCGACCCGTCCCCACTGGCGCCAGATGCCGGCCGCCGTCCAGGTCTCGGCCGCCTCCCGTATCAGCTTCACCGGCAACCGGTTCTCCCAGCTCGGTCAGGTGGGCCTCGGTATCGGCAACGACGCCAACGCCCATGTCACAGGGGTCGGGCTCGGTGCCGAGAATGTCAGTGTGACCGGCAACGTCTTCACCCAGGGCGCGGGCGGCGGTGTGGTGGTCGGCGGGGTCCAGGCCGACGCCCACCACCCCGGCGACAGCCGTATGGTCAACCGGTCCATCACCATCAGCGACAACGTGATGCGCGATCTCGCGCTGGACTACCGGGACATGACGGCCGTGCTGGTCACCTACGCCACCGATGTCACCGTCTCGCACAATGAGATCTCCCACCTGCCCTACACCGGCATCGCGATCGGCTACGGCTGGGGCACCAACGACCCCGGTGGCAGCCAGGACTACGTCAACCGCGGGCTGTATGACTTCCAGCCCCGCTACACCACCCCCACCACCTTGAAGAACCTCAAGGTCACCGGCAACCACCTGCACGACGTCATGGGCCAGATGGACGACGGAGCCTGTGTCTACACCCTCTCCGACGCGCCGGGCACCCGCATCGACCGGAACTACTGCGCCGACAACAACGGTCACTACGGCATTTACCACGACGAAGGATCACGCGGCTATACCGACAGCAACAACGTCTTCCGCAACACCGGTCACTGGGCCCACGAGAACCACAACGCCACCAACAACACCGGCGCGCTCACGGTGACGGACAACTGGACGAGCGACGGCGCCATCAGCCTCTACGACGGGGAGCGCGGCAACGTGGTGACCGGCACCGTCGTCGTCGGCGACGGTAACTGGCCCACCGGCGCCCGGCGGGTCATGGAGGACGCGGGCGTCCGCCGCGAGTAACTCGGACGCGTGTGCGGGGCCGCCCCTGACATCCGGGGCCGCCCCGCGCGGTGAATCCGAGGCCCGTATACCCGTCCTTACCCGTTGAAACGGCATGTCCTTCTTTCGGGCGGCTACCGGCCCGTTCGGCGGATCGCGTGGCTCCCGCGGCTGGATGATCCCCTCGGGCCGCTCCCCGCGACCCGAGGAAGGATGGTACGTACGAGATGAGCGCGACACGACGCAACGTTCTGGGCGCCGCCCTGGCGGCGCCCCTGCTGGCCCAGTTCACCGGGACGGCCTCCGCCGCCGAGGCCGAGAAGTACGGCACGGTCTCCGACGGCTGGATCGAGGTCCGGTGGACCCGGGAGGTCCAGGCGGAACTGGACCGGCTCGGGGCCGAGGTGGAGGCCGTGGCCCCCGCCCGGCTGGTGCGGGACTCCCGTGGTACGGCGGTGCGGTTCCCCGTACGTACCGGCAACGGCGAACCCTCGCTGACGAACCTGCCGAAGGCCGAGGGCGGCGGCGCCCTCGACGGCGGGGTCGCGGTACGCACACCGCTCGGCACCGCCCGCTTCCTCGACCTGCGCAGCGTCCTGGAGGACGGTCTGGCGTCCGGGAGGTGTGTGGTCAACGGCGTCGAGGTCGGGCACCCCTCGGCGCTCCGGTGCGGCCTGGCCGAGGCGCTGCTGACCACCGACACCGTACCGCTGGGCAAGCCGCTGAAGGTCCGGATCAACGAGGTTCCGCTGCGCCCCACGCCCGAGGCGCTGGAGATGTACACCGCCACCTTCGGCGCGGTCCCGTTCACCGCGGACACGGTTCTGGGGTACGCGACCGCGGAGGGTGTGTACACCCCGCCGAAGCCATGAGGCGCGAGCCGGCCCGGGATCAGACACCCCGGGCCGGCTCCACCGGCCGGGCCTGGCCGGGAAGAAGACCACCGCCGAAGCGGCGTCGGCGGCCGGCGTACACCGCGATCGCGTTCCGCAGCTGCTCCAGGCCGAAGTCGGGCCAGGGCGTCGGGTCGAAGACCAGCTCGGCGTAGGCGAGTTGCCAGGGCAGGAAGTTACTGATCCGCTGCTCGCCGGAGGTACGGATCAGCAGATCGACATCGGGCAGGCCGGGTACGTACAGGTTCCGCGCCAGGTCGTCGGGGCCGATGTCCTCCGGCCGGAGCGTCCCCGCGGCGACCTCGGTGGCCAACGCGCGCGCGGCCTGGACCAGTTCGTCCCGTCCTCCGTAGTCGACGCAGACAGTCAGGGACAGCGCGTCGTTGTTCGACGTCATGCTCTCCAGCAGTGTCAGAGCGGAGGCGAACGACGGATCGATACGGTCGCGCCGCCCGCACCAGCGGATCCGTACACCGAGTTCGTGCAGCCACTCCACACCCTGGTCGACTCCGCCGGCCATGGTGTCGAACAGGGAGGCCAGCTCCTCCTGGGGGCGGTCCCAGTTCTCGGTGGAGAACGCGTAGATGCTCAAGTGCCGCACCCCCAGCCGCAGAGCGGAGTTGACCAGGCGCAGAGCGGCCCACTCGCCCGCCTCATGGCCCTGGGAGACCGGCTGGCCCTGCCGCGCGGCCCACCGCCGGTTTCCGTCCATGATGACCGCGATGTGGTCCGGCACCGCACCGGCGTACGGCCAGGCCGGGCGGCGGGGTGTCCGGCCCGCCGACGCCAGGGGTTCGAGCCCTTCGGCGAAGACCCGGGACCGCAGGAGCGCGACCTCGTCGAACTGCAACTGCGCCCCCAGGAGCAGGGTGCGCAGGAAGGGTTGGTACGCCCGGTCCACGACCCCGACCACCGGCGCCGCCTGCTCCAACATCCCTCGCCATCGTTCGAGTTGGACGCCCACCAGCTCGTCCAGTGCCTCCCGGCGGTCACCGCTCACGAGGTCGCCCACCGTCAGTCCCCGCTCCCGCAGATCGGCGCGCGGCAGATAGCAGCGGCCGGCGGCGAGGTCGGCCGGCAGATCCTCGAAGATATCCACCAGCTGGCCCACTTCGCCCAGCAGGGAGGTCAGCGCCCGCACCTTTGGCCCGGCCGCCGCCAGCAGCGGAGTCCACATCTCCGAGACCGTCCCCGAGATGCCCCGCAGATAGCGCCGCTGGTCCTCGAACGTCTCGTAGCAGGGCGGGGCGGCGCAATCGATCCGCATGGTGTCGAGGAACTCCTCGATCACCGCGTGGTCGAGGTCCCACCGTCGTGCTGTGTCCACGAACGCCCGCAGCAACGGGTGTTCGCTGTGTCCCGTCCGCAGCTCCCGCAGGGTTTCGGTACGCCAGCGGGCGAAGCGCGTCTCGCGCTCCTCCTGTGTCCCGCCCTCGTCGGCGGTACGGTCGGAGTGCAGCAGGAAGCCGTGCACGGCGTGGAAGTGGGGGCGGACGTCGGCGGGCAGCAACTCGATCGCCTGCCACATCCCGGCCAGGAACTGCTTGACCTCCGCCTCGCACACCTCGTAGGACGCCCGCAGTTCGGGTGAATCATCGAACAAGACTTCGTTCACCGGCCTTTCCGCTCTCTCCGACAGCCGCGCCGTCGTCAGGCCCGGAGCCGGGCCGGACGGTGGAGACCCGGAGCCGTGCCTCCACCGTCCTAACGACCCTCCGGCCGGACAGTGCCGGTCGCGCGGCGCTCGTCACCGGTTCGACGCCAAGGACACGAGTTCGGCGAACAGCCCTTCCGCGCAGACCCGTTCGGTGGCTCTGCCCGACGGAGCGGGCGCCGTCTCAGCTGTCGTAGTCGACGCTCAGCGACGCGGAGACCGGGAACGACTGGCAGGTCAGGACATAGCCCGCGGCGACCTCGGCGGGTTCGAGCGCGTAGTTGCGGCGCATATCGGCCTCGCCGTCGGTGACCAGGGCGCGGCAGGTGCCGCACACCCCGCCCTTGCAGGCGAAGGGCAGATCGGGGCGGGTCCGCTGGGCGCCGTCGAGGACGGTCCGGCGCCGGGACAGGGCGGAGGTGGTGGAACGGCCGTCGAGTGTGACGGTGACCTGGCTGACCGGCCCCTCGGTGGCGGCGTCCGCGTGGTGGAGTTCCCGTACGGGCTCGTCGTCGGCGTAGAACAGCTCCTGGTGGACACGGTCGCCGGGGACACCGAGACCGGCCAGGACCCGCTGGGCGTCGCGGACCATGCCGTGCGGCCCGCACAGCCACCAGTGGTCCGCGCCCGCCACCTCGACCAGGGAGCCTATGAGGGAGGACAGCCGGTCCGCGTCGAGGCGGCCGGAGAGCAGCTCGGCCTCGCGGGGCTCGCGGGAGAGCACATGGGCGAGCTCGAACCGGGTGGGATACAGGTCCTTCAGATCGGCGAGCTCGTCCGCGAACATCACCGTGGCGGCGCGCCGGTTGCCGTAGAAGAGCGTGACCCGCGAACGGGGGTCGGCGGCCAGCACGGACTCGGCGATGGACAGCATGGGCGTGATCCCGGAGCCCGCCGCGATCAGCAGATGATGGCCGGGGACACCGAGGTCGGGGGTGAAGGCGCCGGTGGGGGCCATCACCTCGACGGTGTCGCCGGGGCGTACGTCACGCACCAGCCAGGAGGAGAACAGCCCACCGGGCACCATCCGCACACCGATGCGCGGCATCGATCCGGCGGGCGAGCAGATGGAGTACGAACGGCGCTCGTCGTGGCCGTCGATCTCACGGCGCAGGGTCAGCGACTGGCCGGGCGCGAAGGCGAACTCCCCGGCCAGCTCCTCCGGGATCTCGAAGCCGACCGCGGCCGCGTCCTCGCACAGCGGCTGGACGGCGGCGACCCGCAGGGTGTGGAAGGCCGGACGGCGGCGGACCCTCGGCCGCGGCGCCGGGGTGGCGGGACCCAACAGGTCTTCCATCAGATCTCCTTGACGTACTCGAACGGTTCCAGGCAGGCCCGGCAGCGCCAGAGCGCCTTGCAGGACGTGGCGGCGAAGCGGGAGGTCTCCTCCGTCTCCGCCGAGCCGCATCTCGGGCAGCCCACCACGCGCCGGACGGGGCTCAGCACCAGCGGCACCGGCCCGGTCGCCCGGCGCGGCGCCGCGCCGGGCGGGGCGATCCCGTACGCGGTGAGCTTGGCGCGGCCCTCCGCCGTGATCCAGTCACTGGACCACGGCGGGTCCAGGACCGTACGGATCCGCACACGCGCGAACCCCGCCGCCGTCAGCCGCGCCGCCACGTCCGCGCGCATCTCGGCCATCGCCGGGCACCCGGAGTACGTCGGTGTCAGGCTCGCCACCACGGTCCCGTCCCCGGTCACCTCGACCTCGCGCAGGACGCCGAGGTCGGCCAGGGTCAGCATCGGCAGCTCGGGGTCCGGCACCCGCTCGGCGATCCGCCGGGCGCGGCGGGCCTCTGTCGGCGCGGTCGTCATGGTCACCACGCGGCTTCCGGATGCGCGCGGGCCACACTCTGCAACTCGGCCAGCAGCGGCGCGAGATGCGCGGTGTGCTCCCCGTCGCGGCCCGCCCCGGGCAGCGGCCGCCACGGGGGCAGGGACAACCCACCCGCCTCGGTGACCTGGCGCAGAACGGCGACGACCTCGTCCCGTGCGTCGTGCGCGGCGAACAGCTCGTCGAGGTACGGGGCGACCTGGTCGAGCGCCGTACGCGTCCGTCGGTGCGACTCCTCCGTACCGTCACCGAGCCGCACCGCCCACTCGGCCGCGTACTGCCGGTGGTACGTCAGCTCGTTGACCCCTTTCGCGGCGATGGCCGCCAGGACGGGGTCGGCGTGCGACGCGAGCCGCTGGAAGTGCGCGAGGCGCCAGCTGGACAGCGCCAGGAGCCGCACGATCGAGAACGCGAAGTCGCCGTTGGGCAGTTCGGCCAGGCGTACGTTGCGGAAGTCGCCGGCGTCACGGAAGTAGGCGTACGCGTCCTCGTTGCGCCCCGTGCCGTCGACCCGGCCCACGCGCGCGTACAGCAGCCGGGCCTGGCCGAGCAGGTCGAGGCCGATGTTGGCGAGCGCCACCTCCTCCTCCAGCTCCGGGGCACGGGTGCACCACTCGGCGAGCCGCTGGGCGCAGACCAGCGCGTCGTCGGCGAGCGCGAGACAGCACGCGGCCAGCGCTCCGGCGTCGATCCCCTCGGGCACCGCGGTGTCCACGCCGTGCAGCGGGTCCTCGAAGCCGGTGCCGAACGCCCAGCGCGCGTCGCCGTCGTCATGCCCCTCGGCGAGGGTCAGATAGACGTGGTCGTCGCTCATGCCCTGCTCCTCAGATGTGCGGGACATCGGCGGGGATGTCGTAGAAGGTCGGGTGGCGGTAGACCTTGTCGGCGCTGGGGGCGAAGAAGGGGTCCTTCTCGTCGCGCGTGGACGCGGCGATGTGCTCCGAGCGCACCACCCAGATGCTGACGCCCTCGTTGCGCCGGGTGTACAGGTCGCGTGCGTGGGTGAGCGCCATGGCGTCGTCCGCCGCGTGCAGCGAGCCGACGTGCACATGGTTGAGCCCGCGCTTGCCGCGCACGAACACCTCGTACAACGGCCAGCCGTCCTTCACACCGTCGGTGTCGCTCATGCCGCCGTGTCCTTTCCGGCTCGCCCGTTCTGTTTGGCCGCGTGGGCCGTGGCCGCCTCGCGCACCCAGGCGCCGTCCTCGTGGGCGGCCCTGCGCCGGGCGATCCGCTCCGTGTTGCACGGTCCGTCGCCCTGGATGACACGGGTCAGCTCGTCCCAGTCCGGGGTGGAGAAGTCATGGCGGCCGCGCTCCTCGTTCCACCGCAGCCCGGGGTCGGGCAGGGTGACCCCCAGCTTCGCGGCCTGCGGGACGGTCATGTCGACGAACCGCCGGCGCAGCTCGTCGTTGCTGTGCCGCTTGATCTTCCAGGCCATGGACCGGGCCGAGTTGGGCGAGTCGCCGTCGGGCGGGCCGAACATCATCAGGGACGGCCACCACCAGCGGTCCACCGCGTCCTGGACCATCGCGCGCTGGGCGTCGGTGCCGCGCATCATGGTCAGCAGCAGCTCGTACCCCTGCCGCTGGTGGAAGGACTCCTCCTTGCACACCCGCACCATCGCGCGCGCGTACGGCCCGTACGAACTCCGGCACAGCGGGACCTGGTTGCAGATCGCCGCTCCGTCGACGAACCAGCCGATCACCCCGACATCGGCGAAGGTGGGCGTCGGGTAGTTGAAGATCGATGAGTACTTCTGCCGGCCCTCGATCAGCCGCTCGGTCAGGTCGGCCCGGTCGACGCCCAGGGTCTCGGCCGCCGCGTACAGATACAGTCCGTGCCCGGCCTCGTCCTGGACCTTCGCGAACAGGATGGCCTTGCGGCGCAGGGACGGCGCGCGGGTGATCCACTCGCCCTCCGGCTGCATGCCGATGATCTCCGAGTGCGCGTGCTGCGCGATCTGCCGGATCAGCGTCCCGCGATAGCCCTCCGGCATCCAGTCGCGCGGCTCGATCCGCTGGTCCCGCGCGATCGTCGCCTCGAAGTGCTCCTGGAGCGGATCGGGCCGCCCGGGCGGCGACGTGGGCATCCCGGGGGGCGGCTCGGCGCCGGTCCCGCCTGCCGCGGCGGAATGTGTCACGGTCATGGATAACCAGCTCCCCTACCGACCATTCGTTCGGTACCAGTGTGACCTGTTTCCGTCGGCCGGGCAAGAGCCGGTCCGGCTCCGGGGATGCCTCTTGACAGGCCCCGGCCCGGCTGGATTACATGGCCGTGCCGCACGCTAACCGAATGTTCGGTCGGTTCACAAGGGTCGGCGAGAGGTCGCAAGAGCCCACAGAACGGGTAGTCCACAGAACGGGTCACGACTCACGACGACGAAGGAGCCGCGATGAGCAGCGCACCGCGCGCCGAGCCGGGCCGGCTGGGGGAGCCGCTCCCTCCCGAGTTGCTGGACGACGCCGAGCGGCTGACCGCGGAGCGGCTGAGGGGGCTCCAGCTCGACCGTCTGCGGGCGACGCTGCGGCACGCGTACGACCACGTGGAGCTGTACCGGAAGAAGTTCGACGCGGCGGGGGTCACGCCCGATGACTGCCGGACGCTGGAGGACCTGTCGCGGTTCCCCTTCACCACGAAGGCCGATCTGCGGGACACCTACCCCTTCGGCATGTTCGCCGTCCCGATGGCGGATGTACGGCGCATCCACGCCTCCAGCGGCACCACCGGCCGTCCCACCGTCGTCGGATACACCGAGAACGACCTCTCCATGTGGGCGGACGTGACCGCCCGCTCGATCCGCGCCGCCGGCGGCCGTCCGGGACACAAGGTCCACATCGGCTACGGATACGGCCTGTTCACCGGCGGCCTCGGCGCGCACTACGGCGCCGAACGGGCCGGATGTACGGTGATCCCCGCCTCGGGCGGCATGACGGCGCGCCAGGTGCGGCTCATCCAGGACTTCCAGCCCGAGATCATCATGGTCACCCCGTCCTACATGCTGGCCCTGCTCGACGAATTCGAGAAGCAGGGCATCGACCCGCGGACCAGCTCCCTCGAAGTGGGCATCTTCGGCGCCGAGCCGTGGACGGAGGAGATGCGCCGGGAGATCGAGGAGCGCGCGGGCCTGCACGCCGTCGACATATACGGCCTGTCCGAGGTGATCGGTCCCGGTGTCGCACAGGAGTGCGTGGAGACCAAGGACGGGCCGCACGTGTGGGAGGACCACTTCTACCCCGAGGTGGTCGACCCGCACACGGACGAGGTCCTGGCCGGGGGCGAGGAGGGCGAGGTGGTCTTCACCTCCCTCACCAAGGAGGCCCTGCCCGTCATCCGCTACCGCACTCGCGACCTCACCCGGCTGCTCCCCGGCACCGCCCGCCCCGCCTTCCGCCGTATCCAGAAGATCACCGGCCGCTGCGACGACATGATCATCCTGCGCGGGGTGAACGTGTTCCCCACCCAGATCGAGGAGGTCGTGCTGCGCGTCCCCGGCGTTGCCCCGCACTTCCAGCTGCTGCTGACCCGGCGCGGCCGGATGGACCACATGACCGTCCGCGCCGAGGCGCGCCCCGACGCGGGACCCGAGCGGCGCCGGGCCGCGGCCGGGGAGATCGTCCAGGGTGTCAAGGACGGCGTGGGCGTCACCGTCGACGCGGAGATCGTCGACCCGGACACCCTGGAGCGCTCGCTCGGCAAGCTCCGGCGTGTCAAGGATCTGCGCGCGCGGTGACCCCACCGGCCCGCGTGCGGACCGGGAGCCGCGGCGGGCCTCGACGGGTTGCGCCGCGGCTGCCTTCCGTTCCTGTTCGCCTACTCGCCTACTCGCCCGAGGGCGCGGGCAGTGTGGTGCCGAGCGCCACCGGGACGCCGAAGTTTCGGTGTGCCGTCCGCGTTCCAGGTGAACTTCTGTGCCCGGGTGGAGCGGTTCATGTCGCAGCCACCACTGGCGGAGCTGTTGGCGTGGTACACGATCCAGTCCTCGGTCCCGTCGGGCGAGGCGAAGAAGCCGTTGTGACCGGGGCCGAACACACCGTTGGCGTTGGACCGCTGGAAGACCGGGTTCGGTGACTTGACCCAGGAGGAGGAGCTGAGCGGGTCGCCGCCGTTGTAGGTGAGCATCCCCAGCTTGTAGTCGGGTGCGGAGCAGTGGCTGGCGGAGAAGACGATGAACGTCCTGCCGTTCCGCCCCTGCCTCCTCCTCTTCCTGCTGCTGCGACGGCACTACGTACGGGGCTTCATGTCCGGCGCGCTCAAGGGCTGACACAACGGACCCATACCGAGTGGCGGTGGAGACCGGGGACGACACGCTGCTCGGCGCGGTCGTACGGCAGTGGGAGGCGACGGTCGCCCGGCGGACCTGTCTGACCGGTGGCAGGGGTTCGCACCACCGGGACGAGTCCTTCGGCGACGACTTCGTGCTGCCGCCGGACCGCGCCTACTCGGAGACCTGCGCGGGCGTCGCCTCTGTGATGCTCGGCCGGCGTCTGCTGCTCGCCACGGGCGAGCCGCGCTTCGCCGACCTGGCGGAGCGGACCCTGTTCAATGTGGTCGTGGCGGCCCCGTCCGAGGACGGCCGGGCCTTCTTCTACGCCAACACACTGCACCGCCGCCACCGGGGCACCGTGCCCCGTTATGTTTTTCGCGGTCCTGCAAGAGGGCCGCTGGCCTCCGGGCCCGGTATGACTTTTGCCCCCTGTCGAAGGCATGACCTGGGGGGTGGTGTCGCCGGGCCCGGGAGGTGCCGTCGGAGA
>NZ_JBIVMF010000017.1:0-171905 GCF_044752945.1 Streptomyces sp. NPDC088554 | reverse complement strand
ACGGCTCGAACATCTCCGCCGCGAAGTCCTCCAGATCACACCGGACCGCAGCCAACTCCTCACTCAGCACACCCGATCAACGACACGACCGATCAGGAGGACACGCCATCACAGACCGCACATGACCAAGCCCTACTAGGGACGGCCACCCCTTCGCGGTTCCACGACACCCCGCCGCGACGCCGCCTGCCGGGCTGTGGGCATGGCGCCGTCGCGCCAGTCACCACCGGCCGAAGGCCGCACATCCAGCCGGACCGCCCCCGGTCAGTCTTCTATTGTTTTCCGCAAAGCACTCGAAATATATTTGACATTGGAAAGGTTCTGCCCGAGATCGAACGGCGCCAGACGAAAACAGGGCCTGCCGCGAATCACCACCGACGTACCTTCTCCGCTTTCGCGAACTTCACGACCACGAGTTGCGCATACCCCGCCCCGTCCTGCGGTTTCCGAATAGCTCGAAGACTCCCCGAGAGGGACCCGGAATCAACAAAACGGAAATTACCCAAAGCATGCATGATGCTCAACGATATTTTCATCGCGCTCTTGGGAGATCCGGGGAGGGTGACGACCTCCTCATGACCGGAGGACATCGTTTCCGGCGTGACGGGGAACCCGAGGGATCGGATTTTACGCGCGTGCAGACAGCCGAACGTGAGCATGACCACGATAAACCCGGCCAGCAGGACACCGAAGGTGACCGCCGCGCAGCCCCCGCTTCACCGAGGGAGCGGAAACCCGCTTCGCCGGAGAAGCGGAAGAAAACGGCGATGAAACGCAAGGAACCCGGCGGCGTAGGCGGCTCCATACATCACGGAGCGCACGGCGACATAAACAAGAGACTTCATCATGATGATAAATCGATTCCCCGACATCGCCGGCCCGCACCGGGAAGGATCTCGGTGGACCGGGCCCCTGCGGACCGTCTCAGACGCCGCTCGCCGAGAGCTTCACCGCGAAGCCCAGGAACAGCGCACCCGCCGCCGTCGTCATGCCTGCCGAGAGGCGTTTGCGGCGGCGGAAGGCGGCGGCCAGGTGGGTGCCGCCGAATATCAGGGCGGAGAGGTAGAGCGCGCTGGCGATGTTGGCGACCAGGCCCAGCAGGACGAACGACAGCGCGGGGTGCGCGTAGTGAGGGTCGACGAACTGGACGAAGAACGTTCCAGAATCCAACTGCCTGTACGCTCGCGCCCATGACCGCTACGAAGACCGCTCCCGAGTGGACCCCTGACGAACTGGCAGAGCTGGCCGAACTCCAGGCCCGCAACGATGCGCTACCGGAGGGTGCGCCCCGTGGGCTCCTGTCGGTACGCCTGTCCATCCTCACGGAGGACACCACCAGCCCAGCGCGGCAGGAACTTGACCTTCGCCGCCATGCCATCCGAGAGGGCGTCAGGGTTGTCGGCGTGGCCAGGGACCTTGGGGTCTCCGCGACCAAGAAAGCGCCTTGGGAGCGTAAGGAACTTGGAGATTGGCTTAACAACCGGATACCTGAGTTCGACCTGATTCTGTTCTGGAAGCTGGACCGGTTCATTAGGCGAATTTCCGACCTACACGAGGTCATCAAGTGGTGCGAGAAGTTCGGGAAGAACCTGATTTCCCTGAATGACACGCTGGACCTGTCATCTCCCATGGCCCAGGCAATGGTGACATTCGTCGCGGCAGTTGCAGAGATTGAAGCCGCCAACACCAAAACCCGCGTTTCATCCCACTGGGAATACACTAAGCAGCAGGACCAATGGCGTATCGGTAAGCCATCGTATGGCTACAAGACTGGCAGGGTGCGCGGGAAACTCCGCCTAGTACAAGACCCCAAGCAAGCGCGGGCAGTGCGCTACATGTACCAAGCTGCGATGCGGGGGGTTCCGGCAAACCGAATCGCTAAGGTCCTAGACAGGGCCAAGGTTCCGACCTACAGCAACGGGAAATGGAACAACCAGCAAGTTCTCAGGACCCTTAGGAATCCTGCCGTCAAGGGGCTTCGCACCGAGGGAGGAACGAAGGCGGTCACCTACAAATCCACACCGGTACTGGACAAGAACGGTCAGGAAATCAGGGTCACGGATAACCCGATCTTGACTGATGAAGAGTTCGAGAACGTACAAGCAGCACTTGCCACCCGCTCGAAGAACAAGCGCCGTCATGAGAAGAACCGCCGTCCTACCAGGTTCCTCGGTGTCATGAAACACCAGTGCGGTAGAAACGTTAACGAAACGAACAACTACAAGGCACTTTCCACCGGCGAAGTGAAAGAGTATCGATATCTGCGATGCCCCGAGTGCCGGAAGCCAGGGTTTGTGACACCGGACCCTGAACATGTGTACTCGGCTCTGGCGCAAGCCGTCTTTGAGGCCCTGGGAGATTTCGAGGTGATCCGCCGCGAGTACGCCCGAGGCGACGAGAACAGGCGTGAGCGGAAGCGACTGGAAGACTCCATTGCCTACTACATGTCCGGGCTGGAGCCCGGCGGAAGGTTCGATAAGGCCGGATTCATTCGCGAAAAGGCAGATACCACGCTAGACGCTCTCATGAACGACTTGACGAAGATCGACCCGGAGTCCACAAAAGACAGGTGGGTCTACGAAAGCACCGGCATTACCTACAGCCAACATTGGAAGACCGGTGGTGTAGAAGCCATGGAAAAAGATCTACTGAGCGCCGGAATCACTTTTGAACTTGGAAAACAGGACGATGGTGAATTGTTGGGGCGATTGATCATTCCGCACGATGTTGAGAAGCGACTGATCAGGATGGACAACGACTGGACTTAAGGGCTGTCCCGTAAATGATCTTTGTGTTGTCTCGGGAGGAGTAGGCCGCGGGACGGCCCGCTGGCCTATCCGGCGAGGGCGAGGTTGTGCATCCGGGCGATGCCGAGCATGGCGTGGTGGACGCCGTCGCCTTTGAGGCGGCAGTCGCGGAGGATCTTCCAGGTCTTCATGCGGGCGAAGACGTGCTCGACACGGGCGCGTACATGTTTGTGGGACTTGTTGTGTCTCTCTTTCCAGTCCGGGAGTTCGGCCTGCCCGCGCTGTCTGCGGTGAGGGATGACGAGTCCGGTGCCCGGGTAGCCGCCGTCGGCGATCGTGAGGGTCTTGCCGACGGCGGCCTCGGCGCCGGATTCCTCCCACGCCTTGCAGTCGTTGCGGTTCCCGGCCAGCGGTCGGCCGACCACGACGACCAGGCGGGTGTCGGCGTCGATGACGACCTGGTGGTTGGTGGAGTACCGATAGTTCTTCGACCGCTCGGCGATCGTGTGGTCGCGGGTGGGCACCAGGGTGCCGTCGACGATGAGCACGGTGTCCTTGGCGAACCGCTTGCGGGGCTGGAGCGCGAGCATCGGCCCGAGGTGGTCGATGATCCGGTCCGCTGCCGACTTCGACACCCCGAACAGCGGCGCGAGCTGCCGCATGGTGAGGTTCGTGCGCCAGTACGTGGCGACCAACAACGCCCGGTCCTCCAGCGGAAGGCTCCACGGCCGGCCCTTGCGGACGGCTTCCGCACCCTCGCGTCGCAGCACGGTCACCAGCTTGCCGAACTGCCGCGGGCTCAGCCCGGTGAACGGGGCTATCCAGGACGGCTCCGACGCCGTGATCACACCAGCCACATCAAGATCATCTCACCCGTGACCAGCAGTTACGGGACAGCCCTTAGAGGGCTGGCAAAGCCTCTGAGAACTCAGGACGCCTCAGGGCCACTCACAGCCGTGACGGTGAGTGGCTGTCGCTTCCGCCTGCTGGGCGTGCTGACAAGGGCCGAGAACGGGGTGACCTTGGGGGGCTCCTGGGACTCCTTGGGGAGCCTCTTGGGCAGGCCGAGGGCTCCCAGTGCCTCATGCTGCTCTTGGAGGCCCATGCGGGCGAACAGGGCCGCAGCATCGTCAAGTTGAGACACGTCAGCCCCTACACGCTTGCCAGAGACAGCTTGACGGCGAACCCCAGGAAGAGCACCCCGGCGGCCGAGGTGGCCCCCGCACTGAGCGTCCTCCGACGACGGAACGCAGCAGCTAGACGAGACCCGCCGAAGATGAGCGCAGACAGGTACAACACGCTTGCCAACTGGGCGAGTACGCCCAGAGTCACGAAGCCCATGACCGGGTTGGACTCTGACACGAACTGCACGAAGAACGAGATGAAGAACAGGATCGCCTTCGGGTTGAGCAGGCTGATCACCAGGGCGCGCCGGTACGGGCGCTCGACCGCCGCCGTCTCCGGCGCCGCCTCCCGGACCGTTTCCGGGGTCGCCTGCTCGTTCCTCTCCCGCCACAGCGACCACGCCGAGCGGAGCATCCCGATCGCCAGCCAGGTCAGGTATCCGGCGCCCGCGTACTTGACGATGCCGAAGAGCAGCGCGTTGCCCTGGAGGAGCGAGGCGACGCCCGCCGCGGAGAGCACCATCAGTACGGTGTCGCCGCACCAGACGCCCGCGGCGGCCGTATAGCCCGCGCGGATCCCGCGCCGGGCCGCGACCGACAGCACGTAGAGCGAGTTCGGGCCCGGCAGGAGAACGATCAGAACGACGCCGACCAGGTAGGTCGGCAGGTCAGTGACACCCAGCATGGACCGGAGTGTGACATACACACCGGTCCGGATGTCAGGTGCGTCCGACCGTCGGACACCTGACCTCGATGGGTGCCCGCGCGTGAACATCGCCGAGTCCATGGGCCGCCGCCCCCGGAAGTGCTTCCCTTGTGTGCGTAGTGATGGTGCGTGTGATTTCCGAAGCGGAGGGGGACGAGATGCTCAGGACATCCGTACTGTGCAGAGGGCTCGCCACTGCCGCCGTACTGGCCGTGAGCGTCGGCTGTACGGTACGACCGGCCACCGCCGGTCCGGACGGCGACGCCAAACCGGGCGGAGGCGGGGCCGTGGGGGCGAACGTCGCCGCCACGCCCGTACCAGTTGAAGAGAGGGCAGAAGCGGCGGAAGAGGCCGAGACGCCTGCACCGACTCCCACGCCCACTCCTCCCCCTTCGCCCACCCCCGTCGCCGTGAAACCCGCCCCCACGCCCACCCCCGAAGCCCTCATGACCCCCGGTTCCACCAGCGATCAGGTACGGGAACTCCAGGCCCGGCTGCGGCAGATCGGTTACTTCGAGCGCTCCCCCACCGGCTACTACGGCACCCTCACCACCTCCGCCGTCGCCGCCTTCCAGGCCAAGCGCGGCCTTCCCCGTACCGGCGTGACCGATGTCGTCACCTGGCAGCGGCTGCTCGCCATGACCGAGGAGCCGTCCCGCGACGAGTTGCGGCCGCCCACCACCCAGCAGGTCGCCGCGCCGGATCCGCGGTGCGTGGAGGGGCGGGTGTTGTGCATCAGCAAGAACAGCAGCACGCTCTCCTGGATGGTCGACGGCACGGTGCTGTCGTCGATGGACGTGCGCTTCGGCTCGCAGTACACCCCCACCCGCGAGGGCGTCTTCAGCGTGGGGTGGAAGTCCCGGGACCATGTCTCGACGCTGTACGACACCCCCATGCCGTACGCGATGTTCTTCAGCGGCGGCCAGGCCGTCCACTACTCGGCGGACTTCGCGGCCCGGGGCTACACGGGCGCCTCGCACGGCTGCGTCAATGTCCGGGACCGGGAGAAGGTCGCCTCACTCTTCGACCAGGTCCGGGTCGGCGACAAGGTGGTCATCTACTGGTGAACGGCGCCGAGTTCGGAAGACCGCCGGCCCGCGCGCGACGACCGTCGCGGTGGAGGCCGGGGCCGTCACGGCCACCCGGATCACCCATGCCGGCCATATGCTGGCTCACTCCACGGCAGCGGCGACACACATCGGCGCGTTCTGGCCGTACTCACTTGTCTGCGGAGCTGATGAACTGATCCCGGAGACGGGAGAGGGCGCGGGCGGGACCGGGGGAACGTGTCCCGCCCGCGCCGAGTGCGCTGAGCCGCAGGTACGGGGGGAACCCCGGCTCGATGCGCCGCCGATGACCAGTCGGCTCACTCAGTACTGCGCCATGACCGGGAAAAACGTCACACCGGCCGGACGGACGGCAGGGGCCACGAGTCCTCCGGTACGTCCGGCATGCCCCCCGGATCGCCGCCCCGCGCGTCTTCGGGTGACCCCTCCGGGAGTGGCACGGAAGGCGTCGCGCTCACCGGTTCCGGCGCGGACGGCGGCGGGGAGTCCGACGGACGGATCGACGGGTGGTTCGGCGGTCCGGGCGGAGCCGGCCCGGGACCGCCCGGTGCGCCCTCGCCCTCTCCTTCCCCGCCGCCGCCCCTGTCCTCGCCGGGGCCGTTCCGGTCCCCGCCCCGGCCTCCGCCCGTACCCGTACCCGTACCGGTCGCCGGGTCGTCCAGCAGCCCGGCGCAGAAGAGCGCGGCGCCCCGGGGGCCGTCCGCCGCCGTCTCCAGGGCCTGCTTGCGCGCCCGGTCGAGGGCGCCGCTGCGGTAGACGCGGCAGACCTTGGCGTTCTCCCGGTACCACCGGCGGGCCTCGGCGTCGGCGCCGGGGCCCGGGCGGTCCCGGTGCCTTCCGGACGGGCCGATGGGGACGTCCACCGCACCGGGGCGCGCTTCGTCCGCAGCGCCGCTCTTCTCGGCCTTCCCGGACTTCTCGGCCTTCCCGGCCTTCCCGGCCTTCCCGGTGCGGCTGTCGTTCCCGGAGGGGGCAGAAGTACGTCCCGAAGAGCCACCCGCCCCGGGCACGGGCACATCCGCATCCCCAGCGACTCCCGTGCCCCCCGTGCCCTCCGCGGATTCCCTGCGGCCGCCCCCGCCCCTGCTCGCGTCCCCGGCCTCGGCCGCGGCCGCGACCTCCCGGTCCGGCGAGGTGGCCGCCGAGACGGAGTGGGCGGGGGCGCCGCCGGTCGCCGGGGAGAACAGCGCGGGGATCATGCCCACGGCCGCGGCCACGGCGACACCGCCCAGCGCGCACCCCACCACCAGCGCCCCCGGCGCCCGGCGCCGGGCGCCGCCCGGACCTCCGGGTCCGGGGGGCGGTGCGAGGGTCAGCCGTACGGTTCCCAGCAGATCCTGTACGGCCGCGCCCGGCCCGGACGTACGGCCGACCGCACTTCCACGGGCCGCGGCGGACTGCCGGAAGGCTGCCAGCGCGGCGGCTTCGCCGGGGAGTTCCCCGGCGTTCGTACCGTTTGCGTACGTAACGGACGCCATGTCCCGCAGGGCTTCGGAGAGCAGCTCCGTGCGGCCCCGGATACCGTCGTCCAGGGCCTCTACCTGCTCCCCGCGCAGCAGTCTTTCCGCCGCGTCTTTGTCGAGCCACGCGTCATGCTCGTCGGCCATCACATGTCATTCTGCGTCCGCAGGCGCGAATGCGTCACACCCGCGGACGCCGCGATCCCCTGGCTGAAGACCCGCCGCGGGGGTACGCCGCCGAGCCCCGCGCGACGGCCCCTGTCACCGTGGCCTGCCCGGCGGTTCGTATCGCCACCCATGTCGCCCATGTCGCCCGCGCCACCGGCCGAGCCGTCGTACGTACCGCTTTCCGAACCCGAAACCGCGTCCAGGCCCCCTCCCGAAGCCGCGCCCGGAACCTCGCCCGCCTCCAGCAGCTCCGCCAGCCGTTTGAGTCCCCGGTGCGCGGCCGTCCGCACCGCGCCGGGGCGTTTGCCCAGCGTCCGGGCCGCGCTCTTCGCGTCGAGTCCGACGACCACCCGCAGGACGACCGCCTCGGCCTGGTCCTGCGGCAGTTGCGCGATCAGCGCCATGGTCCGGCCGGTGGCCAGGGCCTCCATCGCCTCGTCCGCCGTGTCGGACTCGGCGGGCTTCCCGGCCAGCTCGGTCTCGTCGGCGCCGATGGCCGGGCGTCTGCCGCGCATCCGTATGTGGTCGAGGGCGCGGTTACGGGCTATCCGCGCCGTCCAGCCACGGAAACGGTCCGCGTCCCCGGTGAAGCGGCCGAGGTCGCGGGCGATCTGGAGCCATGCCTCGGAGGCCACGTCCTCGGCGTCCGCCTCACCGACGAGTGTCCGCAAATAGCCCAGAAGCCGCGGATGCACCGCGCGATACACAGTCCGGAAGGCGTTCTCGTCCCCGTCCTGTGCCGCGAGCACCGCGGCGGTCAGCTCCGCGTCGTCCCCCAGCACTCCCACAACCCGCCCTGAAACCCTGCCCAGCAGCCTGCCGCGCAAGCTGTCCTGAAATCGCGGTCGGTCACCGCCGCGCCCCCCTCGCGCCTACCCCATGCGCCCTCTGCACGCTACGGCCTCCCGGGGTCCGCGTCCACGCTTTGCACGCCGTTTGTACATATTTCAACAGCCTAGGGAACCCCTGGCACGACCCGCACCCGGGGGGTGGTGTGACAGAAAACGAGTCGCCGACGCTGTGTGGAGTACGGGGCCGTACTGCGGCTCCGGCGGAAGGCGACCGGGGTCTCTCCTGTGGGGGGTGGCGGCCCCGGTCGTCCTCCCTGCAACCCGGGCACATTCGTCCGAATACTTCCGGTCACACCCATTTACCTCACCCGCCTCTCGGTTCAGCTCCGCGCCCGCGCCCGTCGTGAGACCACCGCGCGCAGCACCCGCTGCCCCTCGACCGAGGTGTCCATGGCCTCGCGCAGTCCACCCGTGCCCTCCGTGTCGGCCAGGATCTCCAGGATCCGGATCTGCCTCCGCAGCTCCCCGGCGACCAGCGGGCCGATGCCGTCGCCCCCCTCAGAGGCGTCCACCGCGTCCGGCGCGCCCGCCACGTCCTCGCGCCGACGCGCCAGCTGATCCGGCGCGTCGGCGCCGCTGTCGCCCACCGCGTCGAGCTTCTGGTGGATCTCCAGCGCGACGACGGAGCAGGTGTCCGCCCAGGCGCGCAGCGGTTCGGCGGCCCAGTCGGCCGGCGCGGAGCCGAGCATGGTCCGTACGAGCGTGGTGGTGACGTCGACCGCCGCGGCATCGACCGCCGCGCCACCCTCGGCGATCTCGACGGCGATGGCGTCGTCCAGCGCTATCCGCGCGGCGGCCAGCCGCCGTGGCCAGTCGCGCTCACCGCTGACGACGGCCGCCCACAGGGGCCGCAGGACATCGGTCGCCTCGGAGAACAGCGGCAGACACCGCTCCAGGCAGGCCACGCCGCTCGCGGCGAGACCTCGCTCGTCGGCTTGTGCGATCAGCTTCACCAGGCTCATTCACATCTCCCGTCGCCTCGTGGGCGCAGCAGTGGCCAACACCGAGTCAGCACCGGTCACCGTCCGGGCCGCACCCGAGCCGTATCCGGGCAGCACCGCCTGGTACTGACCAGTACTGACCAGTACTGCGTCAAAGAGCGGGAAAACGTCACTCGCTCATCGCGCGTAGATCGTGTACAGACCACTCATACGTCACACGCAGACACCACGCAGCCGCCCCCGGGGCCCGCCCTCGCCCGCTCACTCAACAGCGGCGGACACACCGGGAGTTACCGGGACCCGGGAATCCCGAGCCCGTCCAGCAGCCGGAAGAACAGGTCCTCGGCGAGCGAGTCCGGCCACCGCGCGTGCAGTACGTCGAGGAGCGGGCCCGGATCGACCTCGCTGCCCGCCTCGACGGCCCAGTCGACGGCGCGCCGGGCCGCGTCCTCCTCGGGCAGGAACAGCTCTTCGAGCGCCATGCCGCTCGCGGAGAGGTGCCGGGCCATCGACTCCCTGGCCAGACAGGCGTACCAGGACCCGCTTCTGGGCGCCGCCGCCTCCACCGCCACGCACTCGCTGTCCATGACGAAGCCGAAGAGCACCGGCGATCCCATGGCGCGGGCCAGCGCGCCCATGTCGCCGACGTCGGGTTCGCTGGGGTGCTGCCACACCTGCCAGCCGCCCGGCCGCTGTTCGCGCAGGGTCAGCTCGCGGCGGACGGCGGCCAGCGCCGGCAGCTCGGCGAGCGGCCGCTCGCTCCGGCCGACGAGGAAGTAACCCCAGAACCCCATACCCGCCACTCCCCCGACTCCCCGCGCCCCACGTAGACGCTTCCACCCTCACCCGGGCGGGAACCGCCGGAATCCGGGCCGCGCGGACCTGCCACAAGGCCGACACCGGGCCATCACCCCGCATACGCAAGGGGAGGCGGGCCGTCCGCAAGAGGACGGCCCCCCTCCCTCACCCCGTACCGGACGCGTCACCCCGTACCGGCGCCGCCGCGCACCTTCCCCGCGAGCGCCGTGAACCCGCTCCAGCCCAGCGACGGCTTGTCCGGGTTCCAGGTCTTCTGCGCGACCGCCGCCAGCGGCAGCCTGATCCCCGCCGCCACCTGGTCCTGCGTCTGCGCGTTGGGGAAGTCGCCCCAGATCGCGAACATCCCGCCCTGTATCTGCTTCGAGTACGACGCGGGCACCGCCGCCGTCCTGCGCAGCACCAGCGGGGTCCACTGCTCGTAGATCCGCTGCCCGGTCGGGTAGACGAAGTTGTTGGGCTGGCCGAGCACGTAATACAGGTACTCGTCGTTGAAGTTCAGGACCTGGCGCCCGGCGCTCAGATACTCCTCCGGCGGCCGCATGCCCAGCTCCCTGCCAGTCCAGTACTGGACCTCCAGCGCCGGGTTCGCCTTGACGACACCGCCCCGGAAGAGGCCGTCGTTCCAGATCTTGAACTTCTTCTTGTACGAGGAGAGCGCCGCCGCCCGGTCGTTGGTCCAGCCGGTGGTCAGATCCTTGACCGTGGCGCCCTTCCCGTACTTCTGTACGGCGGCGGCCGCCAGCTTCGGGTACGACGCCTGCGGGTCACGGACCACCAGCGCCTGGTACTCGTCGGCGCCGAGGTTCCAGTACGGCCCCTTGAACAGGGCGGCGAACTCGCGGTCCAGCTCGTCCACGATCTTCGCCGACGCGGGCAGCGAGATGTCGATCGCGCCCTTCGTGGCCACCCCGTTGACATTGCGGAGCTGGAGGTCCGGGTGGGCGGCCAGCACCGCGCCGAGGTGTCCGGGCGAGTCGATCTCCGGGACGACGGTGATGTGCAGCTGGTCCGCGAGCGCCAGGATCCTCCGCACCTCGGCCTGGGAGAGATGTTGCGCCGAGACGATCTCGGGGTGGCTGGTGGACTCGATGCGGAAGCCCTGGTCGTCGGAGAAGTGCAGCCCCAGCATGTTCAGCTTGAGGTCGGCCATCTCGCGCAGCCGGGCCTCGATCCAGGCCGGGCTGTAGTACTTACGGGCGATGTCGAGGTTCAGCCCGCGCTGGACGCGGGCCGGGCTGTCGCGTACGACGCCCTCCGGCATCACGCCGTCGGCGCGTAGCGACTGCTTGAGCGTGCGGGTGCCGTAGAACACCCCCGCCTGGTCGGGCCCGGTGATCCGGACCCGGCCGCCGCTCGTGGTGAGGGTGTACGACTCGGCGATGCCCGCTCCGCTCGCGAGCGCCAGCTCCACATCACCGGCGCGGGCGGCGGCGGTGCCCCGGTAGGCGATCTTCAGCTCCTGGGAGAGCAGCTTGCCCTCGTCCGCCAGACCCTCGCTACCGGTGGCTATGACGACCCCGCTCTGCGCGCCGGGCCGCCAGCCGGGGCCACGGGCCGCCTCGTGGTTGCGTACGGAGGGAATGGCGCGCGGCGCGGTGGAGAGCGGATACGACCGGGTGGGCGAGGGCGGGGCGGCGGGGCCGGTGGTGGCCGCCGTGGCCTTGGACGCCTGTCTGTCGTCCGAGGCGGCGGGAGAGGAACCGGTGTTCCCACCTCCCGCGTCGCATCCCGCGACCGCGACGGCGGTGGCCAGCGCGACGACCGCGCCCGCCACCCGGGCTCCGGGGGATGACCGCATCACGTGAAACCTCCTGTGGACGATTTGGCGGCGAACGTGCGTACCGATTACGCCGAAGGTCCCACGCCGGCGCCCGCACCACGCACCTAAACGCTCCCATACGGGTGAAACGCGGGCGCCCGGAAGCGCGCGCCCAGGACCCTCCCGAACGCCCGCGCGCCCGCACAGCTCGCACCGGGCCCGCACACGGCTCGTACGGCTCGTACAGCTCGTACGGCTCGTACGGCGACACTCGCCCCCGTCGTACGGCGCCGGTCCTCCCGCTCAATGCGCCCAACTGCCCCTGCCCGCCCGTCCGTCCCTCTTTCAGCTGAACCCTCCCCCACCACGCAACCATCACCCCGCCGATCACGTCTGCCCATGCGTCCGGCCGGACGGCCGTTCAGCAGCCCCCCACGCCCGACACCGCCCCCCTCCGTGTCCGAGGAGCCCCCGCTGTCCCGCGCACCCCACTCCGGCGGCCCGAGCGGCCTCCGCCGTTTCAACACCGCCCCGCCCGACGCCGCCGAGGCCGCGCTGCTCACCTGTCTCGGCAGCCACCGCTGGGCCCAGCGGCTGGCCGCGCACCGCCCGTACCCGGATCTGGACGCGCTGCTCGCCGCGTCCGACGAGGCGGGGTACGACCTGTCGTTCACCGATCTCGCCGAGGCGCTGGCCGCCGAGTCCGCCCCGGGGCCGCCGCCGGGCGCCCCGTCCGCCGCGCGGACCGCGCTGAGCGCCGCGCACGCCGCGTACGAGAGCAGCTTCGGTCACGCGTTCGTGATCAGCCTCGACGAGCACCGTCCCGAGGAGTCCCTCGACCACGTGCTGGCCGGCATCAGGACCCGGCTCGGCCACGACCCCGATCACGAGCGCTCGGTCGCCGCCGACGAGCTGCGCCGACTCGCCCGAGGCCGGATTTCGCTGATGCTCGCGGAGGCGGAGCGGATCCACGAACAGCGTCGCGCCGGAAACGTGCGGGAATCGGACCATTCGGGATGCCCGGATAGCCCGTCCGTGGCCGTTTGATTGCCTGTTTGATCACACCTGGGCACCCGGCGTGAACGAACCGACAACTCGTCGCTACGATGGCCGGGGCCGGTGGACCGTACCCGGCCGGGCGCGACCGACACCACTGTGCTTGATTGAGTAGAAGATGGCGGCCGGCCCCGATCCCCGCTCCCGGAGGGTTTTTCCGTGCCGGCTGGAACGTTGTACCGCGGCCGGGAAGGAATGTGGTCGTGGGTGGCTCATCGAGTCACCGGCGTGCTCATCTTCTTCTTCCTGTTCGTACACGTGCTGGACACCGCTCTCGTCCGTGTCTCACCCGAGGCGTACGACGATGTCGTGGCAACCTACAAGACTCCGATCGTCGCGTTGCTTGAGTACGGCCTCGTGGCCGCAATTCTCTTCCACGCGCTCAACGGCCTGCGTGTCATCGCCGTGGACTTCTGGTCCAAGGGCCCGCGCTACCAGAAGCAGATGCTCTGGTCCGCCGTGGGCCTGTGGCTCGTCCTGATGGTGGGCGCCCTCTACCCCGTGCTCGGCCATGCCGTACGCGAAGTCTTCGGGAGCTGAGAGACCGCATGTCCACTGAGACTTCTTCCACGACTTCCGCGATCGGTTCGGTCGAGGGCGAGAGCCTGTACGACTCGGACTTCCCGGCTCCCATCATCGAGCCGCCGCGCAAGCGCACCTCGAAGACCCCGAAGTCGACCCGCGGCAACTTCGAGATGGCCGCGTGGCTCTTCATGCGTCTGTCCGGTGTCGTCCTGGTCGTACTGGTCCTCGGCCATCTGCTGATCCAGCTGGTGCTGGACGGCGGTGTGTCCAAGATCGGCTTCGCCTTCGTGGCCGGCCGCTGGGCCTCCCCGTTCTGGCAGGTCTGGGATCTGCTGATGCTGTGGCTGGCGATGCTGCACGGCGCCAACGGCCTGCGCACGATCATCAACGACTACGCGGAGCGCGCCAACACGCGCCTGTGGCTCAAGGGCCTGCTGTACACCGCCACGGTGTTCACCATCCTTCTCGGCTCGCTGGTGATCTTCACCTTCGACCCGAACATCCGCTAAAGCCGGGGCTGACGAGACTCTCATGAAGATCCATAAGTACGACACCGTCATCGTCGGCGCCGGTGGCGCCGGAATGCGCGCGGCCATCGAGGCCACCAAGCGCAGCCGTACCGCCGTGCTGACGAAGCTCTACCCGACCCGCTCCCACACCGGCGCCGCGCAGGGCGGCATGGCCGCCGCGCTCGCCAACGTGGAGGAGGACAACTGGGAGTGGCACACCTTCGACACGATCAAGGGCGGCGACTACCTGGTCGACCAGGACGCCGCCGAGATCCTGGCGAAGGAGGCCATCGACGCGGTCCTCGACCTGGAGAAGATGGGCCTGCCGTTCAACCGCACCCCGGACGGCACCATCGACCAGCGCCGCTTCGGCGGTCACTCCCGCAACCACGGCGAGGCCCCGGTCCGCCGGTCCTGCTACGCCGCGGACCGTACGGGCCACATGATCCTCCAGACGCTCTACCAGAACTGTGTCAAGGAGGGCGTGGAGTTCTTCAACGAGTTCTACGTCCTGGACCAGCTGATGACCGAGGTCGACGGGGTCAAGGTCTCCGCCGGTGTGGTCGCCTACGAGCTGGCCACCGGCGAGATCCACGTCTTCCAGGCGAAGGCCGTGATCTACGCGTCCGGCGGCACCGGCAAGTTCTTCAAGGTGACCTCCAACGCGCACACCCTGACCGGTGACGGCCAGGCCGCGTGCTACCGGCGCGGGCTGCCGCTGGAGGACATGGAGTTCTTCCAGTTCCACCCGACGGGCATCTGGCGCATGGGCATCCTGCTCACGGAGGGCGCCCGCGGTGAGGGCGGCATCCTCCGCAACAAGGACGGCGAGCGCTTCATGGAGAAGTACGCGCCCGTCATGAAGGACCTCGCCTCCCGCGACGTCGTGTCGCGCTCCATCTACACGGAGATCCGCGAGGGCCGCGGCTGCGGTCCCGAGGGCGACCACGTCTACCTCGACCTGACGCACCTGCCGCCGGAGCAGCTCGACGCCAAGCTGCCCGACATCACCGAGTTCGCGCGGACGTACCTGGGCATCGAGCCCTACACGGACCCGATCCCGATCCAGCCCACCGCGCACTACGCCATGGGCGGCATCCCCACCAACGTCCAGGGTGAGGTCCTCGCGGACAACACCACGGTCGTCCCGGGCCTGTACGCGGCCGGCGAGGTCGCCTGTGTCTCCGTGCACGGCGCCAACCGCCTCGGCACCAACTCGCTGCTCGACATCAACGTCTTCGGCAAGCGCTCGGGCATCGCCGCCGCCGAGTACTCCGCGAAGAACGACTACGTCGAGCTTCCCGAGAACCCGGCCGAGCAGGTCGAGGCCCAGGTCGAGCGGTTGCGCGAGTCCACGGGCAACGAGCGGGTCGCCGCGCTGCGCCTGGAGCTCCAGGAGACCATGGACGCCAACGTCATGGTGTTCCGTACGGAGCAGACGATCAAGACGGCCGTCGAGAAGATCGCCGAGCTGCGCGAGCGCTATCTGAACGTGTCCATCCAGGACAAGGGCCGGCGCTTCAACACGGACCTGCTGGAGGCCATCGAGCTGGGCAACCTGCTCGACCTGGCCGAGGTCATGGCCGTGTCCGCGCTCGCCCGCAAGGAGTCGCGCGGCGGTCACTACCGCGAGGACTTCCCGCACCGCGACGACGTCAACTTCATGCGCCACACCATGGCGTACCGCGAGGTCGGCGACGACGGCACGGCGTCGATCCGGCTCGACTACAAGCCGGTCGTCCAGACCCGCTACCAGCCGATGGAGCGTAAGTACTGATGGCTACCCCGACCATGGACAAGCTGGAGGCGCTGGAGGCGGACTCCACCTCCTCGCACCTCATCGCTGTCACCTTCCGCATCCGCCGCTTCAACCCCGAGGTCTCCGACGAGGTCCAGTGGCAGGACTTCCGGATCGACATCGATCCCAAGGAGCGGGTCCTCGACGCCCTCCACAAGATCAAGTGGGATCTGGACGGCACGCTGACGTTCCGGCGCTCCTGCGCGCACGGCATCTGCGGCTCGGACGCGATGCGGATCAACGGCCGTAACCGGCTGGCGTGCAAGACGCTGATCAAGGACCTGGTGTCGGTCGACAAGAACGGCGCGGTCACCAAGCCGGTCACGGTCGAGCCCATCAAGGGTCTCGCGGTCCTCAAGGACCTGATCGTGGACATGGACCCGTTCTTCCAGGCGTACCGGGACGTCATGCCGTTCCTGGTCACCAAGGGGAACGAGCCGACGCGTGAGCGCCTCCAGTCCGCCGAGGACCGCGAGCGCTTCGACGACACCACCAAGTGCATCCTGTGCGCGGCGTGCACGTCGTCCTGCCCGGTCTTCTGGAACGACGGGCAGTACTTCGGCCCGGCGGCGATCGTCAACGCCCACCGCTTCATCTTCGACTCGCGCGACGAGGCCGGGGAGCAGCGGCTGGAGATCCTCAACGACAAAGACGGCGTGTGGCGTTGCCGTACGACGTTCAACTGCACGGACGCCTGCCCGCGCGGTATCGAGGTCACGAAGGCGATCCAGGAAGTCAAGCGCGCGCTGATCACGCGCCGTTTCTGACGGTACGACAGGACGGCGCCGACTGCCGCTCCGGGGCCCGTTTCCGTACGTATCGCGTACGGGAACGGGCCTTTCCTGTGTCACGATCGAGGCTGCACGCAAGCAGGTTGAGGGGAAGCGGGGAGAAGAATGAGCGAGCCGAATCCGTACGCGGACGGTGAGTACAAGTGGGGACCGGCCCAGCCGCCGGGCACGCCCCCGCAGCCGTCGGGCGCGCCCGAGTACGACTTCCCCACCCCGCCCCTCGCCGACGGCCCCGCCCAGGGGTACGCGTACCCGCAGGGCCCGCCCGGGTACGGCTATCCGCAGTCCGGCACCCCGTACGCCCCGATGCCGGTGAGCGGGGGCGGCGCTCCCCTGCTCTCGCTCGGTGACATCAGCGTCATCGGCGACGCGATCATCACGCCCTCGGGGACGCTCCCGCTGCGGGGCGCGGTCTGGAACGCCACGGACATGTCCCGTACGGAGGAGAAGATCCCCACGGTCGCCATCGTGCTGGCGGTCGTCTTCGCCCTGCTCTGCCTGGTCGGTCTGCTCTTCCTGCTGATGAAGGAGAAGAAGACCACCGGCTTCATCCAGGTCATGGTGACCAGCGGAGGCAAACACCACTCGACGCTGATCCCCGCCCACCACCCGGGCGCGTTCCCGATGGTCATGGGCCAGATCAACTACGCCCGCTCGCTGAGCAGCATGTAAGCGGGCCTCCCGCCCGGGACGGACCGAGCGCGCCGGCCGACGGATGGACCCGTCCGATCGGCGCGCTCGTGGGGCTCTCGGTCAGAGCTGGCCGGAAGCGGCGATGGTGATCTTCGCGCTGGTCTTGCCGGACTGGGAACCGTAGCTCTCTATCTTCTCGACGAGCTTCATGCTGTCGTCGTCGGCCACCTCGCCGAAGACGACGTGCTTGTTGTCCAGCCAGCCCGTCACGATGGTCGTGATGAAGAACTGCGAGCCGTTGGTGTTCGGGCCCGCGTTGGCCATCGACAGCTGGCCCGGCTTGGTGTGCTTGAGCTGGAAGTTCTCATCGGCGAACTTCTCGCCGTAGATGCTCTTGCCGCCGGTGCCGTTGCCCGCCGTGAAGTCGCCGCCCTGGAGCATGAACTGCGGGATGACACGGTGGAAGGAGGAGCCGGCGTAGCCGAAGCCCTTCTCGCCCGTGGCGAGCGCGCGGAAGTTCTCCGCCGTCTTGGGAACGACCTCGTCGAACAGGTTGAAGTTGATCCGCCCGGCGGGCTCGTCGTTGATGGTGATGTCGAAGTACACGCGAATGGTCATGGGTCCATCCTGACACTTACGCCGAGCGGCCCGCCCACCCCCCTCGGTCACCCGCCCCGACGGCGCCGCCGTCCGGCCGTCCCTGGCCTGGGGCCCTTATACCCTCCCCGCTCGCCGCGACGCCGCACGCCCGAGCGCGTTTGAACATGTTCAAGGGCACGGCTTGAACATGTTCAAAAGGAGGTCTACAGTCCATGACGACGGGTTTTGAACACGTTCAAAGGGAGGGTGGGGCATGGACCTCACTGTTGTCGCGTACATCATCTACCTGGTGCTCAGCGTGGCGCTGACCGTGTGGGTGGCCAGGACGCTGAGCCGCAATGGGCGCATCTTTCTCTCCGATGTGCTCCAGGGGGACGAGAAGCTGGCGGACGCCGTCAACCATCTGCTGGTGGTCGGCTTCTACCTGGTCAACCTCGGTTTCGTCGCGCTGTATCTGAAGGCCGCCGACGGCGTCGGTGACGCCCGGGGGCTCTTCGAGGCCCTCTCGGTGAAGGTCGGTGTGGTGCTGCTGGTCCTCGGGGTCATGCATCTCGGCAATGTGTACGTACTCAACAAGATCCGGCGGCGCGGCCTCATGGAGCGCGACCAGACCCCGCCGGTCCCGCCGCAGGCGTGGACCGCGCCCGCCCCCGGGATGTGAGCGCGATGACCGGGTCACCCGTACAGCGGCTTCCCGTGGCGCAGATGCCCGCCCTGCGGGCGCCCGTAAGGCAGCGGCCCGTACAGCGGAAGTCCGCGCAGAAGTCCGTACAGCGGCGAAGGCCCGACCGGGTTCCGTCCGCCCGGACGCCGGTGAAGCGGCTGACGCTCCTGTACGACGCCCAGTGCCCGCTCTGCGTCCATCTGCGCCACTGGCTGCTGCGGCAGCGCCGGCTCGTACCGATCGAGACGGTGGCCGCGGGCTCGCAGGAGGCCCGGCGGCGGTTCCCGCGGCTGGACCACCGGGCCACGCTCAAGGAGATCACCGTCATCGGGGACGCCGGCCAGGTCTACCGGGACACCGCCGCCTGGATCGTCTGTCTCTGGGCGCTGGCCGAGCACCGGCCCAAGGCCCACTGGCTGGCCACCCCGGCCGGGGAGCCGTTCGCCCGGGTCAGCGTCCTCGCCGCCTCGAAGTGGCGGGAGCTGACGGCTCCGGCCTGCGACGGCCGGGCCGAAGCGGCGTGCGGAGCGGCGCCCCGGCCGGATTAGGCTCGGGAGCGTGAAGGACGAGAAGAACGACGTCGCGAAGAAGGCAGCCCCCGCCCCCAAGAGCGAGCAGACGCGCACGCTCATCCTCGAAACCGCGCTGCGGCTCTTCAAGGAGCGGGGATACGACAAGACGACCATGCGGGCCATCGCCCAGGAGGCCGGGGTCTCCGTGGGGAACGCCTACTACTACTTCTCGTCCAAGGAACACCTCGTCCAGGGCTTCTACGACCGGATCTCCACCGAGCACCGGCAGGCGATCCGGCCCGTGCTCGACCGGGAGACCGGGCTTGAGGCCCGGTTCGGCGGGGTGCTGACGGCCTGGCTCGAAGTGGCGGAGCCGTACCACGAGTTCGCCACCCAGTTCTTCAGGAACGCGGCGGACCCCGACAGCCCCCTCAGTCCCTTCTCCCCCGAGTCCGAGGCCACCCGCGAGGCGGCCGTCTCCGTCCACCGGGAGGTGCTGGCGGGCTCCCGGACGAAGATCCCGCAGGAGCTGGCGGACACGCTCCCCGAGGTGATGTGGCTGTCCCAGATGGGGCTGGTGCTCTTCTGGGTGTACGACCGCTCCGAGGGCAGCGAGCGCACGCGCCGGCTCGCCCTGCGCGGCGCCCGGCTCACCGCGCGGAGCATCGTGCTCTCCCGTTTCCGGGTGATGCGTCCGCTCGTACGGGAGATCCACGGCCTGTTCACGGACTTCCTCCCGGGGATGGCGCGCACCGCCGCGTCCCGGACCGCGAAGTAACGCGGCGACCGGATCCGGCAGCGGTCCCGAGGGCGGCGATCGGGCTCCATCGCCCGGCCTCGATCAGGTCCGGCGCGAGGCGAGTTGGACGACGGTGATGTCGGAGGACGCCCCGACCCTGACCGGCGGCCCCCAGGCGCCCGCGCCGCGCGAGACGTACAGCTGGGTGTCCTCGTAGCGCTCCAGCCCCGCCACGGTGGGGTTGGCGAGCCCGGCGATGAAGTTGCCGGGCCACAGCTGGCCGCCGTGGGTGTGTCCGGAGAGCTGGAGGTCGACGCCGTGGCGTACCGCGTCATGGATGACGACGGGCTGGTGCGCGAGGAGCACGGACGCCCTGGTCCGGTCGCGGTCGCCGAGCGCCCTGGCGAAGTCGGGCCCCTCGCCCTCGCTCTCGCCCGCGAGGTCGTTGACCCCGGCGAGATCGAACCCGTCGATCTCGACGCGCGCGTTCTCCAGCGGGCGCATGCCCAACTCGCGTACATGGTCGACCCATTGGGCGGCGCCCGAGAAGTACTCGTGGTTCCCGGTCACGAAGTACGCGCCGTGCCGGGCCCGGAGGTCGGCGAGGGGCTCGGCGGCCGGGCCCAGGTCGCTGACGGTGCCGTCGACCATGTCGCCGACGACCGCGATCAGATCGGGCTGGGTGCCGTTGATCGCGTCGACGACGCGCCGCGCGTGGGCGCGGCCCAGGATCGGGCCGAGGTGGATGTCGCTGACGACCGCGATACGGAACCCGTGGGCGGCCCGCGGCAGTTTGGCCAGCGGGACGGTGACGCGCTTCACGCGGGGGCCGCGCAGCACGCCGTGGGTGCCGTATCCGACGGTGGCGAGCGCGGCGGTGGCGGCGGCGCCGCCCACGACCCGGGAGACGAAGAGCCGCCGGGAGGGGGTGAGTTGCTCCGGGACCAGTGCCTCCGGGGCGGGTTCGGGCGCGGGTTCAAGCGCGGCGGCGGCCGGGGCGGGCGCCCGGGGGACCTCCACCGTCTCCCGTACCGCCTCCGCCGGGCTCCGCGTCATGGTCGCCGTCTCCGCCGGCCGGCGCCTGAGCAGGACCGGTCGTACCAGCTCCCCCACCAGCAGCGCCATCAGCAGATACAGCAGCACCACCAGCCACAGGAACCCTGGCCAGGCCACCGTCTGCTGCGCCCAGAAGGGCGCACCCAGCCTGTTGGCGCTCAGCGCGGCGACGGAGAATAGCGGCAGTACGACGACGACGGCCGTGCCCAGCCTGCGGGCGAGGCCGCCCGGCGCGGTGGTGTCCCGTACCAGACGGCGCCACAGATACCAGTGCGCCGAGGCGATCAGTGCGATCACCGAGAGCACCGCGAGAACGACTACGACCACCACGAACGAGCCCCTTGTCCCTGTACCGCTCGGCTATCCCTGTGTCTCCGCGCGGAGCGCGCGCACCCCGCGGAACCCGATGACGCCGATGCCCGTCCCCAGAAGAAAGGACACGATGGCGAGAGTCAGGTGCACCCAGAAGTACGCCGTCGGATCACCGGCGCCGTCGAAGGCGAGCCCGCTGCCGTCCTTCCACAGGTTTTTAGCGAAAGTGATCCAGATGAACCAGCTCCACACCCCGAAGGCGAGCAGGAACCAGGACACGGAACGGCTGAGCTTCATGGACTCAGTATCGCCGCTGTCCCCCGCTCACTCCCGGCGGGGTCCCGGGGAGCGGTCCGGTTACCGGCCCTGTACGTTCACGATCGTGCCCGCTCTGAAAAAAACCGTGCTGACGGTCGCCGCCGCCGCACTGCTGCCCGCGCTGACCGCCGTACCCGCCGCGGCGGACGGCAGGACCGACGGCACCGACACCAAGCAGCCCAAACCGCCCGCCTCGATGTCCACGATCGGCGGAGCGAAGCTCGGGCTCGCGGGCACCCAGGTGAATCTGGGCGCCGGGGCTCCCGTACTGCCCAAGAAGGTCAGCGGGCGGTCCTGGATCGTCGCGGACGCCGAGACGGGCGACGTACTGGCCGCGCACAACGCGCACTGGCGGCTGGCGCCCGCCTCCACGCTCAAGATGCTCTTCGCGGACACCCTGCTGCCGCGGCTGGACAAGACCGAGACGCACAAGGTGGCGCCCGCCGAGCTGGCGGACATGGGCGCGGGCAGCAGCCTGGTCGGGGTGAAGGAAAACCTGAGCTACACGGTTCACGATCTGTGGCTGGGGGTGTTCCTGAAGTCCGGCAATGACGCCGTCCACGTGCTGTCCGCCATGAACGGCGGGATCCCGAAGACCGTCCAGGACATGCAGAAGCACGCGGAAGAACTCCAGGCGCTGGACACCCATGTCGTCTCGCCGGACGGCTACGACGAGAAGGGGCAGGTCTCCAGCGCGTACGACCTCACGCTGATCGCCCGCTCCGGGCTCCAGAAGAAGGACTTCCGGGAGTACTGCGCGACCGCGACGGCCACGTTCCCCGGGGAGCAGAAGAAGGGCAAGAAGCGCGAGTCCTTCGAGATCCAGAACACCAACCGGCTGCTGACCGGCGCCAACGGGGTGGAGCAGTACAAGGGCATCGCCGGGGTGAAGAACGGCAGCACCACCCACGCGGGGACCACCTTCACCGGGGTCGCCGACAGGAACGGCAAGAAGCTGCTGGTCACCGTCATGAACCCGTCGTCCACCGAGCCGCAGGCGGTCTACCGGGAGGCGGCCAGGCTGCTGGACTGGGGCTTCGCCGCGACCGGCAAGGCGATCCCGGTCGGCGAACTGGTGCCGCCGCGATCCGCGGTGACGGCCAGTTCGCCGAGCCCGACGCAGGCGGGCGGCGGGACGGAGGAGAGCACCGGGCCCGCGCAGGACGCCAAGACGGTCACCGCCTCGAACAGCGGCGGCTCGGGCGGGGCCGGCACCGCGCTGGCCGTCGCGGGCGGCGCGCTGGTGGCGCTGGCGGGCGCGGTGTTCCTGGTCAACCGGCGCTGGCCGCTGCCCGATCTGGTGCGGCGCCGCCCGCGTCCGTAAGGGCCTCGCTGTCGGGCGTCGCCGTCCAGGCGGCGCAGAACAGCAGCAGCTTCGACGTGAAGTTGATCCACAGCATCAGCGCCACCGGCACCCCGAACGCGCCGTACATGCTCTTCCCCGCCACACCGCTTATATAGCCGCCGAGCCCCAGCTTGAGCAGTTCGAAGCCGACGGCGCCGAGCAGCGCGGCGACGAGCAGCCGGTGGCGCGGCGGGTCGACGCCGGGCAGCAGGGTCAGTACGTACAGCAGGAGCAGGAAGGCCGCGAGGACGGCCACCGCCAGGGCGGCGATCCGCAGCAGCACTCCGCCCGCGCCGCCCTTGGGGATCCCGAGGAGGTCGGCGCCCCGGCCGACCGCCGTGGAGCCGAGCGCCGAGGCGCCCAGGGAGGCGAGGGCGACCGCGCCGAGGCCGAGGAGGATCAACGCGTCCTTGGCCTTGAGCAGGAGCGGGTTGCCGTCCTTGCCGTCGTCCAGCTCCCAGACGGCCCGCAGGCACTCGCGCATCGAGCCGATCCAGCCGACGCCCGTGAACAGCAGCAGCGCCCCGGCGACCCCGCCGACCGTGCCCGCGTCGGCGACGAGCCCGTCGATGTCGAGCTGGTCGGAGATGCCGGGGACCTGCTGCTCGATGCTGTGCCGCACCCGGGCGAGCTGTCCGTCGCTGAGCAGCGCCGCGCCGATCGCCGCGCCGACGGTGATCAGCGGGAAGAGCGCGAGGAAGCTGATGAAGGTGATCGCGGCGGCCAGCCGGGTCCAGTGGACCCGGTCGAGCGTCTCGTACGAGCGCCAGGCGTGGGTCCGCGTCAACCGGACGAGGAGCGGTCCGACGACGGGGAGTTTCTTCAGCCAGTCCATGCCGAAGACCTAACCAGGTACGGGCACGCGTGTGCGGGGCGGGCGCCGTTCAACCCCGTATGCGTACGCGTTCATCCAAGCGGCCCAACAAATCCGACAAAGAATGAGCTATGGGGGCGATACGGTCACCTCCATGTCTGCCGACACCGAAGCCGCCACGGCTGCTGCTCCTTACGACGACCGGTCCGACGGCCGCCGGTTCATGGACCTGTTCGTCGACCGGTACGACGACGGGTCCGACGAGCCCGACGGATCCGACTGGCCCGACGACGACTGGCCCGACGACGACCGGTACGACGACCGGTACGACGCCCGGTACGACGACGACCGGTTCGTCTCCCTCACCGGCTGGGGCCGCACCGCCCCGACGACGGCCCTGCTGGTCCGCCCCCGCTCGTACGACGAGACCGTGGCGGCCGTACGCGACGGCGGGGCCCGTGGCACCATCCCGCGCGGTCTCGGGCGCGCCTGCGGCGACGCCGCGCAGAACGCGGGCGGCTCGGTCCTGGACATGACGGGCCTGGACCGGATCCGCGCCATCGACGCGACCGCGGGCGTCGTCGTGTGCGAGGCGGGGGTGAGCCTGCACCGGCTGATGGAGGTGCTGCTGCCGCTGGGCTGGTTCCTGCCGGTGACCCCGGAGACCCGCTATGTCACGGTCGGCGGGGCGATCGGCGCCGATGTGCACGGCCGCAACCACCCGGCGGCGGGCGGCTTCTCCCGCCATGTGTCCTCGCTCGACCTGCTCACCGCGGACGGCGAGCGGCGTACGGTCCTGCCGGGCACCCCGCTCTTCGACGCCACGGCGGGCGGGCTCGGGCTGACCGGGGTGATCCTCGGCGCGACCCTGCGGCTGCGGCGGGTCGCGACCTCCCTGATGTCCGTGGAGACGGAGCGGATCACGGACTTCGACGCGCTGCTCGCGGGACTCGCCTCGACGGACCGCCCCGGCGCGTACGCCGTCGCGTGGATCGATCTGACGGCGCGCGGGACATCACTGGGGCGCTCCGTCCTCACCCGCGGCGATCACACCCCGCTGAACGCGCTCCCGGCGCGCGCCCGCCGCCACCCGCTCACCTTCCGGCCGGTCTTCCGGCCGGGCTCCGGGGAGGGGCGGCTGGGCGGGCCCGTTCTCGTACCGTCGTCGGGGCTGCTCGGACGCGCCACGGCCGGGCTCTTCAACGAGCTGTGGTACCGCGCCGCGCCCCGGCACCGCACCGGCCGGCAGCAGCGGCTGCCCGCGTTCTTCCACCCGCTGGACGCCCTTCCGCAGTGGAACCGGATGTACGGGCGCGACGGCTTCGTCCAGTACCAGTTCGCCGTCCCGTACGGGCAGGAGGAGACCCTGCGGCAGATCCTGGAGCGGATCGCCCGGCGCGGCGGTCCGGTGCTGCCCGCCGTGCTGGGGCGGTTCGGCGCGGGCGGTCCCGGGTGGCTGTCGTTCCCCGCGCCCGGCTGGACGCTCACCCTGGACCTGCCCGCCGGACGGCCGGGACTGGGCCGTCTCCTGGACGAGCTGGACGACGAGGTGGCGGCGGCGGGCGGCCGGGTCGCGCTCGCGAAGGACGCCCGGCTGCGGCCGGAGCTACTGGCCACGATGTACCCACGGCTGGCGGAATTCCGGGCGCTGCGGGCCGCGTTGGACCCGGGCTCGGTCTTCGTCTCGGACCTGTCGCGCCGGCTGTCGCTGTAACCCCCGCCCGACCCCCTGATCCCTTTTGAGGAGCACCACGATGAAGGACGCCTTCGGCACCCCGCAGTCCCTGCTGATCCTCGGCGGTACGTCGGAGATCGGGCTCGCCACCGCGCGCCGGCTGATCGCCCGCCGGGCCCGCACCGTCTGGCTCGCGGGCCGCCCCTCCGCCGCCCTGGACACCGCCGCCGTCCGGCTGCGGGCGCTGGGCGCGGAGATCCGTACCGTCGCCTTCGACGCGCTGGACCCCGGCTCGCACGAGGAGGTGCTCGGGAAGGTCTTCGCGGAGGGCGACATCGACATGGTGCTGCTCGCCTTCGGCGTCCTGGGCGACCAGGCGCACGACGAGGAACGGCCGCTTGCGGCGGTCCGGGTGGCGCAGACCAACTACACCGGCGCGGTCTCGGCGGGACTGGTGTGCGCGGGCGCGCTCCAGGCTCAGGGCCACGGTTCGCTGGTGGTGCTGTCATCGGTGGCGGGCGAGCGGGCGCGCCGCGCGGACTTCATCTACGGGTCGAGCAAGGCGGGCCTCGACGCGTTCGCCCAGGGCCTGGGCGACGCCATGCACGGCACGGGGGTACAGGTCATGGTCGTACGACCGGGGTTCGTACGAACGCGAATGACCGCCGGGCGGGACCAGGCGCCGCTGTCCACCACCCCGGAGTCGGTGGCCGCCGCCATCGAGCTGGGACTGCGCCGCCGCTCGGAGACGGTGTGGGTGCCGGGGGCGCTACGGGTGGTGATGTCCGGGCTGCGACACCTGCCACGCCCGGTGTTCCGCCGGCTGCCGGTGTGAGCGTCCGGGCGTGCCTCCGCCCGTCTTGAACCCCGGCAAGATCGTTTCACGTCCACCTTGGTTGCCGGACGCGTGCGTCAGCTCGAAAGAGGCGCGTCGCCCGACCAGAACGTCGACCGCACATTCGGCGCCGGCAACTCCTGCTTCGAGTAATCCGGGCCATTCGGCTTGCTGGTCGGCTGAGCAACCTCGGACTTCTCCACACATGGGGTGGTGACGCTCAGGTGGGCCTGACCATTGGGACCGATCAGGACTTCGAGCTGGAAGCTGTCCTGCGTCTCGAAGTGGCCACAAGCCCGTTCGGACTCGTGGCGACAAGCTTGTAGCCCTTGCTCTTCCAGTGGCGTTCCAGCACGCCGAGAAAGTTGCCACGCCGTTCGGCAGAGATGATCGTCATGACGGAACGATCACGGTCCACATAGCAGCCACCCGGCATGGAGTACCTATGTGTCCACTGAACGGGAGGTTTGATGGCCACAAACGCCTCGTCCAGGATCCTGTCCGCTCTGTCGGCAGCCTCTTGCAGGTTCATCTTCGATTGGTTTTCCTTGCTTGAGAACACGCCGCCCGTCGCACTGCACCCGGAAAGAAACAGAGCCAGCGCCGCGGCCTGCAACCCTTGCCCTCATCTCGGCACCTCCCTCGTAGCATTGACCTTTCTGTCAGCTCCCCCCAGTCGACAAAGCGGAGGAAACCGGGGCGATTGACGACCAAAAGTCGGAGCGGACATATGGAAGCCCCTTGGAAGCAGGATCATCGGGATCGATGGTTTCCCGGGGAGCTTCGGTCACCTCCGATTCCGTCACACACGGTGATGACACCCGGAACTGAGCCTGCCCCTTGTAGCCAATCTCCAAGGTGATCTTGAAACCGTCATGGTCGGCAAATACCGCAGGCATGTCCCCGCTGTTTCGAACTGCCGTGATCACGTATCCCTGCCGCTTCCAGTAACGTTCGACGACGCCTAGAAAATTTCCACGTCGCTCCGCTGAAATAATCGTCATCAGGTAAAGTCTACGGGTTACCTTGCCAGTCCCCGTGCCATCGTTCTTGAAGTCCGTGCAGCTGGAGTCACTGGACGGCCCTCGGCTCGCCACAACAGGCGGATCAATCGATTTCAAAGTGCCATCAAGAATGGCTTCAGCCCGATCGGCCGCCTCCTGCATATTCACCTTCTTCTCCTTTTCGTCGGCGTCATTACCGGAACCAGCAAGGCTGCAGCCCGCAACAGAAAGAGCCATCGCCGTAAGCAGAAAACCGCGGAACCTCATCGATGATTCTCCGAAATTACAAGATCGGGACGTCCTGCAACAATAGCCGCAATATTGTCCGCAGAAAATTCATCCTTATTCGGGTTGAAGTAGTTCGAATGCGCCGGCGTCGGACCCTGCCCATCGATCACCGGCAGCGGCCCGTCATCCACCTTGAAACGCTGGGCGCCGAAAGCCTCACTGGCCAGATCTTTGCCGAACCAGATGTCGTCGTCCCCCTGGTCTGCAATGTCCCCGAGAAAATATGCACCCACCGGCCCTCCAGTGAGGAATCCCGCCGCGCCAGCGACGACTTCCCGCTTGGAGGGGAGGAAGCTTACAGGATCATTATCGGCAGCCCCTACGAACACATGCCCCTTACCCACTCCAAGATCCTCCGCCTTGTCCACGCCCACACCCGGGCTCCCGAGAAGCACAATATCGTCGACTCCCGGAATTCCCCCCAGCTCTTGCGCGGCCGCACCCACCAGACGGGATCCATAAGAATGACCGATTGCGGTCAGATGCGGATCCTCATGGCCGTTGGTCGCGGCAAGCCCACCCATGAAAGAATTGTAAGCCGGTGCGCCTTTTTCCGCACTCTCAGCCGACATGACATCCATATTCGCCAGCAGGGTTTCCGCGTCCGGACCCAACTGCGGAGCATCGTAACCCAGCCACACGACAGAGGAACTTGATGGATCTTTATCCCGGGCTCCAATCGCAGTGTCCCGCGCGCGTTTTACATCATTTCTCGCGAATTCCTCATCCAATGCCGTACCGAGCCCCGGAGCATACGCCGAAACATTCTTTGAAGCATCTGGATTGCCGAAGGCCACGATTGCTCGCCCCCGACCTTCGTCACTGACTCCCAGCAAATACATTGGCGGCTCTTTAGGATCAGAAAGTCGTTTCGTGGCGTTCTCCCCCAACTGCCACTGAATCTCCTTCAGTCCATCCAGTTGAGATTTCGCCCTGTCGCCATCCTGAACCGAAAGCTGGGCAATCAACAGCTGAATATTTTCGCGGTTCACTTCGTCCCGGACCATTGACGGGATCCCGTCCAAGTTGCCGATGACTTCCGGGAAGGCCGTCTTGTACTCCTCGCGCTCATCGTCACTGAGGCCGTCCCACCACTCCTTGCGGTCGGCGGGTGACTTGTCCAGCGGAATGCGATCCGCGATGTAGTTACTCGCGGCAGATCCCACAGCATCGACGTCGGACGCTACGTCCGCCCATGTCTTGGTGTCGACGTTCAGCCCCTGCGCTGCCTTTAGCTTGTTCAGCACCCTGCTGTACCGATCGTCGATCGCCCGGGCTTCCCGTACGGCGTGGGCGATACGGTCGGCGATGTCCACGGCTTTGGCGTGGTGCGGGTTCGGGTTCTTGAACCGGGGGTTGCCCTGCAGCAGCCCCGGTGATTGAAATCCTGTGTTATTGCCCGTGATCAGGCCGCTGTTGCCCAGAAGCGTGCCGCCCGGGATCGGCTCACCGGTGAGTTCGTTCTTACCACCGGCGGGATACGTGACGGTGCCGTCCTTGTTGACGGCGTAGGCCAGCGCGGCCGCATCGTCCAGGGCCTCGGTCAGGCGCCGCTTGGGAGCGGTGATTTCGGACGAGAAGCCGTCGAGGGCTCCGGTGATCAGGCCGCACTCGACCTGGGCGTAGTGGAAATTCTCCGACAGTTTCCGAAGTTGCCCGAGTGCCGCGTCCGTGGCCTCGCCCTCGTTGGCCTTCCGCATGGCCACGGTGATCTGCTTGTCGATGCGCTCCTTGGCCGCGTCGGCCATGCCGCTGATCGCGCGGTACCCGTCCGCCGCCTCCGTGTACTCGGTCGGTTCGAGCGCCTTGAGTGTCAGGTGGTCCACTTCTCGGTCACTGCCCCTTGGTCCGGCCACCGCCGGCGGGCGGGGCCTCGTAGTACTGGGTCTTCAGCTTGGCGATCTCGGCCTTGACGGCCTCGTCGGTCCGTAGCTGGTCGTTGCCCGTCTTCTCCAGTACGCCGGAAAGCCCGTCGCACACCCCGCTCACGTCTTTGACATAGCGCTTCCAGGAGTCGTAAACATCCTGCTGCGCCGCTGCGGTCAGGCACCCGGAATCCTTCGACGAGGAACGGCCGCTTGCGGCGGTCCGGGTGGCGCAGACCAACTACACCGGCGCGGTCTCGGCGGGACTGGTGTGCGCGGGCGCGCTCCAGGCTCAGGGCCACGGTTCGCTGGTGGTGCTGTCATCGGTGGCGGGCGAGCGGGCGCGCCGCGCGGACTTCATCTACGGGTCGAGCAAGGCGGGCCTCGACGCGTTCGCCCAGGGCCTGGGCGACGCCATGCACGGCACGGGGGTACAGGTCATGGTCGTACGACCGGGGTTCGTACGAACGCGAATGACCACCGGGCGGGACCAGGCACCGCTGTCCACCACCCCGGAGTCGGTAGCCGCCGCCATCGAGCTGGGACTGCGCCGCCGCTCGGAGACGGTGTGGGTGCCGGGGGCGCTACGGGTGGTGATGTCCGGGCTGCGACACCTGCCACGCCCGGTGTTCCGCCGGCTGCCGGTGTGAGCGTCCGAAGTCAGCCCAGCAAGGATTCTCATTTCTCGGAGTAGATGTCGGTACCCTTCGGGGCCCGATAACAGCGCGAATCAATATCGACGCTGATGATCTGCTTGAGACCTCCAGACCTCTTCCTGGCCCATTCGATGGAGATCACATGATGACTTTCTGAATTAACCGCCGAAATCTCGGGATTTTGGGCGGACGAATTCGTCACATCGTCTTTTATAATCTTCCAGCCATTCCTGGGAAGCTGTTCACGCAAATTCTGCATGGCTTCTTCGAAGGTCCCCTTGCGTAGATCGTAGACCGACCAGGGGTGGCGGATGGTGTAGTACCTCTCCAGATCGGGGTCGACGGCTTCACAAACGTTTACGCCCGCTCCCACCTCGGTCGTTTTCCCCTCGATTCTCATCCAATCCAGGAGCCTGCTGGAGATATCATTCACCTCCTGCTTGGCCGCCTGAATCTTTCGCACCTCCGGCTTATATCCAAGCCTGTCCTCGTCGGTTTTCATGGATGAACAACCCGCCAGAATCAGAGAGAGTGACGCAATACAGGAAATAGAAAAAAACCGCCGCGAAGTTCGCATATTCACCAAGGAGATATTATTCAAGGGTCACACCTTCATAATCGCCAACAATGACGCGGGCCTGATTCTTCAAACTGACCGACGCATTCCCGTTGCCGCCCATATCCCAGTAGCCACTGTGACTCGTGGAGTCGGTCTCCATGATGTTGGCCCCGAATTCGGGGTCGGTCGGCACGACCCCGTTGTCACCCAGCCCCACGAGTCGCCCGCCATCGGGTACCTGATCGTCGAAGAACGAAGCGCCCATGGCCCACATGTGACCTTTTGGGATGCCGAGGTCCGCAGCACGGTCCGCCTGCATGCCGGGGCTTCCTGCCACGAGGACGTCATCCACCGGCAACGGACCGTCCGGCCAGCCGCCGGACTTCGCGGCATCCCCGATCAGTGTGCTGCCATAGCTGTGGCCGATCAGCGTGGTGTGCGCGAAGTTGTTCGGCCCGGACGCGCTCTGGTGAGCGATACGGTTTCCGTCGAGAAACTCACGCAGAACCGGGCCACCCTCCGCGGCGTACTTGTCGTTACTGGCTTCGGGGACGAGATCGCCCTTGTCTGTGGGATACGCAGAGCGCGGAGCATCGTAGTCAAACCACGTGATGGTCGAAATCTTCTGGTCCGGTGCCTGTACGTGGCTTTCCTTCCACAGGTTGTCGCCCCGTGAAAGGTCACCGCTAATGCCTTCCAGGTCGGTTCCGGTGCCTGGCACATAGATCGCAGTGTGGTCGGCGGTGTCGGGGTTTCCGTTGGCAAGGATGACCTTTCCGTCGCCCCTTCCCACAGGGTCGAACCCCAACAGGTATGCCTCAGGAAGACCGTCCCGGCCCGTGGCATCGAAGCGGCTCTGGATGGCGTCCATGCCCTTGAGTCGCTGTTCGAGAAGCGTCTGCTTGTCCCCGTATCTCTCGTTCCACTCCACCCACTCCTGGTTCGCGGCGATCGGGTGGCCGACTGCGTCGGTCACAACGGACACGGGCTCTGGAGGGATGGAACTCAGTTCCAGCTGGTACTTCGCCCTGGTCTCCGAGAGGACGGTGCGGTTGGCCTCGTCACGGATGTCGGAGGGCAGCCCGTCCAGGGCGCCGACGATGCCAGGGTGCACGGCAAGGTAGTCGGCTCGCTGCTCGGGGGTGAGGTCCTCCCACCACTGCGCGTTGTCCTCGGCGTCGCCGTCCTTGGGCGGGTCCTTGATGGTCTCGAGGTACCGCTCGGCCGCCTTGAGGACACCACCGGTGTCCTTCTTCGCGTCTGCCCAGTCCCGCTCCGAGACGGTGAGGTCGTCGTCAGCCTTCAGCGCTCTCAGCTTCGGCGCCCATTTCTCGTCGGCCTCCGCAGCTTCCTTGAGGGCGTTGGCGATCTGGTCAGCGTATTCCTGCGCACGACGGTAATGAGGATTGGGGTCGAAGTTGGCCGCCTGGCGGCCCACCGCAGACGCCGTCGAATCCGTGAGACCACTCACCGTGCCGCCCTCGGGAAGCTTGCCGTCAGCCTTCTCCCCACCCGGCGGATAGCTGACCGAGCCGTCAGAATTCACAGTAAGCCTTTCTGCCCGCGCCCCCTCGACCGCCACGTCCAGCTTCTTCTTGGCCGCCTCCAGGTCATACGAAAACCCTTTCAGCGCCGTGCTGACCACCCCACATTCAACCTGCGTGTAGTGGAAATTCTCCGACAGTAGCCGCAGCTGATCGAAGGCCGCCTCTGCGGCCTCGCCTGCCTGCGCCTTCCGCATGGCCACAGCGATCTGATTGTCGAGGCGGTCCTTGGCCTCGGCTGCCATGTCACCCGTCGTGCGGTAACCGTCCGCCGCGTCCGAGAACTCGGACGGTTTAAGGGTTTTGAGCGTCTTATAATCCACGATTCCCGATCACCGGCCCTTGGACTGGCAGTCGACGGCGGGCGTGTCCTGATACCCACTCTTCAGCCTGGCGATCTCGGCCTCGATCGCCTCATCTGTCTTCAGCTGATCATTGCCCGCCTTCGTCAGCACCGCCGCGAGCGCGCCGCACCGCTCACCCACAGCCTTGACATAGCGCTTCCAGGAGTCGTAAACATCCTGCTGCGTCACTGCGGTCAGGCACCCGGAATCCTTGCCGAGTCCCTTCTGACCGTCCTCCAGCTCCGTCAGTGCCTTGGTGATGTTCCCCCGCAGCGAGCCGACACCTTCCCCCGCCTTGGTCCACGCGGCCTTGTCGGACCTCAGGTCACCGGCACCGCCGCCACTGCCACCGGAGCTGGTGCCGCCCTGGTCAGCGGGCAGTTGGTTGAGCCGCGTCTGCGTGGTGTGGCGCTCGCCCGCCGCGGTCTTGAGCTGTTCCCACTCGTCCCACGCCATGCGTGGCCTCCCTCCCGGTGGCTCGTCGGGTCATCACGAGCCGATGTGAACGTGCGGCAGTGACAACGTGTGGCAGTGACGTCGCGTCGGTCGAGGAAAACCGTAGCGCCCGTTCCTCACGTGCCCCATCCGCACCGGTGACCATCGCGCATGAGTATCCGCACTCATGCGGGACCAGGGCTCAGGGGCTCCGGGGCGCTTCCGGGGGGAGAGAGATCATCCACCAGCGAGAACCGCACCGGGGCGGTCTCCGAACGATCCTCATGGGTTCGAGGTCGAGCTGCTCAGGGGCTGAGCGAGGCGGGCCGGTCGGCCGGGGTGGACTGGGGCGGCACTGCCGAGGGGTCCCCGCCGCCACCGAACGCGTACTCCTGGAGCTTGCGCCAGACGCCGTCCGCGCCCTGTTCGTACAGCGCGAAGGAGGTGCAGCTCCACTCCGCCGCGTACTCCGACAGCTCCGCGAACGCGCGGTCCATCGCCTCGTCGTCGATGCCGTGCGCCACGGTCACATGCGGGTGGTACGGGAACTGGAGCTCGCGGACGAGCGGGCCCGAGGCGTCCCTGACCCGCTTCTGGAGCCAGGTGCAGGCGGCGGCGCCCTCGACGAGCTGGATGAAGACGACCGGGGAGAGCGGGCGGAACGTACCGGTGCCGGACAGCCGCATCGGGAAGGGCCGTCCCGCCGCCGCGACCGTGGCGAGATGCGCCTCGATCGCGGGCAGCGCGGACGTGTCGACCTCGGTGGGCGGCACCAGCGTGACGTGCGTGGGGATACTGCGCGCGGCGGAATCGCCGAAGCTCGCGCGGCGCTCCTGGATCAGGCTGCCGTACGGCTCCGGGACCGCGATCGAAACGCCGAGCGTTACGGTCCCCACATCGTTCTCCTCAGTCCGTGTGTCGGTGATTCGGTCGGGTGGATCCGGCGCCGCCGCGCGGCGGTGCTGTCCGTCAGTGTGACGGTCGCGCCGCCGGACGGCCAGCGGCCGTCGGCGCCGGGCGGGCCGTACTGGGCGGTATCAGTGCTTCGCCGGCACGAGTCCGATCCTGTCGTACGTCCGCGCCAGCGTCTCCGCCGCGACCGTACGGGCCTTCTCCGCGCCGGTCGCCAGGACCGCGTCCAGCGTCTCCGGGTCGTCCAGATACTCCTGGGTGCGGGTCCTGAACGGTGTGACGAATTCGACCATCGCTTCGGCCAGCTCCGTCTTCAGCGCGCCGTACCCCTTGCCCTCGTACCGCCGCTCGAGATCGGCGACCGAGGTACCCGTGAGGGTGGAGTGGATGGTGAGCAGATTGCTGATGCCCGGCTTGGTCTCCGGGTCGAAGCGGATCTCCGTGCCGGTGTCGGTGACCGCGCTCTTGATCTTCTTCGCCGTCACCTTGGGGTCGTCCAACAGGTTGACCAGGCCCTTGGGCGTCGACGCCGACTTGCTCATCTTGATCGTCGGGTCCTGGAGGTCGTAGATCTTCGCGACCTCCTTGACGATGTACGGCGCCGGCACGGTGAACGTCTCGCCGAAGCGGCCGTTGAAACGCTCGGCCAGGTCGCGGGTCAGCTCGATGTGCTGGCGCTGGTCCTCCCCGACCGGGACGGCGTCCGCCTGGTAGAGCAGGATGTCCGCGACCTGGAGGATCGGGTACGTGAAGAGGCCGACCGTCGTGCGGTCCGCGCCCTGCTTCGCGGACTTGTCCTTGAACTGCGTCATCCGGGACGCCTCGCCGAAGCCTGTGATGCAGTTCATGACCCAGCCGAGCTGCGCGTGCTCGGGGACATGGCTCTGGATGAAGAGCGTGCACCGCTGCGGGTCGAGACCGGCGGCGAGGAGTTGGGCGGCCGCGAGCCGCGTATTGGCGCGCAGCTCGGCGGGGTCCTGCGGAACGGTGATCGCGTGCAGGTCCACGACCATGTAGAACGCGTCGTGGTTTTCCTGCAGCGCCACGTACTGCCGCACCGCACCGAGGTAGTTCCCGAGGTGGAACGAGCCTGCGGTGGGCTGGATTCCGGAGAGCGCGCGAGGACGATCAGTGGCCATGCCCATCATTGTCTCAGGTGCGACTGACAGCTTGTGGACACCGCTCTGTCCGCCCCCGCGCGCGGTCCGGATCACCCGGTCCCGTACGGGTTACACCGGCAGTCCGGGCGCCGGGTACGCGGCCATCAGCTCCGCCACCTCGGCGCGGATCACGGCGAGCGCGTCCTCGTCGCCCCTGCCCGCCGCGGCGACCCCCCGGTCGATCCACTCCGCGACGGCGCCCATGTGCGCGACGGTGAGTCCCCGGGAGGTGAGGGAGGGCGTGCCGATCCGGATACCGGAGGGGTCGAACGGCTTCCTCGTGTCGTACGGCACGGTGTTGTAGTTGACGACGAGCCCCGCCCGGTCGAGCGCCTTGGCCGCCACCTTGCCGGGGACGTGCCTGGGCGTGAGGTCGACCAGGATCAGATGGTTGTCCGTACCACCGGAGACCAGGTCGAAGCCGCGGTCGAGCAGCTCCCGCGCGAGCGCCTTCGCGTTGGCGACGACCGTCTCCGCGTACGCGCGGAAGGACGGCCGGGCGGCCTCGTGCAGGGCGACCGCGATGGCGGCCGTGGTCTGGTTGTGCGGGCCGCCCTGGAGGCCGGGGAAGACCGCCTTGTCGATCGCCCTCGCGTGCGACTCGCGCGACATCAGCATCGCTCCGCGCGGACCGCGCAGCGTCTTGTGGGTGGTCGTGGAGATCACATCGGCGTACGGCACGGGCGAGGGGTGCGCGCCGCCCGCGATCAGGCCCGCGATATGGGCGATGTCCGCGACGAGGATCGCGCCGGACTCCTCGGCGATCTCCCCGAAGGCGGCGAAGTCGATGGTCCGGGGAAGCGCCGTACCGCCACAGAAGATGATCTTCGGGCGCTCCTTGAGCGCGAGCGCGCGCACCTCGTCGAAGTCGATCAGCCCGGTGTCCGCGCGCACCCCGTACTGAACGCCCCTGAACCACTTCCCGGTCGCCGAGACACCCCAGCCGTGGGTGAGGTGGCCGCCCATCGGGAGGGCCATGCCCATGACCGTGTCGCCGGGCTCGGCGAAGGCGAGGTACACGGCGAGGTTGGCCGGGGAGCCGGAGTACGGCTGGACGTTGGCGTGCTCCACGCCGAAGAGGTCCCTGGCTCGGGCGACGGCGAGGGCCTCGACCTGGTCGATGACCTGCTGGCCCTCGTAGTAGCGACGGTTCGGGTAGCCCTCGCTGTACTTGTTCTGGAGGACGGTCCCGGAGGCTTCGAGGACCGCCGGCGAGACGTAGTTCTCGCTGGGGATCAGGCGCAGGGTCCCGGCCTGGAGCCGCTCCTCGGCGCCGACGAGCGCGGCGATCTCGGGGTCGGCGGCGGCCAGGGCGGGATGCGGGTGCTGCGCGGGGTGTGCGGCGGGCGCGGTCACGGGTGGCGTCATGGTGTCCTCCGGGACGATCCGTTGTCGGTCGGTCGTGGTCCCGGGGTGCCCAGGCGGGCGGCACCTCGTGCGTTCTGCCGCGCACAGCTCCCTCGCGGTCCGTTCCGCGTGCGCCAGTCGCCGTGCGTGCGGCCCATCCTAGGGGCCGTTTCCGTACGGATGCGGAGGTTTCCCCCGCCACGCCACGAGCAACGATAGAAAACGGGCACAGCGCCCTGACCGATCGGAGAGCCCGTGTCATCCATGCCGTCCGCGTCACCCGCGTCATCGGCGTCATCTGTGTCACCCGTGTCCTCGGTGTCCTCGGCGACGGAGCGCGCCATCGCCTCCGCCGAGGCCCACAGCGCGCACAACTACCACCCGCTCCCCGTCGTCGTCGCCTCCGCCGAGGGCGCGTGGATGACCGATGTCGAGGGGCGCCGCTTCCTCGACATGCTCGCGGGCTACTCGGCGCTCAACTTCGGCCACGGCAACCGCCGGCTCCTCGACGCCGCCAGGGCGCAGCTGGAGCGGGTCACGCTGACCTCCCGCGCCTTCCACCACGACCGCTTCGCGGAGTTCTGTACGCGGCTGGCCGAACTGTGCGGCATGGAGATGGTCCTGCCGATGAACACCGGCGCGGAGGCGGTCGAGACGGCCGTGAAAACCGCCAGGAAGTGGGGCTACCGCGTCAAGGGCGTACCGGACGGCATGGCGAAGATCATCGTCGCGGCCGACAACTTCCACGGCCGTACGACCACGATCGTCAGCTTCTCCACCGACCACGAGGCCCGCGCCGACTTCGGCCCGTACACGCCGGGCTTCGAGATCGTGCCGTACGGGGATCTCACCGCCCTGGACCGCGCCATGACCGAGAACACCGTGGCCGTCCTCCTGGAGCCGATCCAGGGTGAGGCGGGGGTCCTGGTGCCGCCCGCCGGTTATCTCGCGGGCGTACGGGAGCTGACCCGGGCGCGGAACGTGCTCTTCGTGGCGGACGAGATCCAGTCGGGCCTGGGCCGTACGGGGCGTACCTTCGCCTGCGAGCACGAGGGCGTGGTCCCCGACATGTACGTCCTCGGCAAGGCGCTGGGCGGCGGGGTGGTGCCGGTGTCCGCCGTGGTCTCGTCGGCGGAGATCCTCGGCGTGTTCCGGCCCGGCGAGCACGGTTCGACCTTCGGCGGGAACCCACTGGCCTGCGCGGTGGCCCTGGAGGTCGTCGCGATGCTGCGGACCGGCGAGTTCCAGCGGCGCGCCGCCGAGCTGGGCGAGCACCTCCACCACGAGCTGGGGCTGCTGGTCGGCGGCGGCGCGGTGGAGGCGGTACGCGGCCGGGGGCTGTGGGCCGGCGTCGACATCGCGCCGTCGCTCGGCACCGGCCGGGAGATCTCCGAGCGGCTGATGGACCGGGGCGTCCTGGTGAAGGACACCCATGGTTCGACGATCCGGATCGCCCCGCCGCTGGTGATCGACCGGGAGGACCTGGACTGGGGGCTGGAGCAGCTGCGGGCGGTGCTCGGGGTGTGACGGAGGCTTTGTGGCGAGGAGCCTTGTGACGGAGGGCCTTGTGACAGAGGGCTTGTGACAGAGGGCCTTGCGACGGAGGGCTTGCGACGGCTTGGTGGCGGAGGGCCTCCGGCGGAACGGCGACGGCATACAGTCTCTTTGTGCTACTTGGGATGATCTGCGCGCTGGGTTCCGCGGTCTGCTTCGGCACCGCCTCCGTACTCCAGGCCGCCGCCACGCGCGCCACCACGCCGGGGACGGGGTCCGGGGTCGACCCGGCGTTGCTGCTGCGGGCGCTCCGGCAGTGGCGGTACGGCGCCGGGCTGGGCCTGGACGGGGCGGGGTTCGTCCTCCAGATCGTGGCGCTGCGCTCGCTGCCGATCTACGCGGTGGGGGCGGCGCTGGCCGCGAGCCTCGCCGTGACGGCGGTGGTCGCGGCGCGCGTCCTGGGCGTACGGCTCAGCTCCACCGAGTGGGCGGCGGTCGCGGTGGTCTGCGGCGGGCTCGCGATGCTCGGGCTGGCCTCGGGCGCGGAGGGCGGCGGTACGGGTTCGTCGGCGCTGCGCTGGTCCCTGCTGGGCGTCGCGGGCGCGGTCCTGCTGGCCGGTACGGTCGCGGGCCGCCTCCCGGACCGGCCGCGCGCCCTGGTCCTGGGGCTGGGGGCGGGGTTCGGGTTCGGGGTGGTCGAGGTGGCGGTACGGCTCATCGACTCGGCGGACCTCGCCAACCCGGCGCTCTACGCCCTGCTGCTGGGCGGCGGCGCCGCGTTCCTGCTGCTGACCTCGGCGCTGGCGCGCGGTTCGGTGACCACGGCGACGGCGGGCATGGTCCTCGGCGAGACGATCGGCCCGGCGCTGGTGGGCGTGGTGTGGCTGGGCGACCGTACCCGCCCCGGCCTGGAGTGGCTGGCGGTGACGGGCTTCGCGGTCGCGGTGGCGGGCGCGCTGGCCCTGGCCCGCTTCGGCGAGGCGCCGGAGGCGGAGGGCACGGGGGCCTCCGGCGTCACCCGCGCGGGCTAAGCGCGCCGTCCCTTCTCTCGTGGGTCACCGCGCCGTCCGTACGTGGCCGCGCCGGGGCCGTAGCCTCGCGCGAATGACGACACCCGCCACCCCTGAGCACGCCCCTGAACGCAACCCCGAGCACACCCCGCGCCTGGCCTGGGCGAAGTCCGCCCCCGACGTCTACAAGGCGATGCTCCAACTGGAACAGGCGTCCCGGCAGGGCCTCGACCCCGTCCTGCTCGAACTGGTCAGGATCCGCGCCTCGCAGCTCAACCACTGCGCGTACTGCCTCGACATGCACACAAAGGACGCGCTGGCGGCGGGCGAATCGGTGCAGCGCATCGTGCAGTTGAGCGCGTGGGAGGAGTCGCGGCACTTCTACACGGAGCGGGAGATCGCGGCGATCGAACTGACCGAGGCGGTCACGGTGCTGACGGATGGTTTCGTACCGAACGAGGTCTGGGCGCGGGCGGCCGCCCACTTCGACGAGACCGAACTGACCCGTCTGATCACCGCGATCACGGTCATCAACTCCTGGAACCGCTTCGCGGTGGCGACCCGTATGGTCCCGGGCCACTACACGGCGGGCTCGCTCAAGCACTGAGCCCGGCCACGCCCCAGCGACGACGGCAGCGAGCCCCGGCGGCGGAGGGCCCGGCTCCCGGCCGGGCCCTCGATCCGCAGGGCATCCGGATCCACATCCGCAGGACATTCGCATCCGCAGGACATTTACACGCCGGACGATCCGCACGCAGGACGATCCACACCCGGAACAGTCGCCCGCGCAAACATCCGCGCAGCAGCGCGTCGAGTGCGCCGCCGACAAACCGTCGAATACAGACACATTCCGCTTCCGTCAAGTATGCATTCCAAGCCATCTGGATCTCACCATCAGGAACAGAATAGTTACTTTGCGTGCATCTCCAGGAAATCAAGAGAGTCCATTTATGATCTTCTGCGACTTACCTAATTATAGGCAAGTCGCACTATTTGTCATGGTGTGTGGCGATTATAAATCACTGCGAAATTGCATATGCCAGCCCGCGATATCACCGAGAGTGGATCCATTTCCTCCCCCTGTCCTTGACGTCTCAACAGAAGACCTTTTAACGTCAGAACAGTTGACGAAGAAATGCCGTGGATTTCCACGAGCCCGAAAAGGATGGAACCCATGCTCGACAATGCTTCCGAACCTCTCGCAAATGTGGACATCTTCATAGGCGGCCCCATTCAGCACGCAATTCTTCCGGATGGGTTCGCAGAACAGCTGCGCGACGCCATATCCACGGCGATCCTGCATGTGGAGGAGAACGGCGGGAATGTATTTTCGGCGCACGTGGCAGAGAAGTTCGGTGTGGACACGGCATCGTTCACCCCGGACCAGGTGTCTGTCCGCGATTTCCGGTGGATGACAAAATGCGATGTTTTTGTTCCGATCCTTCCCGTTCTCCCCGATGAGACCCTGCTCCGCACCGATGGAACACATGTGGAGCTGGGATGGGCCACCGCGCTCGGCCGGCCGATCGTCATGGTCACCAAGCAGCCGTTCGTGGACTCGGCGAGCCATCTCCTCAAGGGACTGCACCAGGTGGGCGATGTCCGGGTCATCGACTTCGATGAATTCACCAAGAACCCGGAGTGCTTGATCGACAACATTCTTGCTGCCACCAAGAGGACGCGGCAGGTCCTGGAGAACGGCGCCGTCTGAAGAGCAACTCCCGCTCGATCCATCTCTTCGATTTTCACAGGGAGGTCTTCGATGGCACGCGTGGATGTTCTTGGGCTGACGCTCAACAACCCCGTGATCGTGGGGTCCGGTCTGCTCACCGACCAAGAACGCAACATCCGAAATCTGCTGGCCGGCGGCGCCGGCGCGGTCGTCACCAAGACGATTCACCCGAACCCGCCGAAAGGGCTGAACGAAAGGATCATCCGGTTCGAAACCGGAATGATCAACAGCACGACTTATTCCAAACGCTCCGTTGAATTCTGGATGGGAATGCTCCAGGGTTTCGCGGACGAGGAACTTCCCGTCATCGCGTCCTTGCACGCCGACAGCCCCGAGGAGCTGGGCGCCCTTGCCGAGCGGGTCGCGCTCACCGGCTGCCGGGCTCTGGAGCTGGGCATCTCGTGCCTGAACGAGGAGGACGGCCTGGAAGACACCCCGGACCGTGTTCGCGCCTACGTGGCAGAGGTCCGGGGCCGGACCTCGCTGCCCTTCTCGGTGAAACTGGCCGCGGGCGAGGGGCTGGTGGAGCGCGCGACCGCGGCGGCCGACGCCGGAGCCGACGCGATCACCCTCAGCGATACCCTGCCCGCCCTCGTGGTCTCCCCGACCAGCGGCGAACCGGAACTCGGCGGTGTGTTCGGGTATTCGGGCCCCGGCATCAAGCCTCTGGTGCTCGCGGCCATATGGCGGCTGCGCCGGCTCGGTTTCACCCTGCCGATCCTCGGCAGCGGCGGCGCCATGACCGGCCGTGACGTCATGGAGTTCCTCGGCGTGGGCGCGAGCGCTGTTCAGGTCTACACGGCTCTGCACACGAACATGCACGAGACGCTGGAGCGGATCGTGCGGGAGACCGAGGAGCTCGGCGCTGTTTCCGACCGTACGGATCAGCAGGCTCTCCCGCGACTGGCGGCGTCATGACTCCCCGGTCGAGGGGACACAGCCTCTCGGATCTCCCCAGTGCGCAGGTCGTCGAGAAACTCCAGGGCCGCAATGTGGTGTGGCCGATCGGGGCAACCGAGCAGCACGGTCCGCACCTGCCGCTGTCGGTCGATACCGTAATCGCCGAGGAATTCGCCCGCCAGATCGCCTACGAACTGGGCGGGTTCACCGTTCCCGCGCAATCCATAGCCGCTCGGTCACTGCCCCAGAGCGGGGGCGGGCTCGCTTTTCCCGGCACGCTGCATGTCAGCGGTGAGGCCCTTATCCGCTTCCTGAGAGAAGCGGCCCGGTCGCTGATGCTGCTTCCCTTCGAGCGGCTCATCGTGGTCAACGGCCATTTCGAGAACGAGCCGTTCATTTTCGAGGCGCTCGACGCTCTCCGTCAGGAGGGACAGGCCGAGGGCAAGGAAATCATCGCGTTCAGCTGGTGGAGTCTGGTCGAGGACTCATGGCTCCGGGACGAGGTCGCCGATTTCCCCGGCTGGCACGCGGAGCATGCGGGACTCACCGAGACGAGCCTGATGCTCTACCTCCGTCCCGACCTGGTGGGAGAGTTGCGGCCCGACCACGACCATCCACCGCGTGCCGGTATCTACCTGCACCCCGTGGATGTGGACCGCAGCACCAATAACGGGGTCCTGTCGTCCACCTCCGGGTCCAGCGCCGACCTGGGAGAAAAAATCTTCTGGCATGTGGTGGCCCAGGCGATTTCTCTGGTCCGCGACGGCGAAGGACTGCTCCGGGACGCCGATATTCATGATATTTCGAGCACAGAGGATGCACATGTACGTCCGGAAACTTAAAGATATCGAAGGCACCGACTACGACGTCGACTGGGGCAACGGAAAGAGCTACCGCCTGCTGGTCGAGTCGGACGGGATGGGGTACGGCGTCTGCCACACCGTGGTCAGGGCCGGTACTGTTTCTCTTCTCCAGTATCAGAACCACCTCGAAGCCTGCTACTGCCTGGCCGGAGAGGGCGAAGTCGAGGACATGGCGGGCAACGTCTACCAGATACGCCCCGGCGATATCTACGTCCTGGACCAGCACGACCGCCATTACCTCCGCGGCGGCGCCACCGAGGATCTCGTACTGCTCAGCATTTTCAACCCGCCGCTCAAAGGCACGGAGCGGCACGACCTGACCCGGTCCGAAGCATCCACTTATTGAGCCCTCCGAAGAGCGGTCGAGAATGGAGGAAATCATGCAGAAGCGCGAAACCATTCCCGTGGTATGCGTTTCCAACGCCATCGATACACTTCGCGGAATAGCCGAGAGAGCTTCCGGCGAAAACGCCGAAGAGATACTTACGGGCTGTTTCCCCCAGCAGGACCAGGCGATCTTCTGGCATCCTGTGGACAAACTCATCATCACCTCTTCACCGATCGTCGGACTTGACTGGCAGTCAGATTTCCTCGGCTTCCCGGGAATCGTGAACGACAGCCCGAGCACATCGTCGAACGTCTCTCTCTTCGCGGACATCATGGCCGACCCCCCGCTCCTGGCCCGTATCGCGCAGTACGCCGGCGAGGGCCGGGAGCTGATCCTGATACCGCATACGACGACCCCTGAACTATGGGCCTTCGCAGATATCATGCGGACCGAATTCGGCATCACCGTCACGCTGCCGGAGAGCAGCGAGGACCAGAGTCTGCGCAACCTGCTCGACACCAAGAGCGGGCTGCGGGACCTGGCCGTATCCGTGGGGCTGACGGACGGCCCGTGCCGTATCGCCCGGGGGACGCACTGCCGGGGCACGGCGGAAGCGGTGTCCGCGGTCTCCGGGATGCTGGCGGCCGGTCTCTCGTGCATCGTCAAGGCGGACAAGGGCGAGGCCAGCGTCGGGCTGCTGCGCTTCGAACCGGGCCACGGCGAGGACGAGATCACCCGAGCGATCGAGGAGAGCCCCTATTACGGGGACGATCCCATCGTCGTCGAGGAGTACATCGCCGGGGAGGGCGTCGTCTTCCCTTCCGTCGAGTACGTCGTACCGGATGTTCCCGGTGAGGCGCCGTACCTGACACACGCCTGCGAGATGCTGTTCGACGGCCCCACCCGGCTGGTGGGTAACGTCACTTCGGATTCACTGGCCCAGCAGGCGTGGTATCCGCACTTCCTGTCGGGCAGCTCGGTCATCGCCGAGGAACTCCAACGCCGGGGATATCGAGGACATTTCGGAATCGACGCCGTCGCCCGGCCCAGTGGCGAGGTGTTCATGCTGGACCTCAACGCCCGGCGTACCGGATCCACGCATGTCCACGACTTCGGTCTTCACTTCTTCGGCCCCGACTACCTGAAGTCCTGGACCATTGGGAACTACGACTTCCCCGGGCTGCCCGGACAACCCTCGGTGGACGAAGTAATCGGCCTGCTGGGGCCCTTGGTCCGATCGCCCCTGCGGGCGACAAGTGGTGTGATGCCCTGCGAACTGTCCGGTCTCGCCACCGGACGGATCGGCACCATCATCTATGCCCCGTCGATGGCAGAGTTCCATGACCTGGTAGACCAGGTCCATGAAAGAATCCGGCAAGGTTGAGGTCTTAGCATGAGCCCAGACAACAGGGCTGCCGACAACAAGCGTTGGCTTATTCTCGCGACGGTCTCGGGATGTTTTCTCCCCGTGGCCGCGGATGCGACCATTCTGAATGTCGCGGTACCGTCGCTGACAGAGACACTCGGGGCCTCGGCCCGCGAACTGCTCTGGATCGTCGACATCTACCCCCTGGTCATGGTGGGGCTGGTTCTGGTCACCGGCCCCCTGGGGGACCGCATCGGGCACCAGAAGCTGCTCATGATCGGGCTCGGTGTGTTCGGCGCGTCCTCCGGGCTGTCCGCCCTGGCGACCACCCCTACCGCACTGATCGCGGGACGGGCCGCGCTGGCCGTCGGCGCGTCGATGATCATCCCGGCCACCCTGGCGATCATCCGGCAGGTCTTCCACGTCCCCCGGGAACGCGCCTTCGCGATCGGCATCTGGAGCGCGATCGCCGCGAGCGGCGCGGCGGTGGGGCCGGTGGTGGGCGGTCTGGTCCTGGAGTACTACTGGTGGGGCGCCGTCTTCCTCATCAACATCCCGGTCGTCCTGGCCGCGCTCTTCCTCGTGTTCGTACTGCTCACCAACGAGACGGCCGAGGACAAGGAACCCTGGGAGGCCACGTCCCCCGTCCTCGCGGTGGTGGGAACCGTCGGCATCGTGTACGCGGTGAAGTCGGCGGCCCACCAGGGCTCCCCGCTCGTCGAGACGTTAGTGACGGCGGTGATCGGGCTCACCGCGACCGGACTGTTCGTACGGCGCCAGCTCCGCTCCGAACAGCCCATGCTGGACCTCGCGCTCTTCCGTGAGGGGAACTTCCGCGTCGGCGTACTGGCAGCGACCCTGCCCGTGTTCGTACTCGTCGGTTTCGAACTCCAGTTGGCTCAGTACCTTCAGTTCGTGTTCGGCAAGTCCCCTTGGGAAGCGGGCCTGTTCCTGCTCCCCATGCCGATCGCGGCGTTCGCGGCGGCGCCTCTGGTCGGGTATCTCTCCTCGCGGTACGGACTGTCGGTCATCATTCCCGCCGGTCTCGTACTGGCCGCCCTCGGGTACGCGGGCATCGCCCTGTGGGCCGACGCCGGCGCCTCGCTGGCCCTCAGCTGCTGCCTGATCATGATCGGCGCGGGCCACGGAGGCGTCCAGGCCGTCGCCTCCGACGCCATCATGACCGGCGCCCCGCCCCAGCGGGCCGGCGCCGCGGCATCGATCGAATCGGTGTCGTACGAAGTGGGGGCCGGCCTCGGCATCGCGCTGCTGGGCAGTCTGACGTCCGTTCTGTACGGTCAGTCCTTCGCCCTGTCCGCCACCGTCGAGGCGGCGGTTCCGGACAAGGTGTCGGACTCCATCGGTGAGGCGATGTCCGTCTCCGACACAATGCGGAACGACGCGGGCGAGGCCGTCGCCGTCGCCGCCAAGGGGGCCTTCGACAGCGCCTTCCAGGTAACAACGGTCGTGGCGACGCTGCTGGTCACCCTCACCGCGGTGACGATCGCGCTCATGATGCGGCGCGCCGCTCCCGTACAGGGAGAACCCGTACAGGGAGAACCCGAACAGGGCACCGCGCAGAAAGTGCTGTGACGCCGTACCTCCGGGTCACCCACTGAACCCCTGACGCCCCACACGGCCCCCGTATCCCGAGCCCAACGCCCGGTATGCGGGGGCCCGTTCATGGAGCCGGGATCCACAGCTCCGCGAAGACGGTCTTGCCGACCGTACGGGGCTCGACGCCCCACCGGTCCGCGAGTTCCTCGACGATCAGCAGCCCCCGCCCGAAACACTCGCCCTCCCCGGCCACCCGCGCCACCGGCATCCGCTCCTCGCGCGCGTCGCCGACCTCGATCCGCAGGACGTCCGTACGCAGGACGATCCGCACCTGGAACAGCCGCCCGCGCAGACACCCGTGCAGCAGCGCGTTGGTGGCGAGTTTGCTGACCAACAGCTGCGTCGACCAGACCAGTTCGGGGTGCCCCCACCCGCCGACCAGCCGCCCCGCCCGCTGCCGGGCGAGCGGGACGCTGCTGGTCAGGGACTCGTATGCCCGGTTGTCCTCGTACAGGACGACCGGCACCCCGTCGAACTCCTCGGCCCCGGCGACCTCTTGGCCTGCGGTCATGGACGCGTACCTCCTCGTGCGGTGGGTTGCCCGTACGGCGGACGCGACCGGCGGTGGCAGTACCGGGCGCCGCTGCGCTGGGGCAGGGCAGGACGGTGCACTTCCGCCGGGGTGGCGCCGCTGTGTGAGCGAGTCGTCACCGACGGTAGAACCGCTTGGGGATGCCAGCAACCCCACCTGCCGGAAATATCTACTCGAACGCGCTTGTCCCTGACGGCCTATCGGTTGCAGACTGGGGCGACAGCGCGGAGGAGAGAGTCAGTGCCTGAGATCCGGACCGACCGAGGGACCTCGGTCTCCACCGTGCTCGCCCGGAGGCTGGGTGGTGAACTGCTGCGCATGCGGGAGACGGTCGGGCTCAGACAGCCGCACGCAGCCGAGGCGCTCGGCGTCTCCGTCGCGAAGATCGCCAAAGTGGAACGGGGCTGGGTCCCGGTCCGCGACCTGGACGTCAAAGCGCTGTGCGAGTTGTACCAGGTAGGCGACCCCGGGACGGTCGCGAACCTCCTCGCGCTCGCGAGGGCGGACCGGGACCGCCGTAAAGCCAAGGGTTGGTGGAAGCAGTACGCGGAACTGGGTACGCAGGTCGAGTACGCGGCGCTGGAAGATGTCGCCGCGCACGTACGCACCCAGCAACTGAACGTCATCCCCGGACTGCTCCAAACCGCCGACTACGCACGCGCCTTGGCCATCGGCTGCGAGGCATGGTCCGGACCGGACGAGATCGAACGCGTCGTACAAGCCCGCCTCGCCCGCCAGCAGCGGCTCGAAGGCGAGAACCCCCTCCAGCTGTGGGCCGTGATCGCGGAAGGCTCGCTGCACCAGCAGGTGGGCGGCCCCGGCACGATGCGCGCCCAGCTCACGCACCTGTTGAAGCTCACCGGACGTCCGAACATCAAGGTCCAGATACTCCCCTTCTCGTCCGGAGCCCACGCCGGTCTGGGAGGTGCCTTCAACATCCTGTCGTTCGCCGAACCCGGCGCGCTGGACGTGGTCTACCTGGACACGCCCGCGTCTAACCTGTGGGTGGAGAGCGAGCAGGACGCGGCTCGTCACACAGCCATCTTCGAGCACGTCGTGCGCAACTCCTTGCCGTCGTCCGCCTCACAGGCGCTCATCGGGCGCGTACTCAAGGAGCTTTAGCCCACATGTCACCGTACGAATTCACCAAGTCCAGCTACAGCATCGGCAACGGCGAGTGCGTCGAAGTCGCCACCAACCTCCCCGGCACCGTCGCCATACGCGACTCCAAACACCCCACCGGCCCCCTGCTCCACCTCACCGCCACCACCTGGACCACCTTCCGCGACGCCTGCGCGACTGTGGACGCACGAAGGCCCTGAGGCGGAGCTTCCGGCCCGGAGGTTCAGGCGGGGAACGAGATGCCGACGCCGCCTCGGGTGTCCGCTCCGTACCGCTGCTTCTCGCGGTCGAGGTCGAGCGGGCCGATACGGGACCGGGCGGCGCGGGCGTCGTCGTCGAGCAGGTCCGCCGGGATGATCCAGGCGACCTCGAACTCCAGGCCGTCGGGGTCGTGCGCGTACAGGCTCTTGGTGGTGCCGTGGTCGCTGGCGCCGACCAGCGCGCCCGCCTCGGCCAGCCTGGCCTGGTACATCTCCAGGTCGGAGAGGGTCTCGACCTCCCAGGCCACGTGGTAGAGGCCGACCGTGGTGCGTCCGGCGGCGCTGTCGCCCGCTGCGTCGCCGAGGGCGAACAGGCCCAGGTCGTGGTCGTTGGTGGAGCCGGGGGCCTGGAGGAAGACCGCGCGGTCCGGCATCGACATCACCTCGCGGAAGCCGAGCACATCGCGGTAGAAGGCGGCGCTGCGCTCGACGTCGCGGACGTACAGAACTGCGTGGTTCATGCGGTTGATGGGCAAAGCGGCACCCTCGATCTGGACGACGACATGGAGAATGAACAGAGTTAATTGAAGTTTAAAAATTTAACAGTTCCCCTGAGCAACCGCATGGAGTTACGGAGAGCGGGATGCCGGGAAAAGGGCGGCCGACCGACCGTGGGCGCTCTGTCGGACGCTTGTTCCGCAACGGCCCGAGGGGGCTGCCATGCTGGCGGGATGGCAGAGCTGAACGGAAAACCGGTCGGGGTCGAGGCGCTCCAGAGCCTGGCCCTGACCAACTACGGGCACTTCACCTCGATGCGGGTCGAGGACGGCCGGGTGCGCGGGCTGTCGCTTCACATGGAGCGGCTCCAGCGCGACTGCGAGACGCTGTTCGGGGCCGAGCTGGACCCCGAACGGGTCCGCGACCTCGCCCGCAGGGCGGTGCCCTCGAACGGGGCAGCCGTCGTGCGGGTGACGGTCTTCGACCCGGACCTGGACCTGGGACACCCCGGCTCGGCCGACGCGCCCCGCGTACTGGTCACGTCGCGGCCGGCCGCCGGTCTGCCGCTGCCGCCGATCCGGGTGCGGTCGAGGACGTACACCCGGGACCTGCCGGGCGTGAAGAGCGTCGGACTGTTCTCCAGCCTCCACCACCGCCGTACCGCACAGCTCGACGGCTTCGACGACGCGCTCTTCGTCGACGGACGAGGAGCCATCTCCGAGGGCGGGACCTGGAACATCGGGTTCTTCGACGGCGACCAGGTGATCTGGCCCGAGTCCGACTGTCTTCCCGGTGTGACGATGCGCCTGCTCCAGCACTCCCACGCACACGTCACCCGTCCCGTGAACCTCGCCGATCTCCCTCGTATGCGGGCGGCCTTCGCGACCAACGCGGCGGTAGGCGTCCGGGCCGTCAGCGGAATCGACACCATCGTCCTGCCCGAGACCCACCCGGTGATCGACGCCCTGCGCAAGGAGTACCTGGAGGTGCCGGGCGAGTTGCTGTGAACGCCGTGGCGGAGCAGGCCGGCGCTCCCCCAGCGCCGGGGCGCGAGGTCCAACAGAGCGCGCCCCGGCGGGTGTTCATTTCCCGAGCCACTCCTTCCAGACCGGGCCGTTCGCCTCGACCCACTTCTCCGCCGCCGCCTCCGGGGTGAGCTTCCGGTCCGCGATCATCATCGCCACCTCGTTCTGCTCCTTGGTCGTCCAGCGGAAGTTCTTCAGCAGCTCCGCCGCGCCGCCGCCCTTCGCCGCGAAGTCCGCGTTCAGGAACTTCCGGAGCGGGGTGTGCGGATAGGCGCACGCGACCTTCGCGGGGTCGGCGTCGCAGCCCTCCGTGTACGCGGGCAGCTTCACCTCGGTCATCGGGACCTGCTCGGAGAGCCACTGCGGGGTGTACCAGTAGGTGAGGAAGGGTTTCCCCTCCTTGGCGAACTGCTTGAGCTGGGTGATCTGTGCCGCCTCCGAGCCCGCGAAGACGACCTGGTAGTCCAGGTTCAGGTTGTCCACCAGCGCCTTGTCGTTGGTGACGTACGACGGCGAGCCGTCCAGCAGTTGGCCCTTGCCGCCGCTCTCGGGGGTGCGGAACCGGTCCGCGTACCTGTTGAGGTTGCGCCAGTCGGTGATGTCCGGGTGCCGCTTCGCGAAGTACGTCGGTACGAACCACCCGATGTGGCCCGTGACCCCGAGATCGCCGCCCGGGGTGATCGTCTTCTTGTCGGTGACGTAGCGCCGCTCCTGGTCGGGGTGGCCCCAGTCCTCCAGGATGGCGTCCACCCGGCCCTGGCTGAGCGCGTCCCAGGCGGGGACCTCGTCGACCTGGACGGTGTCGACGCGGTAGCCGAGTTCGTGTTCGAGGAGGTACGCGGCCACCGCCACGTTCGCCTGCGCGCCGACCCAGGACTGTACGGAGAGGGTGACGGTCCTCGCCCCCTTGGCGTTGGCGTACGGGGACGCCTGCTGGGTCATATCGGCCGCGCCGCAGCCGGTGACGGCGAGCAGCGCGCCCGCCGACGCGAGCGCGGCGGCCTTCAGGGACGTACGCATGTCATGCTCCCTTCCGTCGTTCGGTCGGCTGGGTCACCCGGTCGAGCATCAGCCCCAGGCAGACGATCGCCACGCCCGCGACCAGCCCCGTCGCCAGGTCGCCCTGAGCCAGGCCGAAGAGCACGTCGTACCCGAGCGCTCCCCCGCCGACCAGACCGCCGATGATGACGACGGCGAGGACGAGGACCACGCCCTGGTTGAGCGCGAGACGCAACGCCGGTCCGGCCAGCGGCAGTTGGACCTGGCGCAGCTGCTGGCCGCCGGTGGCGCCGAGGGAGCGCGCGGACTCCAGCGCGGCCGGGTCGACCTGGCGCAGCCCCTGGGTGGTGATGCGGATGACGGCGGGCAGCGCGTAGACGACGGCGGCGGCCACCGCCGGGGCGCGGCCGATGCCGAGGAGGGCGACGACCGGGATGAGGTAGACGAACTGCGGGAGGGTCTGGAAGACGTCCAGTACGGGCCGGAGCAGCGCCTCCACCCGGGGGCTGCGCGCGGCGGCGATCCCGGCGGCGAAGCCGATGACGAGCGTGACCGCGACGGCGGCCAGCACCTGCGACAGCGTGTCCAGCGACGGCTTCCACACACCCAGCACCCCGATCGCGGACATCGCGAGTACGGCGGTGAGCGCGGTCTGCCAGGTCCCGATGGACAGCGCGAGCCCGGCGACGATCAGCAGGACGGCCCACCAGGGCAGCCCCTGGAGCGCGCCGCGCAGCGGGTCGAGGACCCAGGTGGTGAAGCGGCCCGCCCAGTCGGCGGTGCCGCCGATGACGGGGACCCCGGAGTAGAGGTGGTCGGTCATCCAGCCGACGGCGTGGTTGACGGGTTCGGCGATGGGCACGTTCCACGATCCCGGCCAGTCGAGCCGCCCCGCGAGCCGCCCGCCGAGCGCGACCAGCACGGTCCCCCCGGCCACCACGGCCCAGCCGGTACGGACGGAACGCGAGCCCGGAGAAGCCGAGCCCCGAGCACCCGAGCCCGCCGCCGCTGTCGTCCGGTCCAGCACCACCGCCAGCAGGACGATCGGCAGCCCGGCGGCGAGCGCCGCGCCCACGTCGACCGAGGCGAGCGCCTGGTAGACCCGGTCGCCGAGGCCCCCGGCGCCGATGACGGAGGCGATCACGGCCATCGAGAGCGCCATCATGATCGTCTGGTTGAGGCCCAGGAGCAGCTGTTTCCTGGCGAGCGGCAGCCGCGCGGTCAGCAGCCGCTGCTTCGCCGTCGCGCCCAGCGAGGAGACCGCCTCCATCACCCCGCCGTCCGCCTCGCGCAGCCCGAGCGCGGTGAGGCGGGCCATCGGCGGAGCCGCGTACACGACGGTGGCGAGGACCGCCGCCGGGACGCCGATGCCGAAGACCAGCACCACGGGCAGCAGATACGCGAAGGCGGGCAGCACCTGCATGGTGTCGAGCACCGGGCGCAGCACCCGGTGGAGCCGGTCCGAGAGCCCGGCGGCGAGCCCGAGCGCGGCCCCCAGCACCACGGAGGCGGCCACGGCCACGACCATCAGCGCGAGCGTCTGCATGGTCGGCACCCACATGCCCAGCAGCCCGCAGACGGCGAACGCGGCGGTGGTGCCGACGGCGAGCCGTACACCCGCCACCCGCCGGGCGATCAGTCCGGCGCCCACCGTGACGCCCGCCCAGCCCACGGCGAGCAGCAGGAGGTAGACGCCGCGCACGGACAGGACGACGGCGTTGCTGATGTGACCGAAGAAGTAGAGGAAGAGGGGGTGGTGGTCGCGGTTGCCGACGATCCAGTCGCCGGCGTCGCCGAGCGGTCCCGTCAGGTCGACGGTGAGCGCGCCGGGCCAGGTGGTGGCCCCCGGCCAGCGGGTGAGGGCGAGCGGTACGAGGACGGCGGCGAAGACGGCGAACAGCAGCAGCTTGCCGCGCGCGGGTTTCCCGAGAGCGGCGAGGAGTCCGCCGCGCGCGGCCGGAACGGTGGTGGCCGTGGTCATCGCGCCACCCCCTCCCCGGCCGCCGCGCCCGGCGGGGAATCCGCCGAGGGATCCGGCAAGGAGTCCGCCGGCAGCTCCGCCGGGCGGCCCGCCGGGGGATCCAGCGGCCCCGCCGTCCCGTCCCATGAACCCGCCACCACGTTCAGCAGCAGCTCCCGGTCGACGACGCCGACCAGCCGGCCGTCCTCGACCACCCGCGCCGTCGGCTCCCCGGAGCGCACGATGGCCTCGATCGCCTCGGCGGCGGTCGCGGTCGGCCCCAGCTCGGGACCGGAACCGGTGTCGCCCGGCAGCGGGGCGCGCATCGCCGCCCCCAGGGTGATGACCTGCTCGCGCGGCACATCGCGGACGAAGTCCCGTACGTACGCGTCGGCCGGCCGCCCCACGATCTCCTCGGGCGTGCCCAGCTGGACCACACGGCCGTCGCGCATCAGCGCGATACGGTCGCCGAGCCGCAGCGCCTCGGTCAGGTCATGGGTGATGAAGACCATCGTGCGCCGCTCCTCGCGGTGCAGCCGGATCACCTCCTCCTGCATATCGCGGCGGATCAGCGGGTCCAGCGCGCTGAACGGCTCGTCGAACAGCAGCACCTGCGGATCCACCGCCAGCGCCCGCGCCAGCCCGACCCGCTGCTGCTGGCCGCCGGAGAGCTGGCCGGGGCGCCGGTCCTCCAGCCCTTCGAGCCCCACCTTGCCGACGACCTCGGCGGCTCTCTCCCGGCGCTCGGCGCGGCCCATCCCCTGGATCTCCAGGCCGTACGCGACATTGTCGAGTACGGAACGGTGCGGCAGCAGACCGAAGTGCTGGAAGACCATGGCGGCCCGGTGGCGGCGCAGTTCGCGCAGGCGCGCCCTGTCCATCGACAGGACGTCCTCGCCGTCGATGGCGATGGTGCCGGACGTCGGTTCGATCAGCCGGGTCAGACATCGGACGAGGGTGGACTTGCCGGAACCCGACAGCCCCATGACGACGAAGACCTCGCCCTTGCGGACGTCGAACGACACATCGCGTACGGCGGCGGTGCACCCGGTGGTTGCGCGCAGCTCGGCCGCGGTGAGCGCGGCGAGAGCGGAATCGGCGGGGACCCGTTCGGGTTTGGGGCCGAAGACCTTCCACAGGTGGCGTACGGAGAAGACCGGCGGGCGTTCCGCGACCTCGGGCGCCTCGGCGGCGGGCACGGGCCGCGCCTCCGTGCTCGTACCCGTACCCGTACCCATGCTCGTGCTCACACCGCTCGCGCCGTTCGTACCGCTCGCGCTGTCGTCGATCCCGCTCATCGGCTCGGACCTTTCTCGTCGTCGGTCGCGTCGATCAGCAGCTCGGCACACTTCTCCCCCACCATCAGCACTCCGATCATGGGGTTCACCGCGGTCATCGTCGGGAAGACGGACGCGTCGGCGATACGGATCGACTCCAGCCCCCGGATCCTCAGGTCGGGCCCGACAACGGCGAGTTCGTCGGTGGTGGCACCCATCCGGCAGGTGCCCGCCGGGTGGTAGACGGTATGGGCGCAGGCACGGGCGTACGCGCTCAGCTCCTCGTCGGAGGTGACCTCGGGCCCCGGCGCGACCTCCCGCTTCAGCCAGCGCGCGAGCGGCGGCGCGGCGGCGATGCGCCGGGCGAGCCTGATGCCGTCGACAAGGGTGCGGCCGTCGTAGTCGTCCTCGTCGGTGAAGTAGCGGAAGTCCAGGGCGGGTTTGGCCTCGGGGTCGGCGCTCGTCAGGTAGAGCCGGCCCCGGCTGCGCGGCTTGGGGATGTTCGGGGTCATCGACACCCCGTGCTCGGGGCGTTCGTATCCCAGCCGTTCCGGATTGTCGGTGAACGGTATTTGGTAGAAGTGGAACATCAGATCCGGCCCCTCGGCCTCCGGATCGCGCCGGACGAAGAGTCCCGCGTCGGAGTCCATCGCGGAGTTGTCCGGGATCGGCCCCTCGGTCTCCCAGACGATCACCGACTCGGGGTGGTCGAGCAGGTTCTCCCCGACGCCCGGCAGATCGTGCACGACGGGGATGCCCAGCCGCTCCAGATCGGCGCGCGGCCCGATGCCCGAGTGGAGCAGCAGCCGGGGGGTGTCCACGGCGCCCGCGCAGACGAGCACCTCGCGGGCGGCGGTGATCAGCCGCTCCCGGCCGTCGGCGGTCCGTACCCGTACGCCCGTGGCGCGCGCGCCCGTCAGCTCCAGCTTGAACGCCCAGGTCTCCAGCAGGAGTCGGAGGTTTGGCCGGTCGAGGAAGGGGTGGAGATAGGCGACGGAGGCGGAGGAGCGCTTGTTGTTCTCCGGGTGGTAGGCGAGGTCGAAGAAGCCGGCGCCCTCATGGAAGGGCTTCCTGTTGAAGCCCTCGACGCGCGGGACACCGAGCGCCGACTGCGCCGCGTCGACGAAGTCGCGGGCGATGGCGTTACGGTCCCGCTCGTCCACCGGCACGATGTTGTTGCGCAGCCGCGCGAAGTACGGGTCCATCGCGGCGGCGTCCCAGCCCTCGGCCCCGGCCGCCGCCCACTCGTCCCAGTCGGAGGGCAGCGGCTTGAACGCGATGAGTGTGTTGTGCGAGGAGCAGCCGCCGAGCACCCGGGCCCGGCTGTGCCGGATGTGGGAGTTGCCGCGCGGCTGCTCGGTGGTCGGATAGTCGTAGTCCAGCTCGCCGCCCAGCAGCCCCATCCAGCGCCGGAGCGTGAGGACGTCCTCACGCCCGACGTCGGTGGGGCCGCCCTCGATGACGGCGACGGTGACGTCCGGGTTCTCGGTGAGCCGTGAGGCGATCACCGATCCGGCTGTGCCGCCCCCGACGACGACGTAGTCGTACTGGTCCTGCTCCTGATGTTCGCTCTCGGCCGTGGATCCCATAGCAGTTCCGCTCCTCTGCTGGAGTTGGCGCGTTCCGTGTTCCGGGGTCGTCCTTCGCGAGGGCCGGTGGGCGGGACCGCCCCGGGGCCTCGGCCGTACCGGGCCCGAACGTCCCCGGGCCCGGCCGCCCGCTGAGCCCTGCCGCCCTCTCGGCCCGGCAGCCCTCCGGGCGCGTCAGCCCGCGAACCAGCGCACCGGGCGCGGTTCGAGGTTCTGGTAGACGTGCTTGGCCTCGCGGTACTCCGCGAGGCCGGCGGGGCCCAGCTCGCGTCCGATGCCGGACTTGCCGAAGCCGCCCCACTCCGCCTGCGGGAGATACGGGTGGAAGTCGTTGATCCAGACGGTGCCGTGGCGCAGCCGCCCTGCCACCCGCCGCGCGCGCCCCGGGTCCCCGCTCCAGACGCCGCCCGCCAGCCCGTACTCGGTGTCGTTGGCGAGGGCGACGGCCTCGTCCTCCGTGCGGAAGGTCTCCACCGTCAGGACGGGCCCGAAGACCTCCTCCCGGACGACCCGCATCTCGCGGTGGCAGCGGTCCAGAATGGTCGGCCGGTAGAAGTAGCCGCCCTCGGGACGTACGTCGGACGGGTCGGGACGTTCACCGCCGGTACGGAGCACCGCGCCCTCGGCCAGCGCGGACACCACGTACTCCTCGGTCCGCGCGAGCTGCCGCGCGGAGACGAGCGGGCCGCACTCCACGCCCGGCTCGGTGCCCCGGCCGAGCCGGATCCGCTCGGCGCGGCGGACGAGTTCGGTGACGAAGCGCTCGCGCAGGGACTCCTCGATGATCAGCCGGGAGCCGGCGGAGCAGACCTGGCCGCTATGGATGAAGGCGGCGTTGAGCGCCTGGTCGACGGCGGTGTCGAAGCCCTCCTCGGTGGCGCAGGCATCGGCGAAGACGACGTTCGGGTTCTTGCCGCCGAGTTCGAGCGCGACCTTCTTCACACCGGGGGCGGCGGCCTGCATCACCTTCGTACCGCTGCTGAGTCCGCCGGTGAACGAGACGAGGTCCACGTCCGGGTGGGCGGCCATCCGGGCGCCGACCGGGTCGCCCGCGCCGGTCACCAGGTTGGCGACGCCGGGCGGCAGACCGGCCTCGGCGAGCAGGTCGATGAGGTCGACGGTGGTGAGCGGGGTCAGCTCGCTCGGCTTGACGACGAAGGTGTTGCCCGCGGCGAGCGCCGGGGCGATCTTCCAACTGGCCTGGAGCAGCGGGTAGTTCCACGGGGCGATCAGCGCGCAGACCCCGACGGGCTCGTGGACGACCACGCTGTGGACGGTGTCCGAGCCCGCGTCGACGACCCGGCCGCCGCTCTCGTTCATCACCAGATCCGCGAAGTAGCGGAAGGCGTCGGCGACACAGTCGACGTCGGCGCGCCCCTCCTCCAGGGTCTTGCCCGAATCCCTGCTCTCCAGCAGGGCTATCTTCTCCCGGTTGCGGATGAGCAGATCGGCGGTCCGCCGCAGCAGCCCCGCCCGCTCGGTGACCGGGGTGCGGGGCCAGGGACCGTGGTCGAACGCCGCGCGCGCGGCGGCGACGGCGGCGTCCGCGTCCTCGACGCCCCCCTCGGACACGACGGCGAGAACCGTCGCGTCGGCGGGGTCAAGGATGTCCCGCGTGGCGCCGGAGGCGGCTTCACGCCATTTTCCGTCCACATGAATCGTCTGTTGTGCCGACACGTCGCGTATCGCCTTCCATTCCCGGAATATGCTCCACCAGCGATGACTGGGGATTCCGGCACCTGCCCCCGGGGGTGGAAAGCATGCGTACCGGCTGTCCGAAAGTGCTCGGCGTCACGCGTTTCAAGCCACTGGGCACCACACACGACGGAACGCCCCCGGCGAGTGCCGAGGGCGTTCCGTCATATGCGTACAAACGATCAGATGAGACCCAGCTCGCGCACCGCGTCGCGCTCCTCGACCAGCTCCTGTACGGAGGCGTCGATGCGGGTCCGCGAGAACGCGTTGATGTCCAGGCCCTGGACGATCTCGTACACGCCGTTCTTGGTGGTGACGGGGAAGGAGGAGATCAGGCCCTCCGCCACACCGTAGGAACCGTCCGACGGGACACCCATCGAGGTCCAGTCGCCCTCGGCCGTGCCGTTGACCCAGGTGTGGACGTGGTCGATGGCCGCGTTGGCGGCGGAGGCCGCCGAGGACGCGCCACGGGCCTCGATGATCGCCGCGCCGCGCTTGGCGACGGTCGGGATGAAGGTGTCGGCCAGCCACGCCTCGTCGTTGACGGCCTCGGCCGCGTTCTTCCCGGCGATCTCCGCGTGGAAGATGTCCGGGTACTGGGTGGCGGAGTGGTTGCCCCAGATCGTCAGCCGCTTGATGTCGGAGACGGCCGCGCCGGTCTTGGCGGCGAGCTGCGAGATCGCGCGGTTGTGGTCGAGGCGGGTCATCGCGGTGAAGCGCTCGGCCGGGACGTCGGGGGCGGCGGCCCGCGCGATCAGCGCGTTGGTGTTGGCCGGGTTGCCCACGACGAGGACCTTGATGTCGTCGGCGGCGTGGTCGTTGATGGCCTTGCCCTGCGGCTTGAAGATGCCGCCGTTGGCGGCGAGCAGGTCACCGCGCTCCATCCCCTTCGTACGGGGGCGGGCGCCGACCAGCAGCGCGACGTTCGCGCCGTCGAAGGCGACGTTCGGGTCGTCCGTGATCTCGATACCGCTGAGCAGCGGGAACGCACAGTCGTCCAGCTCCATCGCGGTGCCCTCGGCGGCCTTGAGTCCCTGCGGGATCTCAAGGAGACGCAGCTTGACCGGCACATCCGCGCCGAGCAGATGGCCGGAGGCGATGCGGAAGAGCAGCGCGTAGCCGATCTGGCCGGCCGCGCCGGTGACGGTGACATTCACGGGAGTGCGGGTCATGGCGATCTCCGTAAGACAGCTGGCGGTGGCGGGGGTCCCTGCCCCTGGTGCGGAATCTCCCCGGCCCCGACGACCGGTCCATCACCGGCCTGAATCTTGACGTGAAGAGATATCCGGCGATCAGGCTATCCGACCCGGCCGGACCGCGCCCACGCCCCCCTTTGTTGCACGGCTCACGCGGGGGCGGGGAGTACGGCTGCGCCCTGCGGGGGCGGGGGTACGGGGGCGTCACGCACGGCGGGTGCCAGTGCGTCACGCGCGGCGGATACGGGGGCGTCACACGCGGCGGGTACGAGGGCGTCACACGCGGCGGGTACCAGTGCGTCACGCACGGCGGATACGGGGGCGTCACACACGGCGGGTACCAGTGCGTCACGCGCGGCGGGTACCAGTGCATCACGCGCGGCGGTCACTCCGCCGACGTGCACCCCTCCACGCCCGCCTTGAGCGTCGCGCACGCCTTGGCGCTCTTGGCGTCCGGCACCGCGGTCATCGGGGTGTACGCGTCGTTGGTCGTCTCCACCGCGCCGGTCTGCTCCTCCCCGGTGGCCCGGACCGAGCTGATCCGCACCTCGTCGCCGGGGGCGGCCTGGGTGATCCTGGCCCAGGCGGAGCCACAGGTCTTGCTGTAGCGGACCTCTATCAGGCTCGTACCGACCCTGGCGCTGTCGACGGTCTCGGCGAACTCGCCGCCGCAGCCCATCTCCTCCGGGTCCTGGCCCGTGCAGTCGTCACCGCCGCACTTGACCCCGGCGGGCAGCTTCGGCGCGCTGGTGGTGGGCGCGGCGGACGGGGACTTGGCGGCCGTACCTGCGTCGCCGTCCCCGCCGATGTCGGTGAACAGCAGCGCGGCGCCGACCACGGCCAGCGCGCCGACGATGCCCGCGCCGAAGATCAGCCCCTTGCGCCGGCCCCGCCCCGGTCCGGCCCCGGCCCCGGGACCGCTCGCCGCCGCCCGCCCGGCCGGCGGCGGTACGGAGTGGCCTCCTGGCCGGGATCCCGCCGTACCGAGATCGACGGTCCCGCCCGGGGGCCCGGCACCGGCTCCGAGCGCGCCCGCGGACCCGCCCGCCGCGCCCCGGCCGAACTCGCCCAGGGCCGATCTGGCCTGCGAGATCCGTATCGCTTCCATCGTCATGTCGTGCCGCATCTCCGAGCGGCCCCAGGCGCGTTCGGCCAGCTCCCACATCGTGGTCAGATGCGTCTGGTTGGTGCCGGTCACCTCGGCCAGCGCGATGATCGCGCGCTTGGGCGCGAGCAGCCGGCCGTTCAGATAGCGCTCCCACGACGTCTTGCTGTAGCCGGTCCGGTCGGCCACCGCGGCGATGCTCAGACCGCTGCGGTCGATGAGTCCGCGCAACTGGCAGGTGAACTCGCCGACCTCCGGGTCGAGTTCCTCCGGTAGCGCCTTCCAACGAGGCATTGAGCCTCCCCCTTGTCCCCCCGCACGTGCCTGATGTGCCCCGCGCTCTGCCCGTCTCCGGCCGTCCCCGCCTCCCCCGGCGGAGCCCCCCGGCTCTTTCCCCTACCGCCCTCGCGGGCCGCCCGTTTCGAACGGGCTGTCCATAGGGATGCACCGAGTCAGGATGCCAGTTCCTCGGCGAGCGGCGCATGGAAGCACTGACGAGCCGTCTCCGCGCCCCGTCGCACGCCGACTCAGTCTTCCGGCTCCCAGTCTCCCATCCGTTGCCCGATGATCACACCATGGCGGAATGATCACTTCCGCGCCACAGACCCCCACGGAACCTCGAACCGTCCCGGCCGGGTCCCCGACGCCGATCCCGCTGCGGAAGAAGGACGGCGCCCATCCTGATCCCGGGGGAGAGGATGGGCGCCGTCACGCACAAAAGAAGCCGGGCCGGTTACGGAACCGTCGAGTGGACGATGTCCTCCAGGAACGGGATCTCCAGCCACGGTTTGGGCTGCGTCATCAGCGAGAGCAGTACGATCGCGACGCCCAGCAGCCCGTACGTGAGCATGTCGGTGAAGCGCGAGCGCACGGCCAGCATGCCCACGGAGGGCAGTACGCGCCGCAGGACCGCGCCGCCGATGAGGGCGAGACCGATCAGTATCGTGCCGACACGGACCGCCTCGGCGAAGGGGTGCACTCCGACGATCAGCAGCCCCAGCCCGATCGTCCCCAACACGCTGAGCAGCGGCCACTGCCGCACCGGCGCGGCGGCGTCACCGGGAGCGGCCCGGCCGCCGCCCTCGGGACGCGCGGTGTCCCGGGTGAGCGAGAACCGGCTGCCGGGCTCGGGGCGTTCCGCGCCGGAGCCCGTACCGGTGTCCGCGCCGGAGCCCGTACTCGTTTCCGTACCGGAGTCCGTACCGGCACCCGCACCGGTGTCCGCGCCGGAGCCCCTACCGGCACCCGTACTCGTTTCCGTACCGGAGCTGTCGGCACCCTCACCGGCCTCGGAACCCCTGGAGCCCTTGGAGTCCTCGGAGCCCTCGGGGGCCTTGTCGGCGGTTCCGGCGAGCCCGGCGGGCCCTGCCGCCCCGGCGTCCGGGGCCGCGTCGCCCGTGCTCGTACCAGCGCCCATGAGTGGTGCCCCTTTCCGGATCCGGCTCGCGCTCAGCCCGCGTCCGCCGCGGCGCGCTCGGCCGCCTCGACGACGTTGACCAGCAGCTGGGCGCGGGTCATCGGGCCGACGCCGCCCGGGTTCGGGGAGATCCAGGCGGCCACGTCCGCGACGCCCGGGTGGACATCGCCGACGATCTTGCCGTCGGCGTCACGGCTGACGCCGACGTCGAGGACGACCGCGCCTTCCTTGACGTCCTCGGGGCTGATGATGTTCGGCACACCCGCCGCGGCCACGATGATGTCGGCCTGCTTGAGCAGCGCCGGAAGGTCGCGGGTGCCGGTGTGGCACTGCGTGACCGTCGCGTTCTCGGTCTTGCGGGTCAGCAGCAGCGGGATCGACCGGCCCACGGTGATACCGCGGCCCACCACCACCACATGCGCGCCCTTGATCTCGACGCCGTGGTGACGCAGCAGCTGGATGATCCCGTACGGGGTACAGGGCAGCGGCCCCTCCACGCCCAGGACCAGCTTGCCGAGGCTCATCGGGTGCAGCCCGTCCGCGTCCTTGGCGGGGTCCATCAGCGACAGCACCCGGTTGGTGTCGATGCCCTTGGGAAGCGGCAGCTGGACGATGTAGCCCGTGCACTCGGGGTTGGCGTTCAGCTCCTCGACCACGGCCTCGATCTCCTCCTGGGAGGCCGTGTCGGGCAGTTCGCGCTGGATCGAGGCGATGCCGACCTGGGCGCAGTCGCGGTGCTTGCCGTTGACGTACCAGCGACTGCCCGGGTCGTCCCCGACCAGCAGGGTCCCCAGACCGGGGGTGACTCCACGCTCCTTGAGGGCCGCCACGCGGACGGTCAGATCGGACTTGATCGCGGCTGCGGTGGCCTTGCCATCGAGAATCTGGGCGCTCATGCCCCCATCCTCGCGGATGAACCCTCCGCTGTTCCAATCCGCTGCGCTCAGAGCCGGGCGAGGTTGCACTTGCACAACACCTGCGAAAAGTCCCTGGACAAAATTTTGTTGTCAGTACCACGCCACCACCGCCGAGGCCCAGGACGTCGCGGCGCTCGGCAAGGGCCTGATCGTCTTCCTCGCGCTGCTGCTCGTGCTCTTCGCCGTGCTGTCGGCCGTCCTCGCGGTCAGGATGAAGTCCGGCGGGAACGCCACCCGCGTCTGCTCGATCATCTACGGCTCGTTCGTCGTCCTGAGCGGCCTGATCTCACTGCCCGGCGGCATCGTCACGCTGGTCTTCGGCATCCTGATCATCGTCTTCGCGGCGAAGGCGGACAGCGCCGCCTGGTTCCAGCGTCCGCGCCACTGATACTCCGGGGACGCGCGGGTGACGCTCCGCGCGGCACACCGGGCCGTACGCCGCCGGAAGATCGCTTGCGCGAATCCGCGCATCCGCGCGTGCGGAAGCGCCGAAGGCCGTAGCACCCGCCGGACAGGCGGGCGTTACGGCCTTCGGTGTTCGTACGAAACCGCTGTCGGTCAGTGGAAGAAGTGCCGCGTCCCGGTGAAGTACATCGTCGCGCCCGCCTTCTTCGCCGCCTCGACGACCAGCTCGTCACGGACCGAACCGCCCGGCTGCACCACGGCCTTGACGCCCGCCGCGAGCAGGATCTCCAGCCCGTCGGGGAACGGGAAGAACGCGTCCGACGCGGCGTACGCGCCCTTGGCCCGCTCCGCACCCGCGCGCTCGACCGCGAGCTTCGCGGAGTCGACGCGGTTGACCTGGCCCATGCCCACGCCCACCGACGCGCCGCCCTTGGCGAGCAGGATCGCGTTGGACTTGACCGCGCGCGACGCCTTCCAGGCGAAGGCCAGCTCGCGCAGCTCGTCCCCGGAGAGCGCCTCGCCGGTCGCGAGCGTCCAGTTGGCCGGGTCGTCGCCCTCGGCCTGGAGCCGGTCGGTGACCTGGAGCAGCGCGCCGCCGCCGATCGGCTTGACCTCGACCGCGGCGGAGGGGGCGTCGGGGCAGCGCAGCACGCGGATGTTCTTCTTGCGGGCCAGCACCTCGACCGCGCCGTCCTCGTAACCGGGCGCGATGATCACCTCGGTGAAGATCTCCGCGACCTGCTCGGCCATCGCGACGGAGACCGGCCGGTTGACGGCGATGACCCCGCCGAACGCGGACAGCGGGTCGCACTCGTGCGCCTTGCGGTGCGCCTCGGCGACATCGGCACCGATCGCGATCCCGCACGGGTTGGCGTGCTTGATGATCGCGACGCAGGGCTCGTCGTGGTCGTACGCGGCACGGTGCGCGGCGTCCGTGTCCGTGTAGTTGTTGTACGACATCTCCTTGCCGTGCAGCTGCTCGGCCTCCGCGAGACCGCCTTCGGCGCTGGTGTAGAGCGCGGCGGGCTGGTGCGGGTTCTCGCCGTAACGGAGCACGTTCTTACGGGTGTACGTGGCGCCCAGGAACTCCGGGAACCCCTCGGCGTCGGCATCCGCCGCGTAGTCCTCCGCGAACCAGGAGGCCACGGCCACGTCGTACGCGGCGGTGTGCTGGAACGCCTCCGCCGCGAGGCGCTTGCGGGTCGCGAGGTCGAACCCGCCGTCCTTGACCGCGCCCAGGACGTCCGCGTACCGCTCGGGGCTGGTGACGACCGCGACCGAGGGGTGGTTCTTGGCGGCGGCGCGGACCATGGAGGGGCCGCCGATGTCGATCTGCTCGACGCACTCGTCGGCGGAGGCGCCGGAGGCGACCGTCTCGCGGAACGGGTAGAGGTTCACGACGACGAGGTCGAACGGCTCGATCTCCAGCTCGGCGAGCTGCTCGCGGTGCGAGTCCAGCCGGAGGTCGGCGAGGATGCCCGCGTGGACGCGCGGGTGCAGCGTCTTGACCCGGCCGTCCAGACACTCGGGGAAGCCGGTCAGCTCCTCGACCTTGGTGACCGGCACACCCGCGGCGGCGATCTTCGAGGCGGTGGAGCCGGTCGAGACCAGGGTGACGCCCGCCTCGTGCAGCCCACGGGCCAGCTCTTCGAGGCCGGTCTTGTCATAGACGCTGACCAGAGCCCTACGAATGGGGCGCTTCGTACCTTCGGCGGTCACTGGATCGTTACCTTTCGTCCCTCAATGCGGTAGCCGTGCCGGGCCAGACGCCCCACGACCTCGACGAGCAGCCGTCGCTCGACTTCCTTGATGCGCTCATGGAGAGCGTCTTCCTCGTCCTCGTCCCGTACCTCGACCACACCCTGCGCGATGATCGGGCCGGTGTCGACACCGTCGTCGACGAAGTGGACCGTGCAGCCGGTGACCTTCGCTCCGTAGGCGAGCGCCTCGCGCACACCGTGGGCACCGGGAAAACTGGGGAGCAGGGCCGGGTGCGTGTTGACGAGCCGGCCGCCGAAGCGCGCGAGGAACTCCTTCCCCACGATCTTCATGAAACCGGCCGAGACCACGAGGTCCGGTTCGTACGCCGCCGTCGCCTCCGCCAGCGCCGCGTCCCACTCGTCCCGCGTCCCGTAGTCCTTCACCCGGCACACGAAGGTCGGCAGCCCGGCGCGCTCGGCGCGCTCCAGACCGGCGATCGACCCCCGGTCCGCGCCGACCGCGACGATCCGCGCCCCGAAGGCACCGGGGTCGTCGCCGATGGCGTCCAGCAGGGCCTGAAGGTTCGTACCGGATCCGGAGACCAGCACCACCAGCCGGGCGGGACGTCCCTCGGGGGCCGGCGCGAGGAAGGTCGCCGGGGAGCCCTGGGAGGAGGACGTCGGGGAGGCAGGGGGCGGGGAGGCCACAGCGGGCGCCTTTCTGGGAGCGAGCACAGCCTCGCGGGTCGTGCGGCTTGGGGGCCGTACAGCCGGCCGTACGGCTTTGTACGTACGACACACTGGCGCGGCCGTACATCTTTGTGTGGTCCTACGAACGAGTCACGTTCCCCCATACGGGGAACTCTACGAAGGAGCCGACCGTCAGCAACGATACCGGCACACCGAGCGGCCCCCACGGGACGGGGGCCCGGCCGGGAGGTAGCGTCTGGGGACGGGCTCCGTCTCCGGGACGGGCCATACGAGACAAGACCCCCGCGCGCAGGGTCTGAGGGGAAGACGTTCACCAGATGCAGGACCGACGCCGCCGCACGGCGCTCCACCTCCCGCCGCCCTCCGGGCCGGTGCTGCTGCCGCGGGAACGCCAGTCCCCTTCCACGGGTTCTGCCAGTTCCACGGGTTCCGCCGAGCCCTCGGGTGACTCGGCGCGTCCCGGTCCCTCCGACGACAACCCGTTCGCGCCGCCGCCCGAGGGCCGCCCCGACCAGCCGTGGCAGCCCCGCCACCCCGAGAACGGCGACGCGCCCGACAGCGACTCCGGTTCCGGGGGCGGCCCGGCCGGCTGGGGCAGCCAGTGGAGCAACAGCCAGCCCGGCCGTTCGTCGGGCGGCTTCGGCAGCCGCCCCGGAGGCAACGGCCAGAACGGGCAGGGCGGTCCGGGGAGCGGCAAGGACGGCCCCGACGGCGGCCGGGGCACCGGACTGCGCTGGGATCCGACGGACCCGGCCCAGCGGCGGGCCCGCTACTCCCTGCTCGCCGGGATGTGGGCGTTCTTCTTCGCCCTCTTCGACTTCCCCGAGGTCGCGCTGCTGCTCGGCTCCCTGGCGATCTACTGGGGCGCCAGCGCCCTGCGCAGCCGGTCGAAGAAGCGGTCGGAGCAGTCCGCCGGCGCCGACAACGCGCTGACCGGCGGCGCCGCGTCCTCCGTACCGGCGGCACAGACCGCGGAGTCCGGGTCCGGGTCGGAGTCCGGGCAACGGGACCAGGAACGCCCGGCGGGCCCCTCGTCGACCAGGCCCCTGACGACGGCGGCGGTGAGCGGGCTGGTGACGGCCGGTGTCGCGCTGGCGATCGTGGCCGCGACCTTCACCGTGCAGCTGGTCTACCGCGACTACTACACCTGCGTGAACGACGCCCTGACCAAGACGGGCCAGCTCTCCTGCAACGATCTGCTGCCGCACTCGCTGGAGCCGATCTTCGGCGTCAAGGAGTAGGCACCACGGAGCCGCCCTCCTCCTCGCCCGAGCCGGCGGGCGGCTCCACCGCGGGCACCGGGGCCGGGACCTCCACGGGCACCTCGGCCGGAACCTCTGCCGGGGCCTTGGCCGGAACCTCTGCCGACACTTCCGGCAGGATGTCCGGCGCGGTCTTCGGTGGGGCTTCCGGCGCGGCTTCCGATGACGCTTCCGATGGCGCTTCCGATGGCGCTTCCGGTAGGGCCTTCGGCTCGGCGTTCGGCTCGGCCTCCCGGGGGACTGCCGGTGGAACTTCCCGTGGGACCGCCGCAGCCGGAATCACCACGGCCGCAACCGCCGGGGCCGCCTCTGCCGAAGCCACCGTGATCACCGGAGCCACCGGAATCAGCGGAGCCACCGGAGCCACCGGAATCACCGAAGCCACCGGAATCACCGGAGCCACCGCCGGGAAGTCCGCCATCAGCCCGCCCGACGCCACCTTGATCGCCGCCCAGCGCGCCTCCCGCGCACCGCTCCCGTGCCAGGCCCCGGAGTCCCCCGGCCCACCCTGCGCCCCCAGCACCCCCGGCGCCTCCGGCACCTCCCGCACCCCGCGCGTCCGCAGCCGCCAGGCTCTCAGCAGCAGCGCCCCCGGCAGGCCGAGGCCCACCGTCCAGGCCAGCGCCGCCACGCCCGTCCGCCACCACACGGGCCCGAAGAGCGCCAGCCCGTTCGCCCCCAGCGGCCCGCCCGCCATCCCGGCGAGCGCTGCCGTGAGGACCGCGCACACCACTCCGCCGAGGGCCGCCGTCACCGCGGTCTCCCCCGCGCCCCACGCCTCTTCCCGTACGGAGTAGGGTGGCGCCGCCCTGCGCACGGTGAACCAGGCGACCGCGAGCCCCGCGGCGACGGGCACCGCCCCCGCCGCCCAGTTCAGCGGGGTCCCCGGCCCGCTCGGGACCGCCGCGAGCAGCGGGAAGGACGGCAGTACGGGGGTGCCGACGACCCCGAGCGGGGTGGCCGTCGCCGCCGTACCGAGCGCGAAGCCGGGGCCGAGGCCGTACGCCGCGCCCCACATCGCCGCGTTCGGCACGAGCACCAGCCCCAGCAGCAGCACGGCGCACCGCCCCGACCAGTCGCCCGCGAGCCGCTCGAACGACTCCTGCGCCGGGCCCCCGTGGAGCGCGAGCGACACGCCGACAAGCAGTGCGCCGCCGCCCAGCAGCAACAGCGCGGCCGCCGCCCCCGACCGCCCGGCGACCGCGCTCCTGCGCCGCGCGCCCGGTGACCGTACGGTACGGACGAGGGCGGCCCGTACGGCACGGGGCAGCCACCGCGGGAGCGGATCGCGCGGACGGCTGCTCGCCGTCCAGGCCCCGGCGGTCGCGGACAGCACGGTCAGGACGGGGAGCGCGAGCGCCGCGCCGATCGGGCGGGCGGTGAGCGGCCCGCTCGCCGCGTAGAGCACGGCGGCCCCGCCGACCAGCAGATATCCGCCGCCCACGGTGCATACCGCGCCCAGCCCGGTGAGCTGCGGCCGGCCCTCCTGGGGGTCGAGGGTGTCCCTGGCCGCCCGGTAGACCAGCCAGACCGGCATGGCCACCAGCAGCATCGGCACCAGCCCGAGCGGCGCGGGCGACCCCGAGAGGGTGTCGGGGCGCACCAGTTCGACCCCGTGGGCCAGCAGCCACAGCCCCGCCGCCACGTGGAGGGCCCCGCCGACCCCGCTGTCGGGGTACGCCGAGCTGATCCACATCACCATCACGAGCACGGCGAGAGCGCCGAGCCCGAGGCCCGCCGCGAGGGCCCCGCGGAGGAAAGAGGTGGTCAGCGCGGCGGCCCGGCCGCGCTCCACGGCCGAGGCCGAGGACAACGGCGTGCCACGTCCGGTCAATTGGGTCACGTCGCCATGCTGCCCACGACACGCGCTTTATCCACGTAACAGGCGAATGGTCGCCGTGTCGCTCAATATACGTTTATGTGCTTTTTTGCTCAGTACCGTGCTGCGGGGAGCCCCACATGACGCAGAACACCACGCAGAGCACCGCCGTCGCGCTGCCTCCCCCCAAGGAGCGGCGCAGGCTGCGCGAGGCCAAGTCGCTGACCGAGAAGGAGGTGGCGACGGCGATGGGGGTCACCCGGGCGACGGTCCGGTCCTGGGAGACCGGCCGCACGACCCCCCGGGGGCGCAAGGCTGAGGCGTACGCGAAGCTGCTGTCCGGCATCGAGACGGAGCTGAGGACGGAGGCCACGCGGGCCGAACGCGCGGAACGCGCGGCGGTACGGGCCGCCCAGGAGCGCTCGGCGGCCCGGGACCACCACACGTACGAGTCGCGGATCCAGGACCGTACGGCGGAAACCGACCCCGCACCCCCGACCACCGAAACCGAAACCGAAACCGAAGCCGACGCCGACGCCGACGCGAACACGGACACGGACGTCAGAGCCGATACCGGGACCGAACCCGGTACCGCCGTCGGCGCCGAGCGGCCCTCCACCGCCACACCCGATCAGGCGTTCGACGCGCTGTACGCCTTCGCCGCGCCCGCCCTCGTACGACAGGCGTATCTGCTGACCGGCCGGCGCGCGCTGTCCCAGGAATCCGTGGAGCGCGCCTTCCATCTGGCCTGGCAGCGCTGGCCGGAAGTCGCGGTCGACCGCGATCCGGCGGGGTGGGTACGGGCCGCGGCGTACGAGTACGCCATGTCGCCCTGGCACCGGCTGCGCCGGGCCCACCGGCACCCCGACCCCGCGGCCCCCGGTGGCGGGCGCGAGGGACCCGGCGGGCGGGCGCTGCACGAGGCGCTGCTGGCGCTGCCGCCCTCGTACCGCCGCACCCTGCTGCTCTACGACGGGCTGGGGCTCGGTCTGCCGGAAACCGCCGCCGAGACGGAGGCGAGCACCCCGGCCGCCGCGAACCGGCTGATGCACGCCCGGGGCGCGGTCACGGACCGGCTGCCGGAACTGGCCGATCCGGAGCTGCTGCACGAACAACTCGGCGTGCTCGCCCGTACGGTGGAGCCGCCGGCCCTCTCGCCCGCCCGTTCCGTACGGTCCGGCAGCGAGCGGCGGGCCAGACTCTGGACGCGGGCGGCCATCGCCTTCACGGTGCTGATCGTCGGAGCGACCGGGTTCACGCTGGCGACCGCTCCGACCCGGTACGACCCGCCGCAGGCCCCCGGCGAACGCGTCGGCGGGGTGCCGGTGCCCAGCGGTCCGCAGCGGCTGAGCAGCCAGGACCTGATCCTGCGCGACCAGCTCAGGAACGAGCCGATGAACGGGCCGCACCGGCTCGTACCGGAGGCGCTCTGACCGCCACCCGGGACGCCGTGGACGTACCACGCGCGTGGGCCCGCACCCCGGAGTTCGGAAAGGGTGCGGGCCCACGCGCGGGTCGCCGTAAGAACGATGAAACGACGGAGAACGGAAGAGCCCGGGCTCAGCCGGCGAGGATGGCGCGGGCGAGCCCGGCCGTCTCGGTCGGCGTCTTGCCGACCTTCACGCCTGCGGCCTCCAGGGCCTCCTTCTTCGCCTGGGCGGTGCCGGACGAGCCGGAGACGATGGCGCCGGCGTGGCCCATGGTCTTGCCCTCGGGGGCGGTGAAGCCCGCGACATAGCCGACGACCGGCTTGGTGACGTTCTTCGCGATGAAGTCGGCCGCGCGCTCCTCGGCGTCGCCGCCGATCTCGCCGATCATCACGATGAGGTCGGTCTCGGGGTCGGCCTCGAACGCGGCGAGCGCGTCGATGTGCGTCGTACCGATGACCGGGTCGCCGCCGATGCCGACCGCGGACGAGAAACCGATGTCGCGCAGCTCGTACATCATCTGGTAGGTCAGCGTGCCGGACTTGGACACGAGACCGATGCGGCCGGGCTTGGTGATGTCGCCCGGGATGATGCCGGCGTTGGACTGGCCGGGGGTGATCAGACCCGGGCAGTTCGGGCCGATGATCCGGGTCTTGTTGCCCTTGCTGCCCGCGTACGCCCAGAAGGCGGCGGAGTCGTGGACCGCGATGCCCTCGGTGATCACGACGACCAGACCGATCTCGGCGTCGATCGCCTCGATGACGGCGGCCTTGGCGAAGGCCGGCGGCACGAAGACGACGGAGACGTCGGCGCCGGTCTTCTCGATGGCGTCGGCCACCGAGCCGAAGACGGGTACGGCGGTGCCCTCGAAGTCGACGGACGTGCCGGCCTTGCGCGGGTTCACGCCGCCGACGATGTTGGTGCCGTCAGCGAGCATGAGCTTGGTGTGCTTCATGCCGGTGGCGCCGGTCATCCCCTGGACGATGACCTTGCTTTCCTTGGTCAGGAAAATAGCCATGGTGTTGGAGTCCCTGTCCCTCTACTTGGCCGCGGCCAGCTCGGCGGCCTTGTCGGCCGCGCCGTCCATGGTGTCCACGCGCTGCACGAGCGGGTGGTTGGCGTCGGACAGGATCTTGCGACCCAGCTCCGCGTTGTTGCCGTCGAGGCGCACGACCAGCGGCTTCTCGACCTTCTCGCCCTTGGTCTCCAGCAGCGCGAGAGCCTGGACGATGCCGTTGGCGACCTCGTCGCACGCGGTGATGCCACCGAAGACGTTGACGAACACGGACTTGACGTCCGGGTCGCCGAGGATGATCTCCAGGCCGTTCGCCATGACCTCGGCCGAGGCGCCGCCGCCGATGTCGAGGAAGTTGGCCGGCTTCACGCCGCCGTGCGCCTCACCGGCGTACGCGACGACGTCGAGGGTCGACATGACCAGACCCGCGCCGTTGCCGATGATGCCGACCTCACCGTCGAGCTTGACGTAGTTGAGGTTCTTGGCCTTGGCGGCGGCCTCCAGCGGGTTCGCCGCGTCCTTGTCCTCCAGCGCCTCGTGCTCCGGCTGGCGGAAGTCGGCGTTCTCGTCGAGCGAGACCTTGCCGTCGAGCGCGATGATCTTGCCGTCACCGGACTTGATCAGCGGGTTCACCTCGACCAGGAGGGCGTCCTCCTTGATGAAGACGGTCCACAGCTTCTGGAGTACGTCCGCGACCTGACCGGCGATGTCCTCGGGGAACTTCGCGGCGGCCACGATCTCGGCGGCCTTCTCCGGCGTGCAGCCCTCGTTGGCGTCGACCGGGATCTTGGCGAGCGCGTCGGGGTTCTCCTCGGCGACGACCTCGATCTCCACGCCGCCCTCGACGGAGGCCATGGCCAGGAAGGTGCGGTTGGTGCGGTCCAGCAGGAAGGAGACGTAGTACTCCTCCGCGATGTCCGCGGTCTGGGCCAGCATCACCTTGTGGACCGTGTGGCCCTTGATGTCCATGCCCAGGATCTGACCGGCCTTCTCGACGGCGTCCGCCGGGTCGGAGGCCAGCTTCACGCCGCCCGCCTTACCGCGTCCGCCGACCTTGACCTGCGCCTTGACGACGGCCTTGCCGCCGAGACGCTCGGTCACCTCGCGGGCGGCCTCAGGCGTCTCGATCACTTCACCGGCCAGCACCGGTACACCGTGCTTGGCGAAGAGGTCCCTCGCCTGATACTCGAACAGGTCCACGCGCGTCCGTCCCTTGTCTTTTAAAACCGCAGCCTGGTGATCGCGGGTTCGTTGTCTGCGTGGGCGTGCCGCGAAGGGCAACGTGACTGCGCTGTCACTGAGGGAGGCGTACACGGTGTCCGGTACGCGGCATGTCCGCCTCGCAGGTTATCCCCGTGGGCCGTGGGTCCCTAAATCTCTGATCACGGATGAGCGGTGATACCTGTCACAGGCGAGCGGGGCCTGCGGGGCACAGGTCACCCATCGGGGGGGCACAGGTCACCGCCGGAGCGGCCCGGGTCTCACCTCCGGAGCGCCGTGTCGGTATCGGGTACGGGCAACGGGCGCTTCTCGATCGCCGCCGCCATCACCTCCGGGAAGAGGTCCGGCGTACACGCGAACGCGGGCGCTCCCAGGGCGGCGAGAGCCGCCGCGTGGTCGCGGTCGTACGCGGGCGTGCCCTCGTCCGAGAGCGCGAGCAGCGCCACGAATTCCACGCCCGCCGCCTTCATCGCGGCGACCCGCTTGAGCATCCCGTCGCGTATCCCGCCCTCGTGGAGGTCGCTGATCAGCACGACCACGGTGTCGGCCGGGCGGGTGATCCTCGACTGGCAGTACGCGAGCGCGCGGTTGATGTCGGTGCCGCCGCCGAGCTGGGTGCCGAAGAGCACGTCGACCGGGTCGTCCAGCTGATCGGTGAGGTCGACGACCGCCGTGTCGAAGACGACGAGCCGGGTGGCGAGGGAGCGCATGGACGCCAGGACCGCGCCGAAGACGGAGGCATGGACGACGGACGCGGCCATCGACCCCGACTGGTCGACGCAGAGGATGACCTCCTTCCTCACCGACCGCGAGGCCCGGCCGTAGCCGATGAGCCGCTCGGGGACCACGGTGTGGTGCTCCGGAAGGTAGTTCTTGAGGTTGGCCCGGATCGTACGGTCCCAGTCGATGTCCCGGTGGCGCGGTCTGCTGATCCGCGCCGACCGGTCGAGGGCGCCCGTCAGGGTCGCCCGGGTACGGGAGGCGAGCTTCTTCTCCAGCTCCTGAACCACCTTGCGCACGACGGCCCGTGCGGTCTCCTTGGTCGTCTCGGGCAGCACCTTGCCGAGTGAGAGCAGAGTGCCGACGAGATGGACGTCCGCCTCGACCGCCTCCAGCATCTCCGGTTCGAGCAGCAGCCCGGAGAGCCCCAGCCGGTCGATCGCGTCGCGCTGCATGATCTGGACGACGGAGCTGGGGAAGTACGTACGGATGTCGCCGAGCCAGCGCGCCACGGACGGCGCGGACCCGCCGAGCCCGGCGGAGCGGCCCCCGCGCCCCCGGCTCGCGGCCCCGGCGCCCGGCGCCGACCCGTAGAGCGCGGTGAGCGCGCCGTCCATCGCCGCGTCCGTACCGGAGAGCGGGTGTCCCGTGCCGTCGGCGCTCTCCCCACCGAGCACCATCCGCCAGCGGCGCAGCCGCTCGTCCGCCGTGCTGTCCCCGGTCATCCCGGCACCCCCGCGAAGTCGTCGTGATCGTGGCTGTGGTCCTGGCGACCGGCCCGGTCATGGCTGTGGCCAGGGCTGTCGTCCAGGCCAGGGTTGCGGCCGGGGTTGCGGCCGGGGCTGTGGCTGTGGCCGGGGCTGTCGTCCAGGCCAGGGTTGCGGCCGGGGCTGTGGCTATGGCCGGGGCTGTGGCCGGTGCCGTGGCCAGGGCTGTCGTCCAGGCCAGGGTTGCGGCCGGGGCTGTGGCTATGGCCGGGGCCCAGCAGCAGTCCCAGCACCGGCAGTACGGCGGCGGCGCGCGCCTCGTCGAGGCCGGGGCCGAAGCCCGGCGCGGTGGCGGCCCCGGCGGACCCGGGCCCCGGGGCGGTCCCCGGCCCGCCCCGGATCAGCTCGCCGAGCGCGCGGCGCACACCCGGCTCGTACGCGGAGAACGTGCGCCGCAGCAGCGGCAGCACATCCGTGAACGCGTCCGCCGGTACGCCGGTCAGCCAGGCGTCGAGGAGCCCGAGCAGGCGTTCGTCGTGGACCAGGAGCAGACCGCCCCCGGAGGCGGACGCGCCGCCCGCGAACCCCTCGACCCAGGCGGCGGCGTCGGCGGGCGGGGCGCCCGGCGACAGGGCGAGCCCCACGAGCCGGGCGGCCCGGTCCTCGGTGAGCCGTCCGTCGTCCAGGAGCAGCCTGGCGGCCCGGCCCCGGATCGCCCCGGGCACGCTGTCCCGCCCCGCGAGCCGGTGCAGGACGGCTTCCCAGCGCCCGCCCAGATCCCGGCCCCGGCTGTCCGGGAGGAGGCGGATCGCGGTGTGGACGGCCTCCAGGTGCTGCCGCATCGCCCGGGCACCGTCCGCGTCGAGCCCGGCGCAGGCGGGCGGCAGGCCGACACAGATCCGCTCGGCGAGCCCGGCGGCCACGGCGCCGAGCGCCCGCGTGTCGGTGGACCGCACGTCTCCGTACCGCAGGGAGCGGGCCAGCGCGGGCAGCGCCTGGGCGAGGTGGCCGACATCCGCGTCGAGCGCGGCCCGGTCCGCGAGGGCCCGCATCACCACGGGCAGCGCGTCGGGCAGCGCGGCCGGCAGACAGCGCTCGGCCAGCTCCGTGACCTCGGCGAGCGTGGCCGACGACACGGCCAGGGAGCGGGCCTTCGCCGTGGCGGCGGCGAGCACGGTGGTGCCCCACACCCCGGCCTCCGCGACCTGTACGTACAGCTCGGGCTCCCAGGACAGCCGCCAGCTCTCCCGGAAGGTGCCGGTGCCGCCGCGCCCGGTCGCGGGCTCGCCCCAGGAGACGGCGAGCAGCCGCAGCCGGTGCAGCAGCGTGCTCCTGGCCGTGTCGGTCTCCTTACGGAGGTCGAGGTCCAGCTCGCGTCCGCCCGCCTCCGGTTTGAGGCGCAGCGTGCGCTGGAGCCGGGTCAGGTCGCGCTGGAGCGGCACGGCGGGCGCGGTGTCGGGGACCTCGCCGAGCACGTCCCCGACGATGAGCCGGTCCCTGATGAGCCCCATCGGCAGGTCGGATCCCTCGCACAGGACCGCCCTGACCGCGTCGGTGGTCTCGGTGAGCCCGGCCAGCGGGCGCCCGCGCATCGTGGCGAGGGCCCCGGCGAGCCGTACCGCCTCGATGACATGCGCGGAGGAGACGATCCGGTCCTCCTCCCGCAGCAGCCCGGCGACCTTGGTGAGCCAGCGCTCCACCGGCCGGTCGGCGGCGCCGAAGAGGTGTCCGTACCAGCCGGGCGATTCGATGCCCGCGCCGTAGCCGCTGTGCCGGGCGAGCCTGCGGTGGGTCCAGGGCACCCAGGTGATGTCGGCCTTGACCTTGGGAAGCCCCTTCAACAGCGCGCGGTCGGCGGTGACCGTGGTCCTCCGGCGGAGCGCGGGCACATGCCAGGCACCGCAGACGACGGCGACCGCGTCGTCCCCGAACTCCTTGCGCGCGGCCCGCAACTGAAGGCGCATCCGGGCCTCGCGGACGAGGTCGCGCGCGAGTCCGCCGTCGCCGTACTCCTCGCGCAGCGCGCCCATGGCCTCGGCGACCGCCGCGAACGGCGCGAAGGGGTCGGCCGCGGCGCCGGCCGCCCGGTGCTCGACGACGTCCTCCCACCAGCGTTCCGGGTCGTCGTACCCGGCGGCCTCCGCGAGCGCGCCCAACGGGTCGAGCGGCGCGCTCCGGGGCGTTTCCGGCCCGTCCGGGGCCTGGTCCGCTGCGGTCTCCGGGGCCTGCTCCGGGTCGAGGGCCGGGTTTAGCGCGAGCGAGTGCGCCGCCGGCAGGTCGATGAAGCGCGCCGGTACGCCGTGGGCGAGCGCCCAGCGGATCGCGACCCACTCGGGCGAGAACTCGGCCAGCGGCCAGAACGCCGCCCGGCCCGGATCGTCCACCGCGTGGGCGAGCAGCGCGACGGGCGGCCGCATCGACTCGTCGGCGGCGAGCGGCAGCAACGCGTCGCCCTCGGGCGGCCCCTCGACCAGGACGACCCGGGGCGCCGCCGCGTCGAGCGCCCGGCGCACCGCCCGCGCGGAGCCCGGCCCATGGTGCCGGACCCCGAGCAACAGCGGCCCGCCCCGGGGCAGTCCGGCGCCCCCCGGGGCTGCGGCGCGCTGTCCGGCGGTGCGCGGCGCGCGTGTCGTGGTCACGCGCTCACCTCGCGGCAGGCCCGGTAGAAGTCCTTCCAGCCGTCGCGCTCCCGGACCACCGTCTCCACGTACTCCTGCCAGACCACCCGGTCGGCCGCCGGGTCGCGGACGACCGCGCCGAGGATGCCCGCCGCCACATCGTCCGGCCGCAGGACCCCGTCGCCGAAGTGGGCGGCGAGTGCGAGGCCGTTGGTGACGACCGAGATGGCCTCGGCCGTGGAGAGCGTCCCCGAGGGGGACTTGATCTTCGTACGGCCGTCGGTCGTGACGCCGTCGCGCAGTTCGCGGAAGACCGTGACGACACGGCGGATCTCGTCGCTGCCCTCGGGCCCGGTCGGCAGGTCGAGCGAGCGCCCCATCTGGCCGACGCGCCGGGCGACGATGTCGACCTCGGCCTCCGGTGTGGCGGGCAGCGGCAGGACGACGGTGTTGAAGCGGCGGCGCAGCGCGCTGGAGAGGTCGTTGACCCCCCGGTCGCGGTCGTTGGCCGTGGCGATGAGGTTGAAGCCGCGTACGGCCTGGACCTCCTGTCCCAGCTCGGGGACCGGCAGCGTCTTCTCGGACAGGATCGTGATGAGCGAGTCCTGCACATCGGCGGGGATACGGGTCAGCTCCTCGACCCGCGCGGTCAGCCCTTCGGACATGGCCCGCATCACCGGACCGGGCACGAGGGCCTCGCGGCTGGGGCCGTGGGCGAGCAGGCGCGCGTAGTTCCACCCGTAGCGGATCGCCTCCTCCGGCGTACCCGCCGTGCCCTGCACGAGGAGGGTCGAGTCACCGCTGACGGCCGCCGCGAGATGCTCGGAGACCCAGGTCTTGGCGGTGCCCGGCACGCCGAGGAGCAGCAGCGCCCGGTCGGTGGCGAGCGTGGTGACGGCGACTTCGACGATCCGTCGCGGCCCCACGTACTTCGGCGTGATCACGGTCCCGTCGGGGAGCGTGCCGCCGAGGAGATAGGTGGCCACGGCCCAGGGCGACAGCCGCCAACGGACGGGCCGCGGGCGGTCGTCGGCCGCCGCCAGCGCCTTCAGCTCGCCGGCGAACGCGTCCTCGGCGTGCGGACGCAGCACCTCGGCGGTGTCGGCGGGGTCAGCGGGGTCGGTCCCGGCGGTTTCGGTGCCTACGGCCGCCGTGGCGATTTCGGGCCGGGTGTTTTCGGGTCGGGTTTTGGGCGCGGTCATGGATCCCCCTCCAGATCGTTCGACCTGATGTGGATCCCACCGTGCACCACGCCACTGACAATCGACCGTGTCCACAGGTCAGCGACGTGATGCCGGTGTTGGCGCCGAAGCCGGTGCCGTGCCCGGGAGTTACTCGACGATCGGGGAGATCGCGATGCAGCCGCCCACCGCCGCCTTCTCGGTGTCGGACTCCTCCTTGATGACCTTGCCCTTGTAGATCACCTTGCAGGTGACCTCGGCTCCGCTGGGGTCCAGGGCGACCGGGATCACGGCGGGCGGCATGATGCCGCGCAGCGTGACCGTCTTCGTCCACGGCAGGGTGGGCTTCTCGACCGTTTCGAGGGTCGGGTTCGTGGCGCTCCCCTTCCCGTTGTGGAACTCGATCGTGTCGATGTTCTTGCCCGTGACCTCGTAAGTGACCTCGTACGGCTCGTTGACCGCCTTGTCGACCTCGTCGGTGACGGCCTTGTCGATCTCGTCGGCCATGGAGCAGGCGCTCAGCCCCAGCGCGAGGCCGGTGACGGCGATGGCGGTGACGGCTGCGCGGACAGTGCGGTTCATCGGCGGTTCCCCCGGAATGGTGGTATGAAAAGCTGACACACGGTAGCAAAGAAGAGGCAAAGCGGCATAGTTCAAAACCTGACGGAATGGCAGGTCAGGGCGATTGTCAGTGGTGGGTTCTAACGTCGTACCCATGAATCAGACGGGGGTGCGCTGGACGACGGATCAGGTGCTGGCTCTGGCTCCTGACGCCGCGTCACGCACGGCGGGGACCAAGCTGGGCGTGGCCGGGCCGTGGTCGGAGACGGGCGCGGGCTCGGCGGGCGCCGTGTGGGGGCTGTGCAGAGGCAGCGGCAGCACGCCGTATCGGACGGTGGTGGACACCACGGGCCCTGCCTCCACGTGCAGTTGCCCGAGCCGGAAGTTCCCGTGCAAGCACGCGCTGGGGCTGCTGCTGCTCTGGGCGGCGGACCGCCGGGCCGTGGCCCAGGCCGAGGAGGTGCCGGACTGGGCCGGGACATGGCTCGCGGGACGCCGCGAGCGCGCGGCGGGCCGGGCCGGGGAGGCCGCGGCGCCCGCGGATCCGGCCGCCGCCGGACGCAGGGCGGAGCGCCGGGCCGAGCGGATCACCGCGGGGGCCGTGGAGCTGGAGCAGCGGCTGACGGATCTGCTGCGCGGCGGGCTGGCCTCGGCGGAGCAGCCGGGGTACGGAATGTGGGAGGAGACGGCGGCGCGCATGATCGACGCACAGGCGCCGGGGCTGGCGGGCAGGGTGCGGGAGCTGGGCGCGATCCCGGGATCGGGCCCCGGCTGGCCGGTGCGACTGCTGGAGGAGTCCGCGCTCCTGCATCTGCTCAACGCGGCGTGGCTGGGCCGCGACCGGCTGCCCGAGCCGCTGGCGGCGACGGTCCGCACCCGGGTCGGTCTCCCGTCGTCCGCCGGGGGCACGCCGGTGCGGGACCACTGGATGGTGCTGGCCCAGGACGACTCCTGGGACGGCAGGCTCGTCACGCGCAGGATCAGGTTGTACGGGCGGGACTCGGGGCGTTCCGCGCTGGTGCTCTCCTTCGGCGCGGCCGGCCGGTCGCCGCAGTTGGGGCTGCCGGTGGGACTGATGGTCGAGGCCGAGGTGATACCGCACACGGGCGCGGGGCAGTTGCGGGCCGACTGGGGTGCGCAGTTCGGCGTGCCGAGCCCGATCGAGGAGCCGCCGCCCGGCGGGTCCACGCGCGCGGCGATCGAGGCGTACGGCTCCGCGCTGGGAACCGATCCCTGGCTGGAGTCGGTGCCGGTGACGCTTCGCGATGTCATACCCCTGCCCGTGATGGGCGGTGACTGGCAGCTGGCCGACGCGGACGGCGGATCGGCGCTGCCCGTCGCGCCCGCCGCCCTGTCGCGCCCCGGGCTGTGGAAGTTGGCGGCGCTCTCCGGCGGCGGGCCGGTCACGGTGTTCGGCGAATGCGGCCATCGCGGCTTCCATCCGCTCACGGCCTGGTCGCCGGAGATCCCGGGGACGGTCCCGCTCACCTGACCCGGTGGCCCGATCCACTCGCCCTCCCCGTTGTTTTCCCGAGGATCCGATGCCTGTGATTGTCCGTACGGAGGACCCGATGACCACCGCCGCCGCCAGCACCACCGGCACCACCGCCGGTACGACCCGCCCGGCCGGCCCCTGGGAAGAGTTCGTCACCTCGGCACTGCTCGGCACCGACCGCCGCACCCCACCGGCGGACGCCCTGACCGCCCTCGACGGCCTCTCCGCCACCGCGTCCCCCGGCAAGGACGCGCCCGTGGCCCTGTTGGACGCCGCCGCGCTCCACACCGTACGGCGCAGGGCCGGGCTGCTTCCGGCGCGCGCCGTCGAGCCGCCCGAGGCCGCGCCGTACGACGGCCGGGCGCCGCTGCCCGAGCGGGCGGGCGGGCGGCTCGTACAGCTGCTGGCCGGCCGTTCGGCGTCCTCGGGCGGGAGCGGCGGGCGGCGCGGCTCCGCGCCCGACCTCACCGAGCTGCTCCCGCAGTGGCTCGCCGCCGCCAATGAGCACGGGTACCGCCCACCGGCGACCGTGCTCCCCGCGCTGCTGAACGCGGCCCGCGCGCGCACCGACCTGCGGCCACCGGCCCTGCGGTTCGCCGGACCGCGCGGGCTCTGGCTGGCCGGGCTCAACCCCGAGTGGAAGTTCGCCCTGCGCGGCGCGTCCGGCGGCCGCGCCCTGCCCGGCGCGCAGGACCCCGCGGCGGTCCGGCGGCTCTGGGAGGAGGGCCTGTTCGCGGAGCGGGTCGCCCTGCTCTCCGCCGTGCGGGCCCGGGACGCGGAAGCGGCGCGGGCGCTACTGGCCTCGACATGGGCGACCGAGCGCGCCGAGGACCGGCTGATGTTCGTCGACTCCCTGCGGACCGGGCTGTCCCCGTCGGACGAACCCTTCCTGGAGCAGGTCCTGTCGGACCGTAGCCGCAATGTCCGCGTGACCGCCGCCGAGCTGCTCTCCGCGCTGCCGGGCTCGGCGTTCGCGGGCCGGATGGCCGCCCGTGCGGCCACCTGCGTGAGCATGGACCGGACGGGTGGTGGGCAGGTCGTCGTGGTCGAGGCGCCGCACGAATGCGACGCGGACATGCAGCACGACGGAGTGATCCCGGTCCCGCCCCCAGGCCGGGGCGAACGGTCCTGGTGGCTGGGGCAGTTGGTGGAAGCCGCCCCGCTGGACATCTGGCCCGGCAGGCTGGGCGGCCGCACTCCGGAGGAGATCGTCGCGCTGCCCGTCCTGGACGACTGGGCGGACGAACTCCACGCCGCCTGGTGCCGGGCCGCGGTCCGGCAGGGGGACGCCTGCTGGTCCGCCGCCCTCCTCGGCCCGCCGTCCGCGCCCCCGGCCGCCGGCCCCGGCACCCCGTCGCTCGCCGAGCGGGCGAAGCTCCTGGCCACGCTGGAGCCCGCCGAACGGGCCGGGTGGGTCGCCGAGTTCATATCCGACCACGGCCTGTCGGAGGCGTTCCAGCTGCTCGGCGTCTGTGCGGTGCCCTGGGCGCGGCCGCTCGGTCGCGCGGTGGTGGACGCCCTGGACACCGCGAGGGACGCGGGCAGCTATCCCTGGAGTTTCAGCGGGGTCATGGGCCTCGCCGAACGCTGCCTGGACCCCTCGGAGGCTGCCCGGCTGGAACTCCTCACGGCCACCCCCGAGGATCCGGAGGACGCCTCACCCGGCGCGGGCGGCTACTGGTCGGAGGCGTTCCGGCGGCTGGTCTCCACCCTGCGGCTGCGCGCCGCCATGCTGGCGGAGCTGGCGGAACACCCGGACAGGGCCTGACGGCACGACGCTCCGTCAGGCATCCGCGGAGTGGCGGACATTGGCGTTGACCCAGGTGACGATCGCCGTCGTGGTCGCCCCCGGGGTGAAGATCTCCGCCACGCCCAGCTCCTTCAGCGGAGCGATGTCCGCCTCCGGGATGATCCCGCCGCCGAACACCTTGATGTCCGCCGCGTCCCGCTCCTTCAGCAGCTCGATCACCTTGGCGAAGAGCGTGTTGTGGGCTCCCGAGAGGATGGACAGACCGATCGCGTCGGCATCCTCCTGGATCGCGGTGTCCACGATCTGCTCGGGCGTCTGGTGAAGCCCCGTATAGATGACTTCCATACCGGCGTCGCGGAGCGCCCGCGCGATCACCTTGGCCCCGCGATCGTGGCCGTCCAGCCCCGGCTTGGCCACCACCACACGGATCGGACCTGTCACACCCATCACTGCCTCCACATACCCGACTGCGCCACCGCCGGCGCGGGTCCCCGCGCCCCGGGTCCCCTCCGGGTCCGGCCCCCGCACTTCGGCCCCGATCCCCGGGAGGTGAACGAACGTTATCCTCCGCAGCATCCCGCAACCAGCCGTTTCACGACGGCAGGCGAGGGGGAAATCACACGTGGGACATATTCGCTCCACGTCGTTCCGTCATCACCCGGCACCCCCGGTCCCGGGCGGGGACGACCGCGAGGGGAGCCGCGGCGAGGAGCCGCCACGCGCGCGGCGCCCCACAAGAGAGCGCACGGGGGCGGAGCCGCCTCCCGTGTGCCGCTTCGGAGGTCTGCCCATGAAGATCTCGCCGCTCTCCGTCACCCTGCCGTTCCCCCCACTCCCGCACCTCCCGCAGTCGCTGCTGCGCCAGGTGAACCGCGTACGCCGCACCTCGCTCCCCGGAACAACGTTCCCCCGGACCGCACTCCCCGGGACCACGCCCTCCCCGACCGCACCCTCCGGAGCGGCGCTCTCCGAAACGGCACCCTCCCAAACCCCCCTCCCCGGAACCGTGCTCCGCGCGGCCGCGCTCGATCTGGTGGTCCTCACCGGCCATCTCCTCCTCTACCCGACGGGCATCCCCCAGGAGCGCCCCATCCCCTCGCTCCCGCCGGAGGCCGAGCGGCTTCCCACCGAGGGCCGCGCCCAGCCCCCGGTCGCCCTGCTGCACGGCTTCGCCGACAACCGCTCGGTCTTCGTCCTGTTGCGCCGCTCCCTCTCCCGGCACGGCCGACGCCCCCTCATATCCCTCAACTACTCACCGCTGACCTGCGACATCCGTACGGCCGCCGAGCTGCTCGGCCGCCATATCGAGGAGGTCCGCGCCCGCACCGGCCACCGCCGGGTCGATGTCGTCGGGCACAGCCTCGGCGGTCTGATCGCGCGTTACTACGTACAGCGCCTGGGCGGCGACACGCGGATACGCGTCCTGGTCACCCTCGGCACGCCCCACGGCGGCACAACCGCCGTCCCGCTCGCGGGTGTCCATCCGGTCGTACGGCAGATGCGCCCCGGGTCGGCCGTGATCGAGGAGTTACGGCTGCCCGCGCCCGGCTGCCGTACCCGGTTCGTCAGCTTCTGGAGCGATGTCGACCAGCTGATGGCGCCGGTCGGGACGGCCCGGATCGACCACCCCGACCTGTCCGTGGAGAACGTACGGGTCAGCGGCGTCGGCCACCTCGCCCTGCCGGTCCACCCGGGGGTCATGGCCGGCGTCCTGCGCGCTCTGGAGTCCGACGTGCCGTCGGCGGCCGAGGAGGCCGATGGGGAGACCATCGCCCGGAGGTCCGCCGACGGATCCGTATCCGTCGCGTGACCTCGACGCCACCCCTTTTCTCGAACAACCTTCGAACGTAAGGCCAAAGCTGCGTCCGCAGACCGCCGAAACACGGCCGAATGCCCGTTTCCGCAGGGCCCGGAAACCTCAGAAGATTGTCGCCGTCGCATACCGCCGGGTACAGTCGCGCCACTGCTTTCCCCTCTGGGACCCTCTCCGCTCAGGACCGGATCCCGGACACCCTGGTTCTGCTGCCGAGGCGAGAGAGAAGTTGGTGAACGACCAGCACGCCCACGCCGGGTACGCCGCACATGACGGCTACCAGAACGGCAGCTTCGAGACGGATCCCCTCTTCGGCGGCATCCCGGACGGCCAGGCCGGCCCGGATGCCCATGCCGGATACGAGAGCCCGCAGGCCCACGCCGGGTCGTACGACTCCGGCCAGTGGGGCACCGGCGCCCATCAGACGGTCGGCTACGACACATACGGCACCCCGCAGTACGACACCAGCGGTACATGGGCCGCCGTCACCGCCGACTCCGCCGCCGCCCCGGCCGACGTCGCGGGCCAGTGGGACTCGGGCGCCTGGCCAGTGGCGGATCAGCCGAACGGCGCAGGCGGGGCAGAGCAGTTCGACAACTCTCCGTTCTCCAGTGGCGAGTTCGGCTACGACGCGGCGGGCACGGCCACCGGCCAGACCGCCACCGTTGCCGACACCTTCGACCCGGGACAGTTCAGCCCCGAGCAGTTCAACGCGGAGCAATTCAACCCGGAGCAATTCAACGCCGAGCGGTTCGGCCCCGAACAGCTCAGCTCCGAACCGCTCAAGACCGAGCCCCTCGAATACGAGGCCACCGCCCAGTGGACCGTGACCTCGTTCGACTCCGGTGCGTACGACACCACCGCCTGGAACTCCGCCGGGGCGACCCAGGATCCGCAGGACACCGTCCTCGTCGAAGCCGTCGCACCGGACCAGTACCACCCCGGATCCTCGTACGAGACCGCCACCGAGAGCGAGCGCGAGCCCGACATCGCGGCAGACAACTTCCCCGGTCCCGAGTCGCTGCACATGGCGGCGACCATGACCGTACCGACCATCGATGTCACCCCCCGCACCACCGGCCGGACCGGCGGCAATGGGAGCGGTGGCCGAGGCCGTCGCCGTACCCCCGCCAAGCGCTCCGCGCTCCTCACCGTCGCCGTCCCCTCCGCCTGTGTCATGGGCGTCGCGGGCATCGCCGCCGCCTCCGTCGGCGGGCTCGGCGCGCTGAGCGGCGAGGACACCAAGGACGACAAGATCACGACGGCTTCGGCGCCCGACGAGAAACCCGCCGTGGCCGTGGCCGCCGCCGCCAACGAGAAGCTGAATTCCCAGCTCGCCACCCTCAGCGAGGGCGCCCGCGACTTCGGCGACCGCGCCAGCCGCACACAGGAGCGCATCGACCTCCAGGCCCGGCAGGAAGCAGACCGGAAGAAGCGCTTGGCGGAGGCCATCCGCAAGGAGGCGGAGCGCCCCAAGTTCGCGCTCCCCGTCTCGCAGCACGGGCTCAGCGCGTACTACGGCCAGGCCGGCGTCAACTGGATGTCCATGCACACCGGGATCGATTTCCCCGTGTCGTACGGCACGCCCGTGATGGCCGCGACCGACGGCACCGTACGGACGCAGTACAACAGCGCGTACGGCAACATGGCCATCGTGACCTCCCCCGACGGCACCGAGACCTGGTACTGCCATCTCAGCAGCACCAAGATCCGCTCCGGTACGGTCAAGGCCGGGGACGTCATCGCCTACTCGGGGAACTCCGGCAACTCCACCGGACCGCACCTGCACTTCGAGGTACGGCCGGGCGGCGGCTCCGCCATAGACCCGTTGCAGTGGCTGCGCACCCACACGCTCGACCCGACGTAACGCCACCCGGGCATCAAGCTCGACCCGACGTGAAGAAGCGAGCGGACCGGGGCTGCTCCACAAGGAGGAAGCCCCGGTCCGCTCGCTTCTGTTCCGCTCTGTTCCGCTCTGTCCTTCGATAGCCCTACAGGCTCCCGAAGGCTCCTACAGCTTCTCGACCGGCGCGTAGCGCAGCAGCAGCCGCTTGGGCTTGGTGTCCCCGAAGTCGACCGTCGCCTGCGCGTCCGCGCCCGCGCCCGTCACCTCGACGACCGTGCCGAGGCCGAACTGGTCGTGCGTCACCCGGTCCCCGGCCGCCAGCGAGATCACCGGCTTGTCCCCCGCCGTACGCCGGGTGGCGAAGCCCGAGGCGCCGCCCGCCCTCGACCGCGAGGCGGACGAGGAGAGCGAGGACGTGATCCCCGACGTCGGACCCGCCGGGATCTGCGCACCGGTCCGCTTCCACTCCAGGTGCTGTACCGGAATCTCCTCGAGGAACCGCGACGGCGGGTTGTACGCAGGCTGTCCCCAGGCGCTGCGCATCGACGCCCGCGTCAGATAGAGCCGTTCACGGGCGCGCGTGATGCCGACGTACGCGAGCCGCCGCTCCTCCTCCAGCTCCTTCGTCTGGCCGAGGGAACGCATGTGCGGGAAGACGCCGTCCTCCATGCCCGACAGGAACACCACCGGGAACTCAAGGCCCTTGGCCGTGTGCAGCGTCATCAGCGTGATGACCCCGGAGCCGTCCTCGTCCTCGTCGGGGATCTGGTCCGAGTCGGCGACGAGCGCCACCTTCTCCAGGAACTCCGCCAGGGTGGGCGTGGCCGTGGCAGCGGCGTCACCGGCGTCCGTACCGTCGTCCCCCGTGCCCGCCGCACTCGCTCCGCCCGAAGCACCCGCCGCCTGGCTGCGCTCCTGCTCGAACTCCAGCGCCACCGCCGCGAGTTCCTGGAGGTTCTCGATACGGGTCTCGTCCTGCGGGTCGGTCGAAGCCTGCAACTCCGCCAGATACCCCGTCCGCTCCAGCACCGCTTCCAGGACCGTCGCCGGGCCCGCGCCCGACTCCACGACCGTGCGCAGCTCCTCCATCAGCGTGTTGAAACGCTTGACCGCGTTCGTCGAGCGCGCCGCCATGCCGTACGCCTCGTCCACCCGCCGCAGCGCCTGCGGGAAGGTGATCCTCTCCCGCAGCGCGAGGGCGTCGATCATGGCCTCGGCACGGTCCCCGATGCCACGCTTGGGCACATTGAGGATCCGGCGCAGCGGTACGTTGTCCTCCGGATTGGCCAGGACCCGCAGATAGGCCAGCACATCGCGGACCTCCTTGCGCTCGTAGAAGCGCACTCCGCCGACGACCTTGTACGGCAGGCCGACCCGGATGAAGATCTCCTCGAAGACCCGGGACTGCGCGTTCGTACGGTAGAAGACGGCGATGTCGCCCGCCTTCACCTCGCCCGCGTCCGTCAGCCGGTCGATCTCCTCGGCGACGAACTGCGCCTCGTCGTGCTCCGTGTCCGCTACGTAGCCGGTGATCTGGGCGCCCGCGCCGGCCTTCGTCCACAGATTCTTCGGGCGGCGGCTCTCGTTCCGCTCGATGACCGCGTTGGCCGCGCTGAGGATCGTCTGGGTGGAGCGGTAGTTCTGCTCCAGGAGGATCGTCGTCGCGTCGGGGTAGTCCTCCTCGAACTGGAGGATGTTACGAATAGTGGCGCCCCGGAAGGCGTAGATCGACTGGTCGGCGTCCCCCACCACGCACAGCTCCGCCGGGGCCCTGTCCCCGCCCGAGGGGCCCACCAGCTCGCGTACCAGGGTGTACTGGGCGTGGTTGGTGTCCTGGTACTCGTCCACCAGGACATGGCGGAAGCGCAGCCGGTAGTGCTCGGCGACATCGGGGAACGCCTGGAGCAGATGGACGGTGGTCATGATGATGTCGTCGAAGTCCAGCGCGTTGGCCTCGCGCAGCCGCGACTGGTACATCCGGTACGCCTCGGCGAGCATCTTCTCGAACCCTCCCCCAGAGCCTTCGGCCTGGGAGGTGCCCCCAGCCACCTGACCGGCGTAGGTCTCCTCGTCGATCAGCTCATTCTTCAGATTCGAGATCTTGGCGCTGAAGGATTTCGGCGGATAACGCTTCGGGTCGAGATCGAGATCGCGGCAGACCAGGGCCATCAGCCGCTTGGAGTCGGCGGCGTCGTAGATCGAGAACGACGAGGTGAATCCGAGCTTCTTCGACTCGCGCCGCAGGATCCGTACACAGGCGCTGTGGAAGGTCAGCACCCACATGGCGTTGGCACGCGGGCCGACAAGCTGGCTGACGCGCTCCTTCATCTCACCGGCGGCCTTGTTGGTGAAGGTGATCGCCAGTATCTGGCCGGGGTGGACAGTGCGGGTCCCCAGCAGATGCGCGATCCGGTGGGTCAGGACACGGGTCTTGCCCGACCCGGCCCCCGCCACGATGAGCAGCGGCGATCCGGTGTGCACGACGGCGGCGCGCTGCTCGTCGTTCAGCCCTTCGAGCAGCGCGGCGGGGTCCACGACCGTACGCGGAGCACCGTCCCGGTGGTACGGATCACGCGCCGGGGGCAGGTCGAAGGCGCCCTGGAAGAGGTCGTCGGGCACCTGCTCCGGGGCATGGCCGTCCGGGTCCTCGGGCGGCGGCGGGTGTTCGTCGCCGGAGGGCTGGAGGTCCGCCAGGAAACTGTCGTCAAAGAGGCTGCTCATCGCTTCCCGAGTCTAGGCGGCCCCACTGACAACCCGCGCCCGCCTTCGAAAGTCCTCGCGGGATTCCGGACGCCCGGATCTTCACAGGCTCCGGTTTCCACGATCTCCACGGGACCCGGCACTCGCTCTTTCACGGATTCCGGCGTTCGATCACCGCGCACCCCCGCCCCTCATGCACAGCGACCATGGAACCACGGAGCGTGACGCTATACCCCTCATTACTCGACCCTGCACCCGACTCCCGCAAATGGTCACGAAAATGTTTCGGGCATATCGACCATCCACCTTCACATCAGCGGCACAATTTGGCTAGCGTGCTCGAACAGGCAGCCCGTTCCCACAACGGCGACCCACGCCACGCGGGCAGCCACGCCGAATTCGGCTTTCCACAGGGAAGTCCGAAACCGGGGACCCACTCTGCACGACGGGGTGAATCGGGCCGTACGTCGCCGTACGTTCAAGGCCCGTAGGGCAGCCTTCCGTTCCGCCCGAACCCGACAGCTAACCCGGTAGGCGGTCCAACGGAAGGAGATGCCGGCCTTGGCGTCGCATCGCAAGTCGCGCAACCGTAGCGAAGTAACCAACTCCCCCGCCGTCGGGTTCCCGACGGCTGCCCTCGCCTCGGTCACGCTGCTGTCGACGCAGGGCGCGGAAGCCGCGCCCGCCGTATCGAATCCGTCCATCGAAGAGGTACAGAAGAAAGTCAACGACCTGTACCGCCAGGCCGGGAGCGGAACTTCCCAGCTCAGCAAGGCGAAAGAGATCACGGCGGAGCAGAAGCGGGCCGCCGAACAGATACGCGGCAATGCGCCCAAGGGCGCGGGCAAGGTGAGCGAGCAGCGGCGTAGGCCCCCGTCGTACGCCGAACAGGTCGAGGCGATGGAACGGTTGACGGAGCGACGGCAGGAGGCCGTCTCCGCGATCCCGCCCCAGCCGCAGTCGCCGCCCCGGCCCATGTCCCCACCGCCGGCCGCGCCTTCGCTCCAGGTCCCGCCGCCTGCCGCGCCTTCGCTCCAGGTCCCGCCGTCGTCCCCGCCGATGCCACAGACCCCGCCGCCGCCCTCGCTCCGGGCGCCGCAGGCCGCCGTGGCACCGGAGCGGCCCGCCGAGAACACCGAAGTCCCGGCCGACCCCCAGAATTCACTGCGGGTCAGCAAGGAAACCGTTCAGAAGAAGCTCACCACCGCGCGCGCCCTGCTGTCGAAGCTGACGGCGGAGGAACGGACGCGGGTGGCCACGCTGGAGCTCAAGAAGGAAGCCGAACGCCGCCGGGCCAAGGCCGAGGCCGAGGCGGCCGGACGCGAAGGACAGCCGCCCCAGCTCCCGCCCCCGCCGCTGTCGACCGACACCAGTACGGGCATCAACATCAGCGCCATCAGGAGCACCGGCACGATGCCGGTCGTGGGCGCGGGTACGGGCGTCGGCCCGGCGGTGGCCGCCCCCACGCTCCCGGCCCCGGCCGTGGCGGCGCCGGTAGCGCCTCCGGTAGGCCCTCCGGTAGCGGCTGCCCCGGCTCCCGCCCCGGTCGTACCTGCGGTTCCGGTTCCGGTTTCACCCTCGGCGCCGGCCGCCGCTCCGGTGGCGGCCCCTCTCGCGGGTGCCACCGCCGAGTGCCCCGCCGACGCCTACGCCGCCAAGGCCGCCAGGGTCATCGCGTTCGCGGCCGGCCAGATCGGCAAGCCGTACGTCTGGGGCGCCTCGGGCCCCAGCTCGTACGACTGCTCGGGCCTCACCCAGGTCGCCTGGCGCGAGGTCGGTGTGCAGCTGCCGCGCTCCACCTGGGAACAGGCGAAAGCCGGCGCGCACATCGCGACGGACGATCTTCTCCCCGGCGATCTGGTGTTCTTCTACGACGATGTCAGCCACGTCGGCATCTATATCGGTGACGGCATGATGATCCACGCGCCGAAGCCCGGATCGAACGTCCGCGAGGAGTCGATCTACTACATGCCGATCTACGGCAGCGTCCGCCCGGCCTGACAGAAACAGGCCTGACAGAAGAGGCCCGACAGAAGAGGCCCGGCGGAAACCTGGCAGAAAACAGGTCGGCCGAGAAACAGGCCGGGCAAGAAGCAGGAAGGCCCCCGATGTCACGGAGCATCGGGGGCCGCTGATTTGAGCGGTGGCTCAGGTCCAGAGCGTGGCGATGAAGATATTGACCACCGTCAGACCACCCACCGCGCCGAACAGCGGCTTCGGGAGCACCTCGTCGTCCCGCTTCACATAGACCAGGCCGAGGATCACGACCAGGATCGCCAGCTTGACACCGATCTTGATGCTGTTGACCGCCTGGCCGTCGGCCTGATTGAGGCCCACCAGAGCCATTCCCGTGATCAGCATCGTCAGCGCGCCGTGCAGCATCGCCGGGCTGAAGCGGGCCGTTCCCGCGCTCATCGACTTCATCTGGGTCAGAAAACCGCCGAGCAGCGAGGCTATGCCGATGATGTGAAGAGCAACGAAGACATTGATGAGTACGTCCATGATTCGGAGCCTAACCGTGGGTATTTCGCCGTTCTTCGGTGAGGTCACCCTCAGTCTCCGTTTCGGTCCCGTCCAGCCGGAAGTCGCGCCTTTTCAAGATCAACTCGGTCGGGAAACGCCATGGAACCGCCACCTCCGACCAATACCCGTCAAGCCGATGCCAGGCCGTGACCTTGGGTCATAACGTCCTCCCAGGTGGCCGCCGTACCCGTACCACCTGTTCCCGCACGGACACCTGACGCACGAAGGACGTGGACCGCCCCGTGGCAGCGCACCGAAAACCCAAGCAGCGCCCGTTCACCGCCCGGACGGCCCGTACCGCCGCCACTCTCGCGCTCGCCGGGGCGGCGACCGCGACCGCCTCGGGCAGCGCCGTACACGCGGAGCCCGCGCTCACCGCCGCGCAGGTCAAGGCCAAGGTCGACAGGCTGTACGAGCAGGCGGAGGCCGTCACGGAGCGGTACAACGGAGCGAAGGTGAAGGCCGACCAGGCCCGCGCCTCGATCGCCGTGCTGCGGGACGAGGCCGCCCGTGGGACGGAGCGGCTCAACGCCTCGCGCGACGAACTCGGCTCGATCGCCGCCGCGCAGTACCGCTCCGGAGGGCTCGACCCTTCCGTACAGCTCGGTCTCAGCTCGGAGCCCGAGCACTTCCTGGAGGACGCGTCATTCGCCGAACGCGCCGGTACCCGCCAGGCAGCCGTGGTCACCGGGATCCACCGGGAGCTGTCGCGGATCGCGGGGCTGCGCACGCGCGCCGACCAGCGATTCGGGGATCTCAAGGCGCGGCAGGCCGAGCTGTCCCGGCACAAGTCGGCCATCCAGTCGAAGATCGGTTCCGCCCGCCGACTGCTGGACCGGCTCACCGCCGAGCAGCGCGCCCAGTACGACCAGCAGGGCCGGGACGACCAGCGGGGACAGGCATCGGACCGGGCGCCGGAGGCGCAGTCGGCGGGCGCTGTCCGGGCACCCAACGCCCGTGCGGCGGCCGCTGTCGCCTTCGCCTACGGCGCGATCGGCAAACCGTACGTCTGGGGCTCGACCGGGCCCGGTTCCTTCGACTGCTCGGGGCTGACCCAGGCCGCCTGGCGCTCCGCCGGAGTGTCCCTCCCGCGTACCACCTACACCCAGATCAATGCCGGGCAGCGCGTCAGCCGGGACCAGCTCGCCCCTGGTGACCTGGTGTTCTTCTTCTCCGGTATCAGCCATGTCGGAATGTATGTCGGCGGCGGGCAGATGATCCACGCGCCTCGGCCGGGTACGGCGGTGCGGCTCGCCCCGATCGACCAGATGCCGTTCGCGGGGGCCACGCGCCCCGTGTAGCCCCTTCCCCGAGGCGGTCCATGCCCCGGCGACCCATGTGGACGTGCCGGGGTGCCCCGGCCCCGCCCCCGGGCCACGATGAGCATCATCGCAGCGTCGGCCCGAGGGATGCCGGTCCCCAGGGCCCCAGGGGGACAGGCCAGGAGGGAAACCGTGGGACGAGTGACCGCCACCGCTGTCCGCACGGCGGCTCTCGCCATGGGTTCGTTCTTCGTCCTGGCGCCTGTGGGCGTCACACCCAAGGGCTGCGGCGACCTGTCCGGCGGCCGTCTCTGCGTCGAGGGCCCGGTCGGCGGATCGGGCACCTTCACCACCCGGTACGTCCGGAAGGCGGGCGGCGCCGATATCCCCGTACGCCTCGGCTATCAGCGCAGGGACGCGCGCATCACCGCGTTCCCCGGGTGGTTCGGCACGGAGCGGACCCGGCAGGGCCGCGCCGAACTCGCGGGCGCGATCGATACCGAGCCGGGCGAGTGCATCCGGGGTGTGCTGGACGGGACGGGCTGTACGTCACCCGCTGGCACTGCTCATAGGACGGCTCATGGCTGCTCATGGCTGTTCATGGCCCTGCTCATGACGCTCGGACCGGCCTCGCTCTGACCGGCCCTCGCTCAGACCAGCCTGCGCGCGGTCGCCCAGCGGGTCAGCTCGTGCCGGTTGGACAGCTGGAGCTTCCGCAGGACCGCGGAGACATGCGATTCGACGGTTTTCACCGAGATGAAGAGCTGCTTGGCGATCTCCTTGTACGCGTACCCCCGCGCGATCAGCCGCAGCACCTCGCGCTCCCGCTGGGTGAGCCGGTCCAGGTCCTCGTCCACCGGCGGAGCGTCCGTCGACGCGAAGGCGTCCAGGACGAACCCGGCGAGCCGGGGCGAGAAGACCGCGTCGCCCTCCTGCACCCGGAAGATGGAGTCGACCAGATCGGTGCCGGTGATCGTCTTGGTGACATAGCCGCGCGCACCGCCCCTGATCACGCCGATGACGTCCTCGGCGGCGTCCGAGACCGACAGCGCAAGGAAGCGCACCGCGTTCTCCGCCGTGCCCATCAGGGGCGCGCAGCGGCGCAGCACCTCGACGCCGCCACCGCCCGGCAAATGGACATCGAGCAGCACGACCTCGGGGCGGGTCGCGGTGATGACGGTGACCGCCTGATCGACGTCGGCGGCCTCGCCGACGACCTCCACGCCCGTCTGTTCGGTGCGGCCGATCTCGGCCTGCACTCCGGTACGGAACATACGGTGGTCGTCGACCAGCACCACCCGTACGCGGCGGCCGTCCCCGGCCGGGGACCCGCCCTCCGCAGGAGTGCCTTCGGCCTGTACGCCCTCGGTCATGGTCTCTGCCCCTCGCCCTCGTCGCTCCGCCGCCCGCGCGGCATTCGTACCGTACGGTCCCCGGTCGTCCGGCCGACAGCCGGCGGCCGGACGCGGTCCGCGTGAGCCGGCCTGTCCCATCCGCCCCGGCGCATTCATGTCTCAACCGCCCGGACTGACGACAGGCGCCGTCAGCCTGTCCGCTCAACCCACCGTTCAATCCGCCGTTCGATCCGTCCGTTCAGTCCGCCCGTTCAGTCCGCCCGTTCCATCTCCAGCTCGACTTCGGTGCCGCCGCCGGGCACCGAGCGCAGCCGGGCCGTCCCGCCGTTGCGCTGCATGCGTCCGATGATCGACTCCCGGACGCCCATCCGGTCGTCCGGCACGGAGTCCAGGTCGAACCCGGGCCCCCGGTCCCGTACCGAGAGGAAGACCGTACGGCCGTCCACCTCGGCGAATACCTGGACCGCGCCGCCCTCGCCACCGTACTTGGCGGCGTTGACCATCGCCTCGCGCGCGGCCTGCATCTGGGCGGCCAGCTTCTCGTCGAGCGGGCAGTCGCCGACGACGACCACCTCGATCGGCACTCCGTGGTAGTCCTCGACATCGGCTGCCGTCCGCTTGACCGCCTCGGCGAGGGTGCTGGGCTCCTCGTCCTCGTCCTTGCCCGTGCCCTCCGGTCTGTACAGCCAGGCGCGCAGCTCCCGTTCCTGGGCGCGGGCGAGCCGACGGACCTCGCCCGGCTCGTCGGCGTTGCGCTGGATGAGGGTGAGGGTGTGCAGCACGGAGTCATGGACATGGGCGGCTACCTCGGCGCGCTCCTGCGCGCGGATGCGCATCAGCCGCTCCTCGGAGAGATCCTGGGTCATCCGGACCAGCCAGGGCCCGGCGAGCAGCCCGACCCCGGCGACCACGGCGATCGCGCCGGTCAGTACGTTGCCGAACTGGGCCGCGGAGCCGCGCACCACCATGAAGACGGCCAGGCCGAGGCCGACCAGAGCGACACCGGCGACGCCGCGCGCGAGCTGGAGCGTCCGGCGGTGGCTGCCGACCTCGGTCCAGCGGGCGCGGCGCGCGTTGTCCGCCTGACGCCAGACCAGGACCACGCCCGCGCCGATCAGCAGTGCCGGCCAGATGTAGCGGTCCGCCTCACTACGGCCGAGGCTGACGTTGCCGATAAAGACACCGGCCCCGATCACCAGCGCCACCAGCGCGAAGACCTGGCCCCGGTCGGGCTTGCGGAGGCGGCGTCTGCCGTCGGGGCTGGTCTCGAAGACGGAGCGCGGCTCGGCGGCCGTACCGCCGACACCGAGCGGGACGACGATCCAGAAAACCGCGTAGAGCAGCGCGCCGAGGCCCTGGGCGAGGAGCAGCCCGAGGAAGACCAGCCGCACCCAGACGACCGGCAGCCCGAGATGTCCCGCGAGCCCCCGCGCGACCCCGCCGACAAGCCTGCCGTCCGCGCTGCGGTACAGCTTGCGTGTCGGCGGCTCCTCCGGCACAGGGGCACGGGAGGAGCCGGTCGCGGAGGCGCGGGGCGGGGCTGCTGGCATGTCATCGATGGTCACACGGTAGAGCGGCTCGGGGCATCAGGGTCGGACCCCTGACGCGACCCTGATCCCGTCCCCGGTGGTTCCCAGGGGTCAATATCAGGGGCAGACCGGGGTCGATACGGCTGGAGCCGGGGCGGTCCCACCGTCACCATGGACATATGACCCAGCCGCCGCCTCAGCAGCCTCCCGCGCCGCCCGCAGCGCCGCCCCCGGCGCCGGGCTCCGCGTCGCCGCCGCCTCCGCCGCCCTCCGCCACCCCCTCGCCCGAGCCCCCGCGGCTGCGCCGCAGCCCGCGCCAGAAGGTGTTCGCGGGCGTGTGCGGCGGGCTCGGGCGGTACTGCGACGTGGATCCGGTGATCTTCCGGATCGTGATCGGGGTGCTGACGGTGACAGGCGGGATAGGACTGATCTTCTACGGCTTCGCCTGGCTGCTGATCCCGCTCGACGGCCAGGAGGAGAACGAGGGCCGCAAGCTGCTGTCGGGCCGGGTGGACGGCGCCTCGCTGATCGCCGTGCTGTTCGCGCTGATCGGCTGTGGTCTGTTCCTGTCGATGCTGGACAACGGCGGGATGCTCGGCTTCGCGGCGATGCTGTCGATCGCCGTCGCGGGCGCGGCCGTCTGGTCACAGCGCCGCCGGGTGGTCCCGTCGGACGGCGTGCCGCTCGATCCCTCGACGGCGCAGGCCGTCGCGGAGGCCCCTCCGGAGACCAAGGCTCCGCCGCCGGCCGGTACCCCGTCGTGGTGGCGCGACCCCATCGTGAAGGACGGGCGGACGGGGCCGAGCAGTCCGGGTCCGGCCGGTACGGACTATCTGTGGGGCCCCGACAGCCCTGTGACGGTCCACGCGCAGCCGTGGCGGTGGCACACGGGCGCCACTCCCCTGCGGTCGCCCCGGCTCCGTGTTTCACGCGGGATAGCCGGCCGGGTCTTTCTGCTGGCCCTGCTGGCGGCCGGTCTGGGGACGGGGCTGTCCTGGGACCATCAGCCACTGGGTACGAGCCTGGAGATCGGGCTGGCCGCCGCGCTCGTGGTGTTCGGTCTCGGTCTCGCGCTCAGCAGCCTGCTGGGCCGGACCGGTCTGGGGACGGTCCTGCTGACGCTGATCACGGCGGGCCTGCTCACCGGGGCCGCCACCGTCCCGAAGGATGTCACCACGGAGTGGCACCGGCAGACATGGGCGGCTTCCTCGGCGGCCGATGTGAAGCCCCGGTACGAGCTGCGGGCGGGTACGGCGGTCCTGGATCTGAGCGGGTTGACGGTCCCCAAGGGCCGGACGGTGCACGCGTTCGCGGAGGTGGGCGCCGGAAAGCTCAAGGTCGTGCTGCCGAAGGGGATGATGGTGACAACGGAGGCCCATGTCGGGTTCGGGGAGATCCGCTTCCCCGATCAGTCGACGAGCGAGGTGAATATCTCCCCGGACCGCACGCGTATGAGCACCATATCGCCGGTCGGCGCGGACAGGACGGGCGAGCTGGAGCTGAAGCTGGAGGTCGGCCTCGGCCAGGTGGAGGTGGCCAATGCCGCGTCATGACTTCAAGCCGGGCCGGCTGATCCTGGGCCTGACCGCGTTGGCCTCCGCCGTGCCCTATCTGGGCGAAGCGGCGGGCGCCTGGCACGCGCCGTGGTTCACGGCGGTCGTGGTGATGGCCTGTGGGCTGTTCCTGGCGTCCGCCGTGACCTTGACGTACTACCTCGTACGGCGCCGCCGACCGGACAGGAACGCGTCCAGCGAGAGCACCGGGGCCCCGGCGAGCACGAAGGGCAGCCAGGCCATGAGATAGGGGAGGTCGTTGCCGTAGTAGTACGGGGTGCTCTGCCAGCTCACCGTCAGCCATAGGCTCAGGGAGATCAGGACGCCGCCGGTCGCGGCGATCCGGGTGAACACCCCGAAGAGGACGCCGAGGCCCACGGCGAGCTCTCCGAAGGCCATGGCGTATCCGAACCCGGCGGGGTTCTTGAGCGCCAGATCGACCAGCGCGGGTATGGCCGAGCTGCCCCGGACCCCACGCATCAGTTCGCCGACCGATCCGGTGCCGGTCGCCGCGAAGAAGCCGCCCTGGGTGAACTTGTCGATCCCGGCGTAGACGAAGGTGACGCCGAGGAAGATCCTCAGCGGGAGCAGCGCGTAGCGCGTGGCGTTCTCCCGCAGGCCGCCGCGGTCACCGCCGCCCTCGCCGACGCCCAGCCCATAGGTGTCCGTCCGGTAGCCAAATGACATCGCCGGTCCGCCTTTCACTGTTCTACGACACTACGGACGCCCAGTGAACCAGTCGATCAGCATTCTGGAACAAGACAGTGGACAACAGACAGGATCGGTAATCACACCAATCGGCTCAGTAATCGCGCCAATCCGCTCAGTCCATCGAATCCGCTCAGTCCATGACGTCGATGATGACGCGGTTGGTCTCCACTCCAGCCGCCGTCACCACCTGTACCTCCACGGATCCGGGCTCGACCTCCACCGGGACGGGCACGGTGAGGGTGGTGTCGGCCGGGTTGGCGAAGCCGCCGGGGACCGGCACCAGCGGTACGTGCACATGGACCGGGCCGATCCGGACCACCATCCGCGCCAGCCGGTCCGGGGTCCCCGCCCCGGGCGGGACGAATCCGACGCCGCGGATCTCGATGTCGTCGCCGGTACGGATGGGTGCGTCCAGATCGCCCGCCTCCCTGGCCCGTACCACCGACAGGACGACGGGCCGCCCGCCCTCCGCGTACTTCCCGGCGAAGTAGGTGGCGGCGGAGACGGCGACGAGCAGGGCGAGCGCCCAGGGCAGATCGGGCAGTTGCTCGGGCCGCCGGGCCAGCCGGACCGCGCAGAAGAGCGCGGCGGCGGCGTTCACCAGGACGTACTGCACATCGGTGAAGCTGCCGCGTCCGCCGTCGTCACAGAGCAGATCGGCCGGGCGGGGCCGTTCGGCCCGTACCTTCTGGAGCCGCTGGGAGAGCACCCGCACGGACACCACCCGGCGTGCGACCACGGCGACGGCGCTCACCACGGCCAGCACCGTCACCAGGGCGGCGCCCCTGGCCAGGCCGAGCCCGGCGATCAGTTCGTCGCGCCGGGCGGGCTCGGAGGCGCCCGCGAGCTGAAGGGCGAGGAAGAGCACGGAGAAGACGGCCAGGAGGATCCAGGCGGAGGCGACGGTCCGCGAGGTCGACAGCCGGTTGTCCTCACCGATCAGCGGTGCCAGCAGCCCGCCCCGGGCCCGGTGCAGCCAGGCGGCCGCGCTCAGCGCCCCGGCGGTCAGCGCGGCGGCGACCAGCCCGGCCGTCCGCGCGGCCGACCAGCCCGCCCCGATCGCGGTCCCCGTCTGGGCGAACGCGAGCACGACGACCCCGCTCCACAGCACCAGCAGCGTGTGGAACCGGACGGCGCGCAGCCACGCCTCGCCCGCCTCCCGGCTCCGCTCGGCCACCGCGCGCGCCGACTGGGTCAGTTCGTCGGACACCCACTGCCGGGTGGCCCCCGCCGAATGGGCCACGGCCCCGGGCAGCCCCTGCCCGGCGGCCAGTTCGTCCCGTTTCACCAGGAACGCGGACACCGCCCGCCGATGGCCCTCCCGCGCCCCGTGCGGACAGCCCCCGCACCTACAGCCACCGCCGTGTGCGCCCACTCCCGCCTCTTGCACCGCCACGCCGTCTGCCGCCTTCCCCGCCCCGCCCATGAACTGCCTTACAACACAGGGGAATTGTCCCGCACGAGGAGAGGCATAAGTGAAGTTTGCCCGGTGGGAGCGGGTGACAACATCGTTACGGTGTTGACCCTCCGCCCCCAGCGGCCGCATCAGCCACACGGGCGACGCCGCAGGCCCTACGCGCGACGCCGCCGCCCGAACAGATGGGCGACGGCGTCGGCGTTCACAGCGAAGGGCGGCCGATCAGGCGGCCGACCCGAGGCCCGGAGGGGTCACTCCCACTCGATGGTCCCCGGCGGCTTGCTCGTCACATCGAGGACCACGCGGTTGACGTCGGCGACCTCGTTGGTGATGCGCGTGGAGATCTTCGCGAGCACGTCGTACGGCATCCGCGTCCAGTCGGCGGTCATCGCGTCCTCGGACGAGACGGGCCGGAGCACGATCGGGTGGCCGTACGTGCGGCCGTCGCCCTGGACGCCCACGGACCGCACATCGGCGAGCAGGACCACCGGGCACTGCCAGATGTCCCGGTCCAGACCGGCCGCGGTCAGCTCCTCGCGGGCGATCGCGTCGGCCTCGCGCAGCAGGTCGAGACGGTCGCGCGTGACCTCACCGACGATACGGATCCCCAGGCCGGGGCCGGGGAAGGGCTGGCGCTGGACGATCTCGTCCGGCAGGCCGAGCTGCTGCCCGACCATCCGGACCTCGTCCTTGAACAGCTTGCGCAGCGGCTCGACGAGTTCGAACTCGATGTCGTCGGGGAGCCCGCCGACATTGTGGTGGGACTTGATGTTGGCCGTGCCGGTGCCACCGCCGGACTCGACGACGTCCGGGTACAGCGTGCCCTGGACGAGGAAGGCGACGTCCTCGCCCTCCGCGCCCGCCTCGGCGATGATCTCGGCCTGGGCCTGCTCGAAGACCCGGATGAACTCACGGCCGATGATCTTCCGCTTCTGCTCGGGGTCGGAGACCCCGGCCAGCGCGTCCAGGAAGCGGTCCTGGGCGTCGACCACCTTGAGCTGGACGCCCGTCGCGGCGACGAAGTCCTTCTCGACCTGCTCGGTCTCGCCCTTGCGCATCAGACCGTGGTCGACATACACGCAGGTCAGCTGGGATCCGATGGCCTTCTGCACGAGGGCCGCGGCCACGGCCGAGTCCACGCCGCCCGACAGCCCGCAGATGGCGCGCTTGGTGCCGACCTGCTCGCGGATGAGCGCCACCTGCTCGTCCACCACGTTCGCGGTGGTCCAGGTCGGCTCGATGCCGGCGCCCCGGTACAGGAAGTGCTCCAGGACCTGCTGCCCGTGCGTGGAATGCAGCACCTCGGGGTGGTGCTGGACTCCGTACAGCTTCTTCTCGTCGTTCTCGAAGGCGGCGACGGGGACGACGTCCGTGGACGCGGTGACGGTGAATCCGGCGGGCGCGGCGGAGCAGGCGTCGCCATGCGACATCCAGACGGCCTGCTCGGCCGGGGTGCCCTCGAAGAGGGTGGAGCCGGTCCGTGAGACACGCAGCTGGGTACGGCCGTACTCCCGCGCCCCGGTGTTGTCGACGGTCCCGCCGAGGACGGTCGCCATCAGCTGGAAGCCGTAACACATGCCGAAGACGGGGATGCCCGCCTCGAAGAGCGTGCGGTCCACGGTGGGCGCGTTCTCCGCGTACACCGAGGAGGGACCGCCGGAGAGGATGATCGCCCTGGGGTTCTTGGCCAGCATCTCGGCCACGGGCATCGTGGACGGCACGATCTCGCTGTAGACCCGGGCCTCACGGACACGGCGGGCGATGAGCTGGGCGTACTGCGCGCCGAAGTCGACGACGAGAACGACGTCGGGGGCGGCGGGGGGTGCTGCTGGCACGGGGGCGGCCTTCCGGCGGTGAAGAACAGGTCTGGGTTCTCCCGATTCTAACGGCGGCCGGGGACGCCTCGCGGACAGCTTTTCGTCTCACCATCCGAACCCGCGTTGCCCCGCGCGGGCGCGCCTGGTCCATACTGACCGCATGCGCACCCAGCTGACCTACGTCTTTACCTATGGCACCGGCCCGTCCGGCTGCCATGGTCGTGCTGCTTGAGCTGACAAGCGACTTCGACAGGCGCCCCGGGCCGACAAAGGCCCGGGGCGCCTGTCGCGTTCGGGGCCGTACGGCCTCCGGGGCTCCTCCCCTCCCGACCCTGACCACCAGGACCGGCGGGACCACCCGGATCACAGAAGACCAGGACCACCAGGAGCCCGACATGACCATCACCGAGAACACCGGCGCCCGTACGGACGAGGCGGCCACGCTCATCGGCGACGCGCGCGAACGTATCGACACCCTCGACGACCGGATCCTCGGCCTCATCCAGGAGCGGCTCGCGATCTCGTCCGTCGTCCAGGACACCCGGATGGCCTCCGGCGGCCCCCGCGTCAGCCTCTCCCGCGAGATGGAGATCCTCGCCCGCTACCGCGACGCCCTCGGCAAACCGGGTACGGCGCTGGCGATGACCCTGCTGGAGCTGAGCAGGGGCCGTATCTGAGCGGTACACCCCCGGCATCCGGGCGACGCCCCTCCTGCCGCAGCCGTACGGAAACCTCCGGCCCCGGATCTCACCCGTACGGTGCGTGACCGCCCCACCCCGGCCTTCGTTGGACCGTACGGGCGCGGAGACAGCACAAGCACAAGCAGCCGTGGCTCCGCCGGGGCGTGCGACGCACTGCAGGTGCGCCGTGGGACCTCGCCCCGGCGCCCGTGACCGGTCGGCAGGGGACAGCCGCCCGGTCCCACAGAAGACGGCCGGTTCCGGGGACGCCCGGGACCGGCCGTCCGCTTTCCCCGGTGAGGTCCCAGGCGAGGTCCCCGGCGAGTTTCCCCAGGTGAGGTCTCCCGGCGAGGTCCCGGTTCCTCCCGCCTTCTCCCGCTTCTCCCCCGAAGGCCCGGCCGCCGAATATATGCGTGATCCAGGACGCATAAAGATTTCGTCAAGAAGGCCACAACCATTATCGGGTGTCGCAGGTCTTGCATGCGACACCAACGGCCTCACCCATCACCCCCATAAGGGAAGGGCCCCACGACTCCGCACCGTCATCCACGCGGTGCGCCGGACTTCGCTGAGGTCTTTTCATGAAGCTTCGCCGCGCTATGGCCGTCGCCGCAGCGACCGCCGTCATAGCTCCCGCCGCCTTCCTCGCGGCCCCGGCCGCCTACGCGACCGACGACACGAACACGCAGACCTCCACAGAGTCCGCTTCCCCCGGCCCGTCCGACACGGCGACCGAGGACACGGAGACCGGTGGCGGCACCGGCGAGACGACCGAGCCCACCGACGAGGTCCCGGCCCCCACCACCGAACCGACCGACGAGCCGACCGAGCCCACGGAGAACCCGCCGGTCGATCCGACGGACGACCCGACCGACGAGCCCACCGCCGAGCCCACGGCCGAGTCGCCCGCGCCCTCGACCAGCCCCACCACCCCGCCGAGCGCCGAGCCGACCGAGCCCGCCGAGTGCCTGATCGACGAGGAGGACGAGGACTTCGACCTCGACTCCGCGCTGGAGCTGGGGATCAGCGGCCTGCCGGGCAGGATCACCGCGGGCAGCGGCTGGCACGCGTTCACCCTGCGCGCCACCAACACCTCCGACAAGGCGCTCGGAAAGATCGACTGGGCGCTGTTCATCGACAACGAGTCCTTCGACGAGGACGAGTCCAAGTGGCTCGGCACCTTCACCCAGGTCGAGTTCCAGGACAAGAGCGGCAAGTGGCTGTCGGCGGGTGAGCTCGGCACCGGCATCTACATCGGCGACACCACCCTCGGCGCCAAGGCGTACGTCGACCTCAAGCTGCGGCTGAACATCGGCGCCAAGGCCCCGGCCGGTAACGGCTACGCGGTCGGCCTCGCCGCCTACACGGACTCCGACACGAACTGCACCCTCCCCTCCTACTCCGACTGGGAGTTCGAGGTGCTGTCGGCCGGCTCGAAGAACGACAACCCGGGCAAGCCCAAGCCGGGCACCGGTGCCAAGCCCTCGGAGACGAAGCCGCAGGGTGGCGCCAACCAGCTGCCGCCCACCGGCAGCCTCGCCGAGACCGGTTCCTCCTCGATGGTCCCCGTCATCGGCATGGTCGGCGGGATCGCCATCGTCGCCGGTGCCGGTGTGATGTTCGCGATGAAGCGCCGTCGTCACGGCGACTCCGCCGTGTAACGCGTCACACGCGACAACAAAGCCAAGAGGCGCTGCACTCGGAGGGGGGTGCAGCGCCTCTTTTCCGTACCGGCGCAAGAACAGCCGCTCGCACCGCCGCGAAACGCCATGAGCAGCCATGAACAGCCACGAACAGCCGCAAAGGGAACTACCGCTTCCTGCGGTCCTTCTGCGGCGGAACCGCCGGCATCCCCAGGAACGGAAGCCGCAGCGCCGCGAAGGCATCCGCCGGGACCGCCGGGGTCAGCGGCTCGACCGGCACCGGCCCGGCGTAGGGCGCGCCCTGTTCGGGGCGGGGGTCGGGCTGCCCCTTGTTGGGCCAGAAGGACATCGCGCGCTCGGCCTGGGCGGTGATCGTCAGAGACGGGTTCACCCCCAGGTTCGCCGAGACCGCCGAGCCGTCGACCACGGAGACGCCGGGGTGTCCGTACAGCCGGTGGTACGGGTCGATCACGCCCTCCCGCGCCGACGCGCCGATGGCGCAGCCGCCCAGGAAGTGGGCGGTCAGCGGGGTGCCCATGAGTTCGCCGACGTTGCTGCCCGCGAAGCCGTTGATCTCGGCGGCGATCAGGGTCGCGGCCCGGGTCGCCTCGGGGATCTGCTGGGGGTTGGGGGCGCCGTGCCCCTGCCGGGCGGTGAGCAGGCCCTTGCCGGGGCCGGTCGGCCTGCGGTACGTGGTCAGGGAGTTGTCCAACGACTGCATGACCAGGCCGATGATCGTCTTCTCCGACCAGCGGTGGTTGGAGAGCGAGCGGAGCAGCAGCATCGGATGGCGTACGGCGTTGCCGAGCCAGCCCCGGATCCGCCGGTCGCCGTGCGGCACCTGGAGGATGGACAGCGCGCCCATCGCGTTGGAGCCCTTGCCGTAGCGCACCGGCTCGATGTGGGTGGCGTCGTCCGGGTGAATCGAGGAGGTGATGGCGACGCCCCGGGTGAAGTCCGCCTTCGGCGCGCCGTGGCGTGCGCGGTAGCGCCGGTCGTCGGTCTGCGCGCCCACCAGCGCCTCGGAGTTGGTACGGGTCAGCTCGCCCAGCCGGTCGGAGATCCGCGGCAGCAGGCCCTGGTCCTTCATGGTGTGCAGCAGCGTCTGGGTGCCGTACGTTCCGGCGGCGATCACGACCTGCCGGGCGCGGAGGGTTTTCGTACGGCCCTTCCGGCGCCCCTTTCCTCGTGCGTCGGTCGGGACGGTGAGCACCCGGAAACCGCCCGCCCGGTCCTCCGTCACCGCGACCACCGAGGTCATGGGGTGGATGACCGCGCCGGCCCGTTCCGCCAGATACAGGTAGTTCTCGGTGAGGGTGTTCTTCGCGCCCCGCCGACAGCCCGTCATGCATTCGCCGCACTCGACGCAGGCCCTGCGCGCGGGGCCCGCTCCGCCGAAGTACGGGTCGGCCGCCTCCGCTCCGGGCTCCGCCCTGACCGTACCGTCGGCGTCCCCACCGTCCCCGAAGAAGACGCCGACCGGGGCGAGGTGGAAGCTGTCGCCGACGCCCATCTCCTCGGCCGCCGCCTTCAGATGGACGTCCGAGGCGGTCATGGTCGGGTTGAGCCGTACGCCGAGCATGCGGGTGGCCTGGTCGTAGTACGGCTTCAACTCCCGCTGCCAGTCGGTGATGGCCGCCCACTGCGGGTCTTCGAAGAACGCGGCGGGCGGTACGTACAGCGTGTTGGCGTAGTTGAGCGAGCCGCCGCCGACCCCGGCGCCCGCCAGCACCATCACATGGCCGAGCAGATGGACGCGCTGGATGCCGTAGAGGCCGAGGGCGGGTGCCCAGAGGTAGTTCCTGAGGTCCCAGGAGTTCTTGGGGAGGGTCTCCCGGGTGAAGCGGCGGCCCGCTTCCAGGACACCCACCCGGTAGCCCTTCTCGGCCAGTCTCAGCGCGGAGACCGAGCCACCGAAACCGGACCCTACGACGATCACGTCATAGTCGTAGTCGTAGTCACAGTCGTGATCGTCGCGGCCATGACTGTTGCGGCCATGACTGTTGCGGCCATGACCGTCGTGGTCGTCGTGACCGGCTCCTCGGACAGGACCGTCCTGCGGCATTGGCTCTCCTCGTCGACACCTACGGCGTACTGATCTACGGCGTACTGAACGGCGAGCCGGTCACCGCAGCCGCAGCGCCTTCATCGCCCGCAGGCCGCGGTTCATGAAGGCCGCGTGCCGCTCGTCGTCCATCCCGAACCCCGGAGCCATCTGCACCAGCCGCTGCCGCGCCACGGTCTGCGACTCGGTGTACTTGAGAATGCCCTCGGAGCCGTGCCGCCGGCCGAGACCGGAATCCTTCATTCCGCCCATCGGGGAGCCCACGCTGCCGTACGCCGCCGCGTACCCCTCGTTGATGTTGACCGTGCCGGTCCGCAGCCGGGTGGCGAGGGCGTGGCCCCGGGCCGCGTCCTTCGTCCAGATGCTCGCGTTGAGTCCGTACGGTGTGTCGTTGGCCAGGTCGATCACCGCGTCCTCGTCGCCGAAGCGGTAGAGGGAGACGACCGGGCCAAACGTTTCCTCCGTACAGACCGCCATCGGCGGCACGACACCGTCGAGGATCGTCGGCTCGTAGAAGTACGGTCCGATGTCCGGGCGGGCGACGCCGCCCGCGACGACCGTGGCGCCCTTGGCGACGGCCTCGTCGACATGGCGGACGACCGAGTCGAGCTGGCGGTCGCCCGCGAGGGAGCCCATGTCGGCGCCGTAGGCGAGGGAGCCGCCGAGCCGCATCGCCTTCGTACGGGCGGCGAACCGCTCCACGAACGCGTCGGCCACCGACTCGTGGACGTACAGCCGCTCGATGGAGACGCAGAGCTGGCCCGCCGAGGAGAAGCAGGAGCGCACCGCGCCCGCCGCGGCCTTCTCCAGGTCCGCGTCGGCCAGGACCAGCATGGCGTTCTTGCCGCCGAGTTCGAGCGAGACGCCGACGAGCCGGTCCGCCGCGCCCCGGGCGACCTCGCGGCCGGTACGGGTCGAGCCGGTGAAGGAGACGTAGTCGGCGTGGAGCACGACCTCGGGGCCGATGACCGGCCCCTCCCCGATGACCACCTGGAAGACCTCGGCGGGCAGTCCGGCCTCGATCAGCAGGTCACGGGCCCACAGCACGGTGAGCGCGGTCTCGGTGTCGGGCTTCATCACGACGGCGTTGCCCGCGACGAACGCGGGCAACGCGTCGCCTATGGAGACTTCGAGGGGGTAGTTCCAGGGCGCGATCTGGCCGATGACCCCGCGCGGATGGCGCAGCTCGGTGACCTTGGTCAGCAACGGCATGACGCCGAGGTGGCTCTTCGCCCGCAGATACGCCGGCGCCCTGCGCCCGTAGTGCCTGGCCGCGACGGCGACGGACTGGACCTCCTCGTGGGCGTGCAGCCTGGCCTTGCCGGTCTCCAGCTGGATCAGGTCGAGCACCTCGGCCTGGCGCTCCAGGAGGAGGTCGTGGAAGCGCAGCAGGACCGCGGCCCGGCGCCGCACGGGGGTGGCGGCCCAGCCGGGCTGGACGGCGCGCGCCCGGTCGAAGGCGTGCGCCACGTCCTCGGGGGTCGACTCGGGCAGCTCCGCCAACCGCGCCCCGGTGAAGGGCGTGTGGTGTGCGGTACGGCCGGAACCGGCCACGCCCCGGATGAGCTGGGCGACCACCTCGGGGGTGACCACATCGGCGGCGGTACGGGCCCCCGCGGGGGCGGCGGCGACCGGGTTCGTACCGAGGGAGCCGGGGGTGGCAGGAGCGGCGGCGAGGGCCTGCGAGTCCGTCATGGGGCCGAGGGTATGCCGCTTCCAGCGCTTTGGATACCCGAGGGTAACCCTTTTCGGGCCACCCGCCGGAGGCCGCGGCGGGCCCCTTTCGCGACCCTCCGCACCCCGCCCGGATACCGCCGGTGACCACCCGCGGATAACCCCTGATCAGCCGCGCGCCCGCTCAGCCGGATTCCTCCGGCGGCGGCTGCCAGCTGCGCAGTACGGCGTCGAACTGCTTGCGGGTCGCGGCCCAGTCGTCCTCCGGGCCCGACATGAAGATCGCGTACTCCGTGGCGCTGTCGTCCGAGAAGTAGATCTGGTCGATCGCGCGCCGCGGGCCCGGGTTGCCCGTCCGCTCGGTCCAGGCGAACTCCCAGAGGGCGGACTTCTCGTGGTCCCGGAAGGCGTTGTCCCGCAGGCTGATCCGCCGGTAGTCGGGGAGTCGGCCGAGGCTCTTCTCCACATTCAGCATGTGCAGCCGGGGGGTCTCGAAGTCGGGCGAGTCGATGGTGATCCGCAGGAGATGGCGGCCCTTGTCCGGGGTGTAGTCGATGTGGGAGCTGTCCGTACGGCGCTCCCAGCCCTGGGGGACGTTGAGGCTGAAACCCTCCTCGGCCTCGATCCGGGTCCAGCCCTCGGAGACGGCCACCTCGTCGCCGCTGACGCCGCCAGTGGCGCTGTCCTGGGAATCGCCGCCTGCCGACACACCCATCGACGACGTCGAACCGCTCGCCGTGTCGCTGCCGTCCTCGTACTTCAGCGCCGCGAAGACCACCCCTCCGCCGAGAACGGCCGCGAGTACGACGACCGCGATCCTCTTGCGCCAGTGGCCGCGCGGGCCGCGTCCCGCGACATAGGTGTGCGCGGTCGGGTGCGTGTGGGAGAGAGGGGGAGGTACGGACGTACGTTCTTGCGTACCGGAGTGCGGACCGGAACGCGAGCCGGAGTGCGAGCTGGAGTGCGGACCGGAGTATGCGCCGGAGCGCACTCCCAGGTCCGCGGTCCCGACGTCTCCGTCACCGCTCCCCTCCCCTGTACGGGCGCTCGGCCGCGTCGGCTCGGGCGGCGGCGCCAGGTCGGTGGTGACCTCCTCCACATCGCCGTCCGCCAGTACGTTCACCACCGGGGCGCTCCCGGTCTGCAGCCGGTCCGCCGCGCCGCCCGCCGCGCCCTCCAGCACCTCGCGCAGCATCCGCTCGCCCTCGGCCACCGTGGGCCGCGCGTTCGGGTTCTTGCGCAGCAGCGCGGCGATCACGGACGCCAGCGGTCCGGCCCGGTCGGGGTGGACCGGCTCGTCACCGACGATGGCCTGCATGGTGGAGAGCGGTGAGGTACGGCGGAAAGGCGAGACCCCCTGCACGGCCGCGTAGAGCGTCGCCCCGAGCGACCAGAGGTCGGAGGCCGGTCCGGGGTCGTTGCCGCGTACCCTTTCCGGCGCCAGATAGTCGATGGAGCCGACGAGTTCACCGGTCCGGGTGATGGTCGAGTCGCCCTCGATCGCCGCTATCCCGAAATCGGTGAGCAGAACCCGGCCGTCCCCGGCGAGCAGGACATTGCCGGGCTTCACATCACGGTGCAGCACCCCGGCCGCGTGGGCCGCGCCCAGCGCGCCGAGGACGGCGAGACCGATCCTGGCCGCCTCGCGGAAGTCGACCTCGCCCTGCTTCACGACATCGGCGAGGGAGGGGCCGTCGACGTACTGCATGACGATCCATGGCCGGCCGTCGTGGTCGAGCACGTCATGGACGGTGACCACGGCCGGGTGGGTGATCCGCGCCGCCGCCCGCGCTTCCTTCTGGGTCCTCCGGTGCAGTACGGCGCGGTCGGCCTCGGAGACATAGCGTCCTGCGGTCAACTCCTTGATGGCGACGGTACGGTGCAACACCTCGTCGTGGGCGCGCCATACCCGGCCCATACCCCCGCTGCCGATGGACTCGCCCAGCCGGTAACGCCCGGTGAGCACCGGCCCCGCGTCCACGCCCGTATCCGCGCCCACACCTGTTCCCTCTGTTGTGTGTTCCACGTCCCACCCCGTTCCTCAGAACACAGGTTCGGAACACAGGCTACGGAGGGCACCAACCTGCGCGGCACCTAGGGCCACCTTCCACCACCCCACCGTGATACGCGGGCCGGGACCCGCGCACCGCCCGGACCAGCCATGAACTCGGCCTGAATACACGGCAGTACGCGCACCGCTCCCGGCGCGGGCCCCGCCGGGACGTACAAGAGATACGGGACGGTCACCACACCCGCACTCCGTCAGCACACCCCGCACACAGGCCCCGTGGGGGCCGGGGTCAACCGGTGACCCGGTAGGCGCCCGTCGCCTGCTCGTAGATCTCGTCGACCTTGTCCTTCTGGCTGTCCGGTCCGATGACCTGGATGATGTGATAACGGCCACTGACGATCATCGCGAGATTTCGCACGAAGACCGTCCCACCGCTGCTGTCCTGCCAGGTGTACTGACCCTCCGCCATGGCCTGGCGCCCCACATCGACCCGGCGCACCCCGGACGCGGTGGCCCAGGAGGAATCCCGGAAGGGCTGCAACTCCCGTTCCTTGTCGCGCTGGTAGGCCACGGGGTCCTCGCCGTTGTCCGCCACGCTGTCCCGGCCGGGCACGACGATGAGCGTGAAATCGCCGCCGACATAACGGACTTGACCGCTGTCGTTGATCGGGCGGCGCTGCCAGTCCTTGTCGACCGCGACCCGGAAGCCCTCGGGGTCGTTACGCAGCGTGTATCCGTCGGGGATGCTCTCCGCCGGGTCGGACGTCTGGGGCGCGGAGGTGTTCGGGTTCTTCGGGCTGTCGGAGGCGGACTCCTCCGCGGCCGGTTCCTCGCTGTCGTCGGAGTCCTGGGCGCCCGGTGTCAGCGGCGCTCCGGACGCGCCCGGATTCGCCTCGCCGACGCGCTGCCCCTGCTGCCGCGCAGGGGACTTGGGCATGAACATCACGGCGTACACGATGACCGCGACGAGCATCAGGAGTATCAGCAGCAACAGCGTGCGCCCCAGTGCGCGGGGGCCTCGGCCACGCCCCCGCTCGGCACGGTCCAGCCGGTCGGGCCGGTCCAGCCGGTCGGGCCGGTCGAACCGCTCGGGCCGGTCGAACTGCTCCGTACGGTCGAACCGCTCCGTACGGTCAAGCCGTTCGGGCAGCTCCTCGGCCGCGGACCGGCCGCCCTCCGCGTGATCCGGGAGGTCCCGGCGGTCCGCGTACCCCTCGTGGCTCTTGAGGTCCGCGCGCTCCTTGCCGTCCTTGCCCTTCTTGTGGCGGTGGCGTCCGTGCTCGGCGTCCCGGCCCCGGCGCCGGCCACGCCTGCGCACCAGCTCGCCCCGGCGGCGCACGATCGGCAGCCGTGTCTCGTCGGACGGCACCGGTACGACGTCCAGACCGGCCTCCGGCTCCGGAGCCGACCGTACGAGCGACCGCAGCCAGCCGCGCAGCTCCTCGAAGTCCGGCCGCTCCGTCGGGTCCTGACGCAGCAGCGACTCGACGACCGGACGCAGCGGGCCGCACTCCTCGGCGAAGGCGGGCGGCTCGGCGCAGACCAACTGCACCAGCTCGATCGCGCTCTCCTCCGGATACGGCGCGTGCCCCTGCACCGCGCGGTACAGCAGCGCGCCCAGCGCCCACAGGTCGGTGGCGGGCCCGATGGGCGGCGCCAGCTGCCAGTTCCCGTGGACGGGACCTGCCTGCTCGGGCGCCCAGCGCTCGGTGACCGCGCCGACGACGGCGATACGCGCCTGCCGGGCGCGCTCGGCGGCGAGGGGCGTGGCGGGGCCCCGGTACGCGGGCAGGTGACCGCCCGCCACGATGTCGTCCCAGCGTCCGCCGCCGACGCCCCGGGCCGCGGCGGCGGGCAGCTGCGCCGACCGGCGCTGCGAGTCGGCGCGCAGCGCGTCGCGGGCGCCACCGGGCCGGCCGCCCGCGCCGCTGGACCCGGAGTAGGGCGCTCCGCCGCCACGGGCGACGACGACACCGGAGCCGGAGCCCACACCGGAGCCTCCGCTCGTACCGGAACCAGTGCCTCCGCTCGTACCAAAGCCCGTACCGAAGCCCGCGCCGCTTCCGCCCGGCACCGGGATGCCCGAGGTGGCGCCGTCCGCCGGGCCGCCCGCGCCATGGCCGAACCCCGCCGAGCCCGGTACGTACGGGCTGCGGCCGCCCCCGGCGGGCAGGGAGCCCGCCGCGTCGCCCCACGGCGCCGGTCCGTCGCGCCAGGTGCCGGACAGCCTCGGCCGGTACGGGGTGGGCGGGTCGTCGTCCTCGTCGAAGTCGGCGTCGATGTCGGCGTCCGCGTCGGGATCAGTGGCCGCTCCCTCGGTACGGGGCCGCGCCCACCAGTTCGGGTCGGGGCTACCGCCCTGCGGCGGCTCAGGCCGCTCCTCCCCCGCCGGTTCCGGCAGGGGCGGCAGCGGGGTCGCCCCGGAGTTCTGGTCCTCGCCGGCGCGGGCGGCGGCCCGCGCTCCCGCGCGGTACGCGGCGATGGCCCCGGCGCGCGCGGCCCGGATGTCGCCCGAGGCGCTCCCGCCCGGCAGCGCGGGCTGGCCGCTGTACGGAGCGGGGACGCCCGGCGTGCCGTGGTGCGGGCGGGGCATGGCTCCCGAGGTGCCGGACGAGGTGCCCTCCCCGTACGGGCTCGGGGCGGGGCGCCCCTTCTCCAGCGAGGCGCGGCCCGGCGAACCGGGCACGCCCGCCGTCGTCTCCGGTGCGTACGGCGGGGCCTGCGCCCCGCTCCGGTCCGGCGGCGCGAACTGCCCGCCGGGACCCGACCCGGAACCGGACGCGGGCGCCCCCTCGGAAGCGCTGCCGGGAGCAGCCCCGGAACCGGTCCCGGGACCGGCCTGTGGCTCGTACTCCGCCGGCGTGTACCCCGGCGGAAGCTCCGTCCCCACCGGCCCCGCCCGTCCCACGGATCCCACCGACCCCACCGACCCCGGCGCGTCCTCGTCGAGGTCGACCGGATCGAACGGCTCCGGTACCGGCGCGTATCCGCACAGCGCCTCCTCGGCCGCGCCCGCCGCGAGCCCGGTCAGCACCACCCGCCCGTCGTCGCAGACCAGGACCGTACGGACCGTGATGTTCCGGTGGGTCCAGCCGTGCGCGTGCACCACGCGTACCGCCGTGAGCACGTCGGAGGCGATCTCGGCCGCCCGGAACGGGTTCAGCGGCTTCTCCGCGAGCAGCGCGGCCAGCGGCCTGGCCGCGACCAGTTCGCTCACTATCCAGAGCGAGCCCGCCTCGGCGAACACGTCGAAGACCTGGTCGAGCCGGGGATGGTCGGGGATCTGGGCGGCGCTCTGCGCGGCCTCGATGGCCCGTCGTACCGCCGGATCCGTGTGCTTGCGCACCGAGGAACGCCCGGGGACCCGGCGCGGCGCGGCGGTGCCCTCCGCGTCGACGACCTCGGCCTCCACCACCTCCGGCAGCGGCACCTGCCGGACGAGGACTTCCTGCCCGCTGTACGTGTCGAAGGCGCGGGTCTCGACGAGTTCGTACTCGTCGGAGGGCGGCAGGGGCAGGCGATAGCGGTCGGCGAGCACCCGCCCCGCGTATTCGTCCACGACGCCTCCCCCACAAGTACGCTGTCTACCGGTCCCGGAGACCCACGAAACCGTCAATTCCGGTCATTTACCGGCACATTGTGGATGCGTACGGTTCGCGAGTTCTCACGATACGTGGCCACGGGCCAACATGCCGCAGGGTCTCGGCAACCCGCTGGGGAACGTTGGCCTCCGCTTGAGGGAACCTCTTCCCCCAACGGCCGGAACCCATTCGTCCGGTTCTTCGGTCCGCACCGACCGCCGTCGGGCCGTCGGTTTCCTCAGTCGGTCGACGCGAAGGTCTTGAACGCGGTCTCACGCAACGTCTTGCACTCCGTGTCGTCCCACTCGCTCGCCTTGCAGGTGATCATGATCGAGTAGCCATGGGTGTCGTCCAGCTTGAAGCCCCGGTTGAGCACCCGGACCCGCTCGCCGCCCTGGTCGCGCTCGAACAGCCAGTCGGCGACGCTCGGATAGCCGTTGTACTCGACTTCCTTGATACTGATGAGCTTGTAGCCGTCGCTGCTCTTCCCGACCGAGGGCTCCGCCGCCCGCCACGCCGCCGCCGCGTCGTCCGTGGGGGTGCCGGTGTAGTCGCCCTGGACCCGGGGGAAGCCGCCGCTCGCGCTGTAGATACCACCGGAGTTGCTGCCGGCTATACCGGTCTTGCGGAATCCCTCGGGCATCGCCATCGAGAAGTGGAACTGGGCGTCGCTGACCGTGGCGTACCCGCCGGGGAGGTCCTCGCCGGCGGCGCCGCCGGAATCCTGGCCCTCCGCGCCGGAACCGGAATCCGAACCGGAATCCGAGCCCGCGTCGGACGCGGAGTCGCTCGCGCTCTCCCCGCCCGTGGTGGCGGCCGCGCCCTTCTCGCCGGTGGGGCTCTTGCCCGGAGCGGGGTCCTCGCTCGTACCGCTGCCCTTGGAGCCGTCGGCGGCACCGGCCGAGACCGAGGTGTCGTCCTTGGCCTTGCTGTTGCTCCCCGCTCCGCCCGTCTCCCCGTTCAGGGCGATGACCAGGACCGTGGAGATCAGCGCGATCGCCGCGACGACCGCGATGATCACCAGCGTGCGCCGGGGCACGATATCGCCGAGCGACGCCTTCGACCGCGCCGGGTGGGCGGCGACGGGCCGCGGGCCGCCACCGGCCACCGCGCCGACCGCGGAACGCTGCCCCGGGATCCGCTCGGGCGGCGCGGGCGGCAGCGGAACGGCCCGGGTGGTGTCGGGCGCGGGCTCCGGCGCCTGCTCCGGCGCATCGATGATGTCCTCCAGGAGTCCCCGCGCGCCCGCGTCGTCGAGCCGCCGCTCGGGGTCCTTGACGAGCAGCCCGTAGATGACCTCCGTCAGCGGGCCCGCGTTCTTGGGCGGGTCGAGCGGTTCGGTCATGACGGCCGTCAGCGTGGCGATGGCCGAGCCCTTGTCGTACGGCGGAGCGCCCTCCACCGACGCGTACAGCAGCCCGCCGAGCGACCAGAGGTCCGCGGCGGGGCCCGGCTTGTGACCGCGGGCGCGCTCGGGCGAGATGTACGAGGGGGCGCCGACGAGCATGCCGGTCGAGGTCACCGACGGGTCGCCCTCGACCTGGGCGATGCCGAAGTCGGTGAGGACGACGCGCCCGTCCTCGGCGATCAGCACGTTGGACGGCTTCACATCGCGGTGCAGAATGCCCTCGCGGTGCGCCGAGCGCAGTACGTCGAGAATGGCGAGCCCGACCTCGGCGGCCCGCCTGGGCGTCAGGAGCCCGTCCTCGCGCACGGCTTCGGCGAGGGACTTGCCCTCGACCAGCTCCATGACGATCCAGGGCCGGTCGTCCTCCTCGACGACGTCGAAGACCGTGACCGCTCCGTTGTTGCGGATCCGCGCGATGGCCTTGGCCTCACGCAGGGTACGGGTGATCAGCCGGCGCTTCTCGTCCTCGTCGATGCTGGAGGGGAAGCGCAGCTCCTTCACCGCGACCGTACGGCCGAGGGTCTCGTCCAGGGCCCGCCACACCGTGCCCATACCGCCGCGCCCGAGCACGCCGCTGAGCCGGTACCTGCCTGCGAGCAGGCGCCCTTCCGGGGTGCCCTCGGCGCTCTTCCCCTCGTCCCGCCGAGGCTCCTGCGCCGTGTCCCGCGACTGCTCCGACTCCGACATGCGTCCCCTCTGCGATCCCTGATCCTGGCCCGCGCCCGCCGTCCGCGCGGTGCTGTAACGCGCCCTGGCAGAGCGTCCATTGTCCCCCACTCCGGGATCACGACTGCTCCCGGGTCCGCCGTCCGGCAGGATCGGACCGGAGGAGGGCACCCCCACCATGCCACTGCCCGAGACCCGGCCCAACACCCCACCAGCCATAAGCACGTTCGATTCATCGCACATGACCCTGTTACGGATGTGACGAGTGTGACGGATGAAACGTGAAGAGTCCCCGCCGAAAGCCCGAGAAGCCCAAAAAGCCCCACAGGCCCGAGAAGCCGGTTGGGGCGGGAGGCAGCACCAAGGGGACGGAGGAGGATTGAACCCGCGCCAGATCGGCACAGCATCCGGAGCCCCCGGCCGCGCGGCGTCCGCCGTCCGGCCGGCCCGGCGACTCCCGCTCCGCCTCCACCCGCTTCTCGCAGTGCGCGACTTCCCGCCCGATCCGGCCCTTGCCCCGGCCGAGGACCGGCGCCATCGCTCCGCGCACTCCCTGGCACTGAGGGTGCCCCGACCGAAGGCCGCCGGACGCTCCGACAGAGCGCCGGGCACACCGATGAGCCGACCACGCCGATCAACAGACTTCCCGGCCGCGCCCTACCGCATAACGGTCATATTTACGCCTAGTCTGACATTGCGCACGCCCGTTCTGTCCACCGGGCTTGCGACCACTGTCCACTCCGGCCAAGGGAAGGACGGCCACCGCCATGCCCGCAGATCTCGCCGTCATCGGACTCGGCCATCTCGGCCTGCCCCTCGCCCAGGCCGCCGTAGCCGCCGGGATCGACACCATCGGCTACGACACCGATCCGCGGCCCGTCGCCGAACTGGCCGCCGGCCACCCCCCGGTCGAGGGCTCGCTCACCGCCGCCGAGATCCGCCGGATGCTCTCCGGAGGCTTCAGGCCCACCACCAACCCGGCCGAACTGGGCCGGGTCCGCACCGCCGTGATCTGTACGCCCACCCCCCTCGGCGCCGACCGCACCCCCGACCTCGCCGCGGTCGGTGAAGCGGCCCGCGCGCTCGCCGCCCGGCTGCGCCCGCACACCACCGTCCTGCTCGAATCGCCCGCCGCGCCCGGCACCACGGAGGGCTTCCTGCGGACCGTCCTCGAAGAGGGCTCCGGGCTGCGCGCCGGACGCGACTTCCACCTCGCGTACTCCCCCGGCCGGCTCGACCCCGGCAACCGCGTCCACGGCTTCGCCAACACCCCCAAGGTGATCGGCGGCCTCACCCCCGCCTGCACCGAGTCGGCCGCCGCCTTCTACAGCCGCCTCACCGACAAGGTCGTCCGCGCGCGCGGACCGCGCGAGGCCGAGACCGTCAAGCTCCTCGAAACCAACTTCCGGCATGTGAACATCGCGCTGGTCAACGAGATGGCCGTCCTCTGCCACGACCTCGGCGTCGACCTCTGGGACGTCATCCGCTGCGCCGAGACCAAACCCTTCGGCTTCCAGGCATTCCGCCCAGGACCCGGCGTCGGCGGCCACGGCGTGCCCATGGACCCCAGCTATCTGCCGCACGCGGGCCGCACCCCCGGCCATCCGCTGCGCATGGTCGGCCTCGCCCAGGAGATCAACACCCGGATGCCGCAGTACGTCATCCAGCGCTGCGCCACCCTCCTCAACGAGCACGGCAAGTCCGCGCGCGCCGCCCGGATCCTGCTCCTCGGGGTCACCTACAAGCCCGATCTCGCCGACCAGGAGAGCTCACCGGCCGCCGAGATCGCCTGCCGACTGATGGACCTGGGCGCCGGTGTCAGCTACCACGACCCGTACGTCCCCGACTGGCGCGTGCGCGACGTGCCCGTACCCCGCGCGGACTCCCTCTACGAAGCCGCGGCCAACGCCGATCTGACGGTGCTGCTCCAGCACCACCGTACGTACGACCTCCAGGGCCTCGCGGTCAAGGCGCAGCTGCTCCTCGACACCAGGGGCGCGAGCCCGGCGGGCGCGGCGTACCGGCTCTGACGGACGGAGGAGCCGCCCGCCCCTCGGGAGCTTCGGAACAAGTCGGAACAAGTCGGAACAATGAAGAAGGCCACCTCTTAAAGAGGCGGCCTTCTTCTCACGAACTGACGAACTCACGAACTGACGAACCCGACGAACCGACGAACCTGACGAATCGACAAGCCGACGGACAGCCAAGCCCGACAGCAATCGGCGATCTAGCGGCGGTGCTGCGAGTCCGCCACCGTCACCTCGACGCGCTGGAACTCCTTGAGTTCGCTGTAGCCCGTCGTCGCCATGGCCCGCCTCAGCGCGCCGAAAAAGTTCATCGACCCGTCGGGGATCCGCGAGGGGCCCGTGAGGACCTCCTCCGTCGTCCCGACGATGCCCAGGTCCACCAGCTTGCCGCGCGGCACGTCCTCGTGGACGGCCTCCATGCCCCAGTGGCGGCCCTTGCCCGGCGCGTCCGTCGCCCGCGCCAGCGGGGAACCGATCATCACCGAGTCGGCGCCGCACGCGATCGCCTTGGGCAGGTCGCCGGACCAGCCGACCCCGCCGTCCGCGATGACATGCACATACCGGCCGCCGGACTCGTCCATGTAGTCCCGCCGGGCCGCCGCGACATCCGCCACGGCGGTCGCCATCGGCACCTGGATACCCAGCACGTTGCGGGTGGTGTGCGCCGCGCCGCCGCCGAAGCCGACCAGCACGCCCGCCGCGCCCGTGCGCATCAGGTGCAGGGCGGCGGTGTACGTGGCGCAGCCGCCGACGATGACCGGGACGTCCAGCTCGTAGATGAACTGCTTCAGGTTCAGCGGTTCGGCGGCCCCGGAGACATGCTCGGCGGAGACCGTCGTACCGCGGATGACGAAGATGTCGACCCCGGCGTCCACCACGGCCTTGGAGAACTGCGCGGTCCGCTGCGGCGAGAGCGCGGCCGCCGTGACCACGCCCGAGTCCCGCACCTCCTTGATGCGCCGGCCGATCAGCTCTTCCTTGATCGGCTCGGCGTAGATCTCCTGGAGCCTGCGGTTCGCGGTCTCCTCGTCAAGACCGGCGATCTCGTCGAGCAGCGGCTGCGGGTCCTCGTACCGGGTCCACAGGCCCTCCAGGTTCAGTACGCCCAGACCGCCCATCTCACCGATACGGATCGCGGTCCGCGGGGAGACCACGGAGTCCATGGGCGCGGCCAGGAACGGCAGCTCGAACCGGTAGGCGTCGATCTGCCAGGCGATCGAGACCTCCTTCGGGTCCCGGGTACGCCGGCTCGGGACGACGGCGATGTCGTCGAAGGCGTACGCCCTGCGGCCGCGCTTGCCGCGCCCGATCTCGATCTCAGTCACGATGTGTGGCCTTTCCCTCTAACGTCTGCCGTCCAGTATCCCTGCCGCCGTCCCGCCCAGGGGGCCCTGGGTGAAATCGGCCGCACGGGACCCCGTGAGCCACGGGCGGAGCGTCAGCTCCTGGTGTAGTTCGGGGCCTCGACCGTCATCTGGATGTCGTGCGGGTGGCTCTCCTTGAGTCCCGCCGAGGTGATCCGGACGAAGCGGCCCTTGCGCTCCATCTCCTCGATGGAGGCGGCGCCCACGTACCCCATGGTCTGGCGCAGTCCGCCGACCAGCTGGTGCAGTACGGCGGAGAGCGGGCCCCGGTAGGGAACCTGGCCCTCGATGCCCTCGGGGACGAGCTTGTCGTCCGCGGAGACCTCGCCCTGGAAGTAGCGGTCCTTGGAGTACGAGCGTCCCTGGCCGCGCGACTGCATCGCGCCCAGCGAGCCCATGCCCCGGTAGGACTTGAACTGCTTGCCGTTGATGAACTGGAGCTCGCCCGGCGACTCCTCGCACCCGGCGAGCAGGCTGCCGAGCATGACCGTGCTGGCTCCGGCGGCGAGCGCCTTGCCGATGTCGCCCGAGTACTGGAGGCCGCCGTCGCCGATGACCGGGATCCCGGCGGCCATACAGGCCACCGCGGCCTCGTAGATCGCCGTGACCTGCGGGACACCGATACCGGCGACCACGCGGGTGGTGCAGATCGAGCCGGGGCCCACGCCGACCTTCACGCCGTCGACACCCGCGTCGATCAGCGCCTGGGCGCCGTCACGAGTGGCGACATTGCCGCCGATGATGTCCACCGGGACGCTGGACTTGATCTTGGACATCCAGCTGAGCGCGTTGCTGTTGTGGCCGTGCGAGGTGTCCACGACCAGGAAGTCGACGCCCGCCGCGACCAGCGCCTGGGCCCGCTCCAGCGCTTCCGGGCTGGCGCCCACGGCGGCACCGACGAGCAGCCTGCCCTCGGCGTCCTTGGCCGCGTTCGGGTACTTCTCGGCCTTGACGAAGTCCTTGACCGTGATGAGGCCCTTGAGGATGCCCGCGTCGTCGACCAGCGGCAGCTTCTCGATCTTGTGGCGGCGCAGCAGCTCCATGGCGTCCACGCCGGAGATGCCGACCTTGCCGGTGACGAGCGGCATCGGGGTCATGACCTCGCGCACCTGGCGCGTACGGTCCGCCTCGAAGGCCATGTCGCGGTTGGTCACGATGCCCAGCAGCTTGCCCGCGCGGTCGGTGACCGGGACGCCGCTGATCCGGAACTTGGCGCAGAGCTGGTCGGCCTCGCCGAGCGTCGCGTCCGGGTGGACCGTGATCGGGTCGGTGACCATGCCGGACTCGGAGCGCTTCACCAGGTCGACCTGGTTGGCCTGGTCGGCGATGGAGAGGTTGCGGTGCAGCACGCCCACGCCGCCCTGCCGCGCCATGGCGATGGCCATGCGGGACTCGGTGACCTTGTCCATCGCCGCGGAGAGCAGCGGGATGTTCACCTTGACGTTCCGGGAGACGAGAGACGCGGTGTCCACCTGGTTCGGCAGGACCTCCGAGGCGCCCGGCAGCAGCAGCACGTCGTCGTATGTCAGCCCGAGCGTCGCGAATTTCTCGGGCACTCCGTCGACGTTTGCAGTCATGACACCTTCCCCATATGGCCTTGATCGGTGCGGATGTCCATGCTAACGGGCTCTGCGAGCCCCTCATTCCATGAAACATTCCATGGACAAGATCACCCATAAGCTTTGTATGTTCATACGTCGTATACGTCATACGTCGCATACGCCACGGATGCTCATCCGCCGCCCACCGACCGCCGCCGCCCGCCGCCACCGCCCGCCGCCACCGGCCATCCGCCGGGACGGCCGGCCGTCCCGGCGGATCCCGATCCACCGGCCGCCGGTTGCCTCACTGCCTCGCCAGGGCCCGCAGTCTGCTCAGTGCCCGGTGCTGGGCGACCCGGACCGCTCCCGGGGACATCCCCAGCATCTGGCCGGTCTCCTCGGCGGTCAGCCCGACCGCCACCCGCAGCACCAGCAGCTCACGCTGGTTGTCCGGGAGGTTGGCGAGCAGCTTCTTGGCCCACTCGGCATCGCTGCTGAGCAGCGCGCGCTCCTCCGGGCCCAGCGAATCATCGGGCCGCTCCGGCATCTCGTCCGAGGGCACGGCCGTGGATCCCGGGTGCCGCATGGCGGCGCGCTGGAGATCGGCGACCTTGTGCCCGGCGATGGCGAAGACGAATGCCTCGAAGGGCCTGCCCGTGTCGCGGTACCGGGGCAGCGCCATCAGGACCGCGACACAGACCTCCTGCGCGAGGTCCTCCACGAAGTGGCGGGCGTCACCCGGCAGCCGGTTCAGCCGCGTACGGCAGTAACGCAGCGCGAGCGGATGGACCCGGGCCAGAAGGTCGTGCGTGGCCTGCTCGTCGCCGTCGACGGCACGGTGAACGAGCGCACCGATCACCGTGGTCTCGTCATCGCGCATCGGTCCATGGTGCCTTGGCGGCTGTTCATCGGCTGCACCGCGTCCGTAGTTGTGCACTGAAGCGTTATGAGCAGGTGCGGCAGAACTCATACCCTGCGCCCTCCCCTCGCGCTCGTCCGACTCGTCCCCGAGGACTTCCACATCTCCAAGGATGCGGCATAGCCCGGGAAACGGGTGTGTACGGGCGTACGTTGCCCCGCCCGCCCGGAAAACCCGCAGGGAAAACCGTCCGGAAACGATCCGGCCGGCAGGCCCCCGGCGACAGGCGGGGAGTGACGCCCCGCCGTCAGCGGACCAGGCCCCAGCGGAAACCGAGCGCCACCGCGTGCGCGCGGTCCGAGGCGCCGAGCTTCTTGAAGAGCCGCCGGGCGTGCGTCTTGACCGTGTCCTCCGAAAGGAACAGCTCACGGCCGATCTCCGCGTTGGAACGGCCGTGGCTCATGCCTTCGAGCACCTGGATCTCGCGCGCGGTGAGCGTGGGCGCGGCGCCCATCTCGGCCGAGCGCAGCCGGCGCGGCGCGAGCCGCCAGGTCGGGTCGGCGAGCGCCTGGGTGACGGTGGCGCGCAGCTCGGCGCGCGAGGCGTCCTTGTGCAGATAGCCGCGGGCACCGGCGGCGACCGCGAGGGCGACCCCGTCCAGGTCCTCGGCGACCGTGAGCATGATGATCCGGGCGCCGGGGTCGGCGGAGAGCAGCCGGCGGACCGTCTCCACACCCCCCAGCCCCGGCATCCGGACATCCATCAGAATCAGGTCGGACCGATCCGCGCCCCAGCGGCGGAGGACTTCCTCGCCGTTGGCCGCGGTCGTCACGCGCTCGACACCGGGCACGGTCGCGACCGCGCGGCGGAGCGCCTCTCGGGCAAGCGGGGAGTCGTCGCAGACGAGGACGGATGTCATGACCGTCCTCCGCAGCTGATGCGCGTCACCTTGAGCCTCCAGGCTGGGTACATATCTTCACCTGTGCGATTGACGCTCTCGGACATGTGCCCGATCACTCATTCTCTCAACCGCCTCGCATACTCAACGATGGTCACTCGAAAGAGTTACGGGTCGGACGACCGGGTTCCGCACTCCCCGTAAGGGCCCGCACACACACGAGCACACCGGGGGCCGCCCACCCCCCTCTCCGCGCCATGCCCCATTTAGCGGCTTTTCTTCACTTTTGCTGGTGTCTGTGGCTAGATTCGCAATGAGTCATATTTACATCTACTTACATAGTAGATGTACGGTCGTGAGCACCGGTGCCGCAACGCGCCGGGCTCGTACCCGACGCCCAAGCGGCCCGTATCCGCCTCAGCACGGTTTCAAGGGGACATGAGCAATGGCAGATTTCTCCCGCCTTCCCGGACCGAACGCAGACTTGTGGGACTGGCAGCTCCTCGCGGCATGCCGCGGTGTGGACAGTTCGCTCTTCTTCCATCCGGAGGGGGAGCGGGGCGCGGCGCGCAGCGCGCGCGAGAACTCGGCGAAAGAGGTGTGCATGCGCTGCCCGGTCCGCGCGGAGTGCGCGGCGCACGCGCTGGCGGTACGGGAGCCGTACGGCGTGTGGGGCGGCCTGACGGAGGACGAGCGCGAGGAGCTGATGGGCCGCGCGCGCACCCGGCTGATCAGCACGTCGGCCCCGACATCCGGCGCGGGCGCGTCCCACGGCGGCCACGGCGACGACTGACACCCGAGGTCCGAACGGAGTGCAGAAACGTTCCTGCACGGACCACGCAGACCACGTGGACCACGCAGACCACGTGGACCACGTGGACCTCGGGACTCCGCGTCCCCGGGAACACCCGTGCCCGGCGCCACTGGCGTGGCGCGCATGAGAGTTCTCACCGTGAACGCGGGACGGCCGAAGACCGTGGAGTACACCGACGCACCCGGCGGCGCCACAGCCATCGACAAACGTCCGGTGGACGGACCCGTCCGGGTGACCGACCCCGGACCCAAGGGCGAGGGCGCGAGCGGCGTCGCCGGGGACACGGTCCGCGATCTGCGCCACCACGGCGGCACCGACCAGGCGGTGTACGCGTTCGCCAGGGAGGATCTCGACTTCTGGGAAAGGGAGTTGGGTCGGCCGCTCGCCAACGGCGTCTTCGGGGAGAACCTCAGGACGTACGTCTCGACATCACCGGCGCGAAGATCGGCGAGCGCTGGCGGATCGGCCCCGATCTGGTGCTGGAGGCGACGAGCGGCCGGATCCCCTGCCGTACGTTCCAGAGCTGGCTGGGCGAGCGGGGCTGGGTCCGGCACTTCACCCGACAGGCCGTGACCGGGGCGTACTTCCGCGTCATCACCCCGGGCGGGATCCGCGCGGGCGACCGGTCGAGATCGTCCACCGGCCCGCCCACGAGGTGACGGTGTCGATGGCGTTCCGCGCGGTCACCACCGAGCGCGAGCTGCTGCCGCGCGTCCTCGCCGCGGGTGAGGCGCTGCACGCCGAGTCGCCGGGAATCGCGCGGAAGTACGTGGCCGAGCACGGCGCCGCCGGATAGAGCCGCCCGGCCGGCGGGCCGTCCACCTGGGGAACACCCCCATCGGGCCGGGTGGGGCAGGCACTAACGTGCCGCGTATGACGACTGCTCTGATTACGGGCTCGACGGCGGGCATCGGCGCCGCCTTCGCGCGGCGGCTGGCGGCGGACGGCCACAACCTGGTGCTGGTGGCCCGCGACACCGAGCGTCTGCGCGAGCAGGCGACCGAACTCCACGACCGGCACGGCATCGAGGCCGAGGTGCTGACCGCCGACCTCTCCACCGACGGCGGTATCGAGTCGGTGGAGAAACGGCTCTCGGACCCCAAGCACCCTGTCGACCTGCTGGTCAACAACGCGGGCTTCGGCAACAAGGGCCGCTTCCTCGACGTCCCGATGGCCGACGAGCTGACCATGCTGAAGGTCCACTGCGAGGCGGTCCTGCGGCTCACCTCGGCGGCGGTCCCCGGGATGCGGGCGCGCGGGCGCGGCGGGGTCGTCAATGTGGCGTCGGTGGCCGCGTTCGTACCGCGTGGTACGTACGGCGCCTCGAAGTCCTGGGTCGTCCAGTTCACCCAGGGCGTGGCGCGGGATCTCACGGGGACGGGGGTGCGGCTGATGGCGCTGTGCCCCGGTTTCGTACGGACCGAGTTCCACGAGCGCGCCGGGATGGGCACGGACAACATCCCGGGGTGGCTGTGGCTGGACGCGGACAAGCTGGTGACGGCCGCGCTGCTGGACCTGGCGCGCGGGAAGGCGGTGTCCATCCCGGATCCGCGCTACAAGGCGCTGATGGGAGCGGTGAAGCTGGCCCCGCGCGGGCTGCTCGGCGGGCTCACCTCGAAGACGGGCCGCAAGTTCGGCCCGCGCTAGGCAGGGCCTCCGACAAATCCCTCCGGGGCGCGCGCCCCCGTACAGGAGCGGAACGCGGCGCGGCCCGGCGCCCCTGGGAAGGGGTGCCGGGCCGCGCTGTGTCGTTCGACGTCAGTGGCTGTGGCCGTGGCCGCCGTGACCGGCGTCGCCCTCGTCGTCGGCCGGCTTCTCGACGACCAGGGTCTCGGTCGTGAGCAGCAGGGAGGCGATCGACGCGGCGTTCTCCAGGGCGGAGCGCGTGACCTTGACCGGGTCGATGACGCCGGCCTTCACCAGGTCGACGTACTCGCCGGTGGCGGCGTTGAAGCCGTGGCCCGGCTCCAGCTCCGACACCTTGGAGGTGATGACGTAGCCCTCGAGACCGGCGTTCTCCGCGATCCAGCGCAGCGGCTCGACGACGGCGCGGCGGACGACGGCGACACCGGTGGCCTCGTCGCCCTCCTTGCCGAGGTTGCCCTCGAGCACCTTGGCGGCGTGCACCAGGGCGGAGCCACCACCGGAGACGATGCCCTCCTCGACCGCGGCGCGGGTCGCGGAGATGGCGTCCTCCAGACGGTGCTTCTTCTCCTTCAGCTCCACCTCGGTGGCGGCACCGACACGGATCACGCACACGCCGCCGGCCAGCTTCGCGAGGCGCTCCTGGAGCTTCTCACGGTCCCAGTCGGAGTCCGTGGACTCGATCTCGGCCTTGATCTGGTTGACACGGCCGGCGATCTCGTCGGCGGCACCGGAGCCGTCGACGATGGTCGTGTCGTCCTTGGAGATGGTGACGCGGCGGGCGGTGCCCAGTACGTCCAGACCGGCCTGGTCGAGCTTGAGGCCGACCTCCTCGGCGATGACGGTCGCGCCCGTGAGGGTGGCGATGTCGCCGAGCATGGCCTTGCGGCGGTCACCGAAGCCGGGGGCCTTCACCGCGACCGCGTTGAAGGTGCCACGGATCTTGTTGACGACGAGGGTGGAGAGCGCCTCGCCCTCGACATCCTCGGCGATGATCAGCAGCGGCTTGGAGCCACCCGCCTGGATGACCTTCTCCAGCAGCGGCAGCAGGTCCTGGATGGAGGTGATCTTGCCCTGGTGGATCAGGATGTACGGGTCGTCGAGGACGGCCTCCATACGCTCCTGGTCGGTCACCATGTACGGGGACAGGTAGCCCTTGTCGAAGGCCATGCCCTCGGTGAAGTCCAGCTCCAGGCCGAAGGTGTTGGACTCCTCGACGGTGATGACACCGTCCTTGCCGACCTTGTCCATCGCCTCGGCGATCAGCTCGCCCACCTGCTCGTCCTGCGCGGAGAGCGCGGCGACGGCGGCGATGTCCGACTTGTCGTCGATCGGGCGGGCGGTCGCGAGGAGCTCCTCGGACACGGCCTTGACCGCGGCGTCGATGCCCTTCTTCAGGGAAGCCGGGGAGGCGCCCGCGGCGACGTTGCGCAGGCCCTCGCGGACCAGCGCCTGGGCCAGCACGGTGGCGGTGGTGGTGCCGTCACCCGCGATGTCGTTGGTCTTGGTCGCCACCTCCTTCACGAGCTGGGCACCGAGGTTCTCGTACGGGTCGTCGAGCTCGACCTCGCGGGCGATCGTGACACCGTCGTTGGTGATGGTGGGGGCGCCGAACTTCTTGTCGATGACGACGTTGCGGCCCTTGGGGCCGATCGTCACCTTCACCGTGTCGGCAAGCTTGTTGACGCCGCGCTCAAGGGCGCGACGGGCGTCCTCGTCGAACTTCAGGATCTTCGCCATGGCTGCTTCTCTCGTCCTCTCGAATGAGCTGCGCCCCCGTCCGCCCGGCAGTAGCGGGGTGGCCGAGGGCGCAGCTCAAAGCAAAACTTCCGGTGAATTACTTCTCGATGACCGCGAGTACGTCGCGGGCCGAGAGGACGAGGTATTCCTCGCCGCTGTACTTCACTTCGGTGCCGCCGTACTTGCTGTACAGGACGACATCGCCGACGGAAACGTCGAGCGGGAGACGCTCGCCGTTCTCGAAACGGCCCGGACCGACGGCCAGGACGACGCCCTCCTGGGGCTTCTCCTTGGCAGTGTCCGGGATGACCAGGCCAGAGGCCGTGGTCTGCTCGGCGTCGAGCGGCTGGACCACAATGCGGTCCTCAAGCGGCTTGATGGCAACCTTGGTGCTGGCGGTCGTCACGATCCGACCTCCCCCTTCGGAGATCTCGGTACTCACTGTCTATGGGTGGCGACCAGATAGACCCGTCGTCGCGGGTGCCGGATCTGCCGATCGCGCTCTGGCACTCTCCAGTGGGGAGTGCCAGACCAGAGACTATGACCGCGATTAGCACTCGGTCAAGCGGAGTGCCAATCCAACTGCCGTGGCGGCCGGGTTCCGTTACGGAAACGCGCACCCGGGGCCAGGGGTTCCAGCCCCGGCCCCGGCCTCGCGCGCCGGCTCACACGTAGTCCTCCAGCCGCGCCACGGCGTACCCCTTGTCCGTGATGGTCTTCATCGCGGCCCGGACCAGATCGGTCATGGAGCCCTTCCACTCGTCGCGCCCGCGGAAGTGGGTGAGGACGATGTCGCCGGGGTGCAGGTCCTCGTCCCACTCGCGCCACTCCATGTGGTCGGGGAACGCCTCGGCCGACCAGAGCGGCGCGGCCGTGATGCCGCAGCTCTTGGCGGCGCGCAGGGTGTCGCCGTTGTAGTTGCCGAACGGCGGCCGGAAGAGCGTGGGCCGGTTCCCGTACCGCTTCTCCAGCTTGTCCTGCTGGCCGCAGATCTCCTCCCGCTGCTCCTCGTACGAGAGTCCGGGCAGGTAGGGGTGGTTGAGCGTGTGGTTCTGGAGGGAGACACCCCGCTCCTGCATCTGCCGGAAGTAGCCGTAGTCGTCGTTGATGACGTAGTCGCTGAGGAAAGCGGTGTACGGGATCTTCAGCTCGGTCATCATCCGCAGCAGCTCGGGGTCCTTCTCCGAGCCGTCGTCCATGGTCAGGAAGACGACCTTCTCCTTGACCGGGACGGTGGTGAAGATGGGCGGGAGGTCCTCGCCGCCCTCGACCTCGAACCCCTTGCGGGTGGTGATCTCCGGCTTCACCGTGGGGGGCGGGGGCGCGGCGAGGGGTGTTTTCGCGAGCCCCCACTTCTTCGCCGCGACGGCGCGCGCGGCCTGCGCGCGGCGCGTGGCCTCGGCGGCCGAGAGCCCCTCGGGCCCGGCGGGCGGCGCCCCGTGCAGCACTCCGGGTACGGGGCGGGCGGGCGGCTGCGCGGGCGGGCGGTCGGGCGCGTCGGTCCCGGAGGCGCAGCCGGAGCCGATCGCGGCGGCCATCAGTACGGCGAGGACGGTACGGGCACGGCGCCCGCTCCGTCCTTTCCGCGCCGCCCGGGGAGGGATCCCGATGCTCGTACCGTTTGCGGTCATTTCTTCGTTTTGTCGTACTAGTTGCATGGCGCTGCATCCTGTCAGCGCCACGCTCCCGCGCACGGGCGACACCGCCGCCGGGCGCGCACCATCCCCCGGCTGGCCCACAATGGACCGGGTGACCGACCGCGCCCCCGTCCCCGCCCCGCCCCTCCTCGCGCCGCTGCTCTCCGCCGAGGGGCAGACGCTCCTCGCCGAGCTGCGCGACCACGACCCGGCCGGGGAGCTCGCCGTCGCGACCCGGCTGCGCCGCGATCACCCGGCCGAGCTGGTCTCGGCGGCGCTGGCGCAGGCGCGGCTGCGGCAGCGGGCCGTCGCGAAGTTCGGTGCCCGGGACGCGTACCGCATGTACTTCACGCCGAACGGCGTCGAGCAGGCCACCCGCTCCACCGTCGCCGCCTACCGCGCCGCGCGGTTCCGCGGCCTCGTCGCGGACCCGGCCGCCGGTGTCACCGACCTCTGCTGCGGGATCGGCGGCGACGCCATCGAGCTGGCCCGCGCGGGCTTCGCCGTGACAGCGGTCGATCTGGATGCGCCGACCTGCGAGATCGCCCTCACCAACCTGCGCGTCCTGGCACCGGACGCCCCGCCGGCGACGGTGGTCCGCGCGGATGTGCTGGAGTACGACACGACCGGCGCCCCGGCCCTGTTCATCGACCCCGCCCGGCGCGGCGGCCGGGGCCGGATCTTCCACCCCGAGGCGTACTCGCCGCCGCTGTCCTGGGCGATCGAGGCGGTACGCCGGGCGGGCGCGGGCGCGGTCAAGATCGCCCCCGGGATCCCGCACGAGCTGGTCCCCGACGACTTCGAGGCCGAGTGGATCTCGGACGGCGGCGACGTCAAGGAGGCCGTGCTCTGGCACCACGCGGCCGGCCGGGCCGACGGCCACCCGGGCGCCGTCGTCCCCGGCACCCGCCGCGCCACCCTGCTCCCCACCACCACCGGCCTCACCACCCTCACCGGCCGCGGCCTCCCCGACCCGCCCGTCCGCCCGACCGGCCGCTTCCTGTACGAACCCGACGGCGCCGTCATCCGCGCCCATCTGGTCGCCGAGGTGGCCGAGGAGCTGAACGGCGGGCTCATCGACGAGACGATCGCGTACATCACCTCCGACGAGGCCCGCCCCACCCCGTACGCCACCGCCTACGAGATCACCGACGAGCTGCCCTTCAACCTGAAGAAGCTCAAGGCCCTGCTCCGGGAGCGCGAGGTCGGCGTCCTCACCGTGAAGAAACGCGGCTCCGCCGTCGAACCGGAGGAACTGCGCCGCCGGATGAAGCTCAAGGGCCCGAACACGGCGACGGTCTTCCTCACCAGGACCGCCGGCGCCCCGGCCATGCTGATCGGCCACCCGGCGGAGCTCTGAGACGGCCGCCGGGGCGCGCGGCGACCAAGCGGTGTTACGCCAGGTCCGTCAGCTCGTCCGCGTAGATCCGGGACAGCGGCTGCGGGCCGACGTACTGCTGGCAGTTGCACTGGCGCAGCTCGTACCGCAGTGGCTTCTTGTCCGCGTCCCACTCGATGGGCGTCTCCACGTCCTCGTGGCACTTGCCCCGGCGGTCGTGTTTGGCGAGGTGGTGCGAGCAGCCGCAGACGGGCTCCGGCTGTCTGTTGGCCTCCTCGATGGCCAGCCGTTCCCTCTCGCGCTCCTTCTCCGCCAGCGCGAAGCGTTCGGCTCTTCGCTCGTGCCGGGTCCGCAACGCGGAGCGGCCCGTATCGGCCACCCAGCCGAAACCGCCCACCATGAAGAAGATGAAGACCCACCAGAGCCAGTCCATCCGCCGCCCCTTACCCCTGAATGGCGCACGCGTTCCCTCCCGAGAATAGGACGGACGGCGTAGGAACGGCCTCAGCGGTGTGCGCCCCCGCGGGCGCGCACCGGCACCGGGTGCAGCAACCGCCCTGCCCAGCGCTGGTGTTCGACCGCCTGGAAAAGGCCGAGCAGCCCCGTCGCCAGGACCGTGGCCCCCAGCCCCAGCGCGTACACCGTCTCGCCCAGGGTGACCGGCTCCGTACCGGCGCCGCCCCCGAGCGCGGTCATCAGCGTGGCGCACCCGCGCAGCGTCAGCGCCAGCCCCGCCAGACACACCGCCACCGACGGCAGCAGCCACATCACCGTCCGCCCGTGCGCCCGCAGCCGTTCGTCCGTCACGGGGTCGGGGCCGACCGCCACCCACGCCGCCAGCCGCTCCCGGACGGCACGGCCCCGGCGCAGCCACAGCGCGGCGCCGGCCACCGCGGGCACCAGCAGGGCCAGCGCGAGCACCAGCGCCACCAGCCCGGTCGGATAGCCGAGGCCGCCCGTCTCCAGGCTCCGGACGGCCAGCCCCAGCGCCGCCCAGCCCAGCGCCGTGACCACCCCCAGCAGCCCGAGCAGCGCCAGCCGCCCGGCCGTGAGCCCGCGCCCGGCCAGCTCGGCCAGGGCCGCGTCCCGCTCGGCGAGGCGCGCTCCACGGTCGGGCCAGAAACGTATCCCCTCGGGCGGCGGAGGGGGTGGCAGCGGGTTACGGCTGATCATCTGGCAGAGATTAGCGCTGCCGCCGGAGCATCACTACCGGTGGGTAAGGAGCGAGTACGGGCGGTAGCCCCGGCGCGGTGACACCCCCTCCGAACGTATCGGCCCGCCCGCCACGGGCAGTGAGCGCGAAACCCTCCGTGCCTTCCTCGACTTCCACCGCGCGGCCCTCGCGACCCTCGCGACGAAGACCGAGGGCCTCTCCGACGACGACCTGCGCCGCCGCTCCATGCCGCCCTCCGCCCTCCGCCCGCTCGGCCTGGTCCGGCACATGGCGGAGGTGGAGCGCGCGTGGTTCCGCCGGGTGCTGAACGCCGAGGAGATCCCCCTCGTCCGGTCCGCGGAGGGCGACTTCCAGCAGGCGTACGACGTGAGCACGGCCGGCGCCGAGGAGGCGTTCGCCGCCTGGCGCACCGAGATCGAGCACGCGCGCCGGATCGAGGCGGCGGCTCCGTCGCCGGACGTCACCGCCCACGCGCCCCGCTGGGAGGAGGACGTGTCGCTGCGCATGGTGATGCTTCATCTGATCCACGAGTACGCCCGCCACAACGGGCACGCCGGCCTCCTGCGCGAGGGGATCGACGGAGCGGTGGGGGTCCGGGCCCGTACCGCTCGCTTCACCCGCGGCGGCCCGCGGGGCGAAGACGGGGGTTGGCACCGCTGCCCCGGGCGGCGCCGGAAGGCGGAAGGACCGAGGAGGGGGAAGTAGTCGCGGGGACCGCCGCACCCCCGTTACCGGGGGGCGGGACGACGGCGGTCCCCGCGAGGGACACGCTCCGGGTCAGGGCCGGCTTACGTGTCCGGTGGCGTCCGTGGAGGTCCGGGAGCCGCTCCGGAGGTCCTGTGACGCCGACGAGGACCACTGTGCCCGACGCGTGTTAAGGCGGTGCTGCGCGGACGTGTCGCGCTCGTACCACTTTCGCGAACCCGCGGATTTCCGGTGGATCCGGCCTCCGCGGATCCGCGGCTCCCCTGCCTCCGCCGGCGCCTTTCGCCGCGTACCGGCGGCTACTTCGCTTCCCTGGACAGGAACGCCAGCAGGTCCTGCCTGCTCACGACCCCGGTCGGCTTGCCCTCCACCAGCACGATCGCCGCGTCGGAGCCGTCGGTCCCGCTCAGCACGGCCATCAGGTCCGCCACCGGCTCGCCCGAACCGACCTGCGGCAGCGGGACGGACATGTGCCTCTCCAGCGCGTCACCGAGCGAGGCCCGCCGGGTGAACAGCGCGTCCAGCAGCTCCTTCTCCACGACCGAGCCGATGACTTCGGCGGCCATCACATCGGGGTGTCCCGCGCCCGGCTTCACAATGGGCATCTGCGACACGCCGTACTCCCGCAGGACGTCGATGGCGTCGCCGACCGTCTCCTCCGGGTGCATGTGCAGCAGCGTCGGGATGGGGCCCGCCTTGTGCTGGAGCACGTCGGAGACGCGCGGCGAGTCCCCGGTGTGGTCCAGGAAGCCGTAGTCGTTCATCCACTCGTCGTTGAAGATCTTGCTGAGGTAGCCACGGCCGCTGTCCGGCAGCAGGACGACGACCACATCGTCCGGGCCGAGCCCCTCCGCCACCTTCAGCGCGGCCACGACGGCCATGCCGCAGGAGCCGCCGACGAGCAGGCCCTCCTCCTTGGCCAGGCGCCGGGTCATCCGGAAGGAGTCCTTGTCGGACACCGCGACGATCTCGTCCGTCACCGTGCGGTCGTACGCCGTCGGCCAGAAGTCCTCACCGACGCCCTCGACCAGGTACGGCCGCCCGGAGCCGCCCGAGTAGACCGACCCCTCCGGGTCCGCGCCGACGACCCGGACGCGTCCCTCGCTGGCCTCCTTGAGGAAGCGGCCGGTGCCGGTGATGGTGCCGCCCGTGCCGACGCCCGCGACGAAGTGGGTGATCCGGCCGTCCGTCTGCTTCCACAGCTCGGGACCGGTCGTCTCGTAGTGCGAGCGCGGGTTGTTCGGATTGCTGTACTGGTCCGGCTTCCAGGCGCCCGGCGTCTCACGCACCAGCCGGTCGGAGACGTTGTAGTACGAATCGGGGTGCTCGGGGTCGACCGCCGTGGGGCAGACGACGACCTCCGCACCGTACGCGCGCATCACATTGATCTTGTCCATGGAGACTTTGTCAGGGCAGACGAAAACGCACTTGTAGCCCTTCTGCTGGGCCACGATGGCAAGGCCGACGCCTGTGTTGCCACTGGTCGGTTCGACGATCGTGCCGCCGGGCTTGAGCTCCCCGCTCGCCTCGGCGGCCTCGATCATGCGCAGGGCGATCCGGTCCTTCACCGAACCGCCGGGGTTGAAGTATTCGACCTTGGCCAGGACTGTCGCCTGAATGCCTTCGGTCACGCTGGTCAGCTTCAGCAGCGGGGTATTGCCAACCAGACTGATCATCGAGTCGTGGAATTGCACCGTTGTCTCCGGGGTCTCCGTGATGGTCCGGTCAGCGTATGCGGCCGGGACCGGAATCGGGCTATGGCCGAGATTGGACGGTGGTCCTTCCGGGGCAGTTAGCTGGTGTACGTACTCGTGCGTACGACGACGAGGAGGTGACTCGGACTGTGTCGAGGGCGAGGGTGGCACGGCGGATCGCCGCGGGCGCGGCCTACGGCGGCGGAAGCATCGGGCTGCTGGGCGCGGCGGGGGTCGGCGTACTGCTGGCGGAGGTCCAGCTCGCGAAACGGTCGGTGGGCGGCGGGACGGCTCCCGTACCGCCGAGCGGCGACGGGTGGTACGGACTGGCGTTCGGTCACACGGAGCCGCTGCGGATGGGGATGCTCGGCGACTCCACGGCGGCCGGCCAGGGCGTGCGCCGGGCCGGGCAGACCCCGGGGGCGCTGCTCGCCTCGGGGCTCGCGGCGGTGGCCGAGCGGCCCGTACAGCTGCGGAACGTGGCGCTGCCGGGCGCCAGGTCGGACGATCTGGAGCGCCAGGTCAGCCAGTTGCTGGCCGATCCGCACCGGGTCCCGGACGTCTGCGTGATCATGATCGGCGCGAACGACGTCACGCACCGGATGCCCGCCACCCAGTCCGTGCGGTGTCTGGCGGCGGCGGTACGCGGACTGCGCACCGCCGGTGCGGAGGTGGTCGTCGGCACCTGCCCGGATCTGGGCACGATCGAGCCGGTGTACCAGCCGCTGCGCTGGGTGGCCCGCCGGGTGAGCCGGCAACTGGCCGCCGCGCAGACGATCGTGGCGGTGGAGCAGGGCGGCCGTACGGTGTCGCTGGGCGACCTGCTGGGCCCGGAGTTCGCCGCCAACCCCCGGGAGCTGTTCGGTCCGGACAACTACCACCCCTCGGCGGAGGGGTACGCGACCGCCGCGATGGCCGTCCTGCCCACGCTCTGCGCGGTGCTCGGCCTGTGGCCGGAAACCGACCGGCTGGACGCGTCCCGCGACGAGGACATGCTCCCGGTGGCGAAGGCGGCCTCGGCGGCGGCGGCCCAGGCCGGTACGGAGGTCACCGGGGCCCGCGCGCCCTGGGCACTGCTCAAGCACCGCAGGCGGCGCCATGTGCTGCCGCCCGCGGACGTACGGGCGAGCCCGGAGGCGGACACGGTGGCCACGGGGGACACAGGAGGCGCCGGGGGCACAGGAGCCACCGGGGGCGCCGGGCGGCAGGAGCCGAGCGACAGCCGGGTGGAACGGCGCTGATCGCGGCGCGGGCCCGGCCGCCCCGTGCGCCGGCCGTCCCGTGCGCCGGCCGCCCCGCTCGCGCCGGCCGCCCCGCTCGCGCCGCCCCGACCGCGCGCACCTCCCCGCACACCGACTGAGCAAGCGCTTAGAAAAGAGTCCCTCATCACACGACCGGCCCGGTGACCCAAGCCATACGTGCGGGTAATTTCCCTCTACAGCCTCGTCCTTCCCTGGGAGCCCCTGATGCCAGAAGCCGTGATCGTCTCCGCCGCCCGCTCCCCCATCGGCCGGGCCTTCAAGGGCTCGCTCAAGGATCTGCGCCCCGACGACCTGACCGCCACGATCATCGAGGCCGCGCTCGCCAAGGTCCCCGGCCTCGACCCCACCGACATCGACGACCTGATGCTCGGCTGCGGCCTGCCCGGGGGCGAGCAGGGCCACAACCTGGGCCGTATCGTCGCCGTACAGCTCGGGATGGACCATCTCCCCGGCTGCACCATCACCCGTTACTGCTCCTCGTCGCTCCAGACCTCCCGGATGGCGCTGCACGCCATCAAGGCAGGCGAGGGCGACGTCTTCATCTCGGCGGGCGTCGAGATGGTCTCCCGCACCACCAAGGGCAGCTCCGACGGGATGCCGGACACCCACAACCCGCTCTTCGCCGACGCGGAGGCCAGGACCGCCGCCGTCGCGCAGAGCGAGGGCGCCGAGTGGCACGACCCGCGCGCGGACGGGCTGGTCCCCGACCCGTACATCGCGATGGGTCAGACCGCCGAGAACCTGGCCCGGCTGAAGGGCGTCACGCGCCGGGACATGGACGAGTTCGGCGTACGGTCGCAGAACCTCGCCGAGGAAGCGATCAAGAACGGCTTCTGGGAGCGCGAGATCACGCCTGTGACGACCCCGGACGGCACGGTGATCACCGCGGACGACGGACCGCGTGCGGGCGTCACCCTGGCGGGCGTGGAGGGCCTCAAGCCGGTCTTCCGGCCGGACGGACTGGTCACCGCGGGCAACTGCTGCCCGCTCAACGACGGCGCCGCCGCGCTCGTCATCATGTCCGACACCAAGGCCCGCGACCTGGGCCTGACCCCGCTGGCCCGGATCGTCTCCACCGGCGTCACCGGCCTCTCGCCGGAGATCATGGGGTACGGACCGGTCGAGGCGTCCCGCCAGGCACTGTCCCGGGCCGGGCTGACCGTGGACGACATCGACCTGGTCGAGATCAACGAGGCGTTCGCCGCCCAGGTCATCCCCTCCTACCGCGACCTCGGCATCCCGCTGGAGAAGGTGAACATCAACGGCGGCGCCATCGCGGTCGGCCACCCCTTCGGCATGACCGGCGCCCGGATCACCGGCACACTGATCAACAGCCTCCAGTTCCACGACAAGCAGTTCGGGCTGGAGACGATGTGCGTGGGCGGCGGCCAGGGAATGGCGATGGTGATCGAGCGCCTGAGCTGAACCAGGACGAATCGAGCATCTGACCCGAAACCGGTCCGAACAGCGACCGCTTCCGGCGTTTCCTTACGTTACGTAATCGCGCGGTCCGGAAAGGCACCGTTCAACCCCACCGATCCCCAGTCGTGACTGAATCTCCCCCAGGATGTGACCTACCTCCGGGGGAGATTCGTTTTCCCAGGTCAGAACTGTGACTGCCGGAAACCCAAGGCCCAAAGACCTATCTATTTCATGACGTAATGCACTGACGGTGGGTCTACGCCCGCGACAAGCTGAGGTAGGAAGTCGGGGTTATCGATTGAATCGGGAGTAGTCAGTGAGCGCCATGTCTCTTGCCCTGCTGCTGACCACGGCCACCGCCACGGCCGTGGGTGTCGTCGCCCTGCACGCCGCCCATGCCCTGCGCAAGCAGGTCGCCGCCCTGCGCGGGGAACTGGCCGCGGCCGACCCGCGGGGCCTCACCGCCTCCGTACCGCAGGCCAGGAACGCCGCACAGCACCACCCGCACCACTGCACCGACGCCATACGGGCCGCCATCACCGAGGCCCTCGCCGAGGAACGGGAACGCGAGCTGGCCGAGGCGCGCGCCTTCTGGGCCGCGCAGGAGGCCAGAGACGCCGCCGACGCCCCGTCGATGCTGGGCGGACCCGCCGGCCTCGGTACCGAGGACGCGCCCTTCTACGTACCGCGCCAGGCCGACTTCATCGGCCTGGAGGCGCTGGAGGCCCTGGAGGCGCTGGACCTCGACGCCACCGACGCGCTCGACGACTTCACCGACTTCGCCGACCACCCGGAGCTGACGGCGCTCCCCGAGGGCGGCGGGGAGGGCATGGAGTTCGCCGAGGACTCCCCCGAGCTGGCCGCCGCCCGCCGCAGGCACCCCTCGCACCCGGACTTCGTACCGGTGCGCACGCCCGTCGTCACCGACCACGAGCGGACCGTCGCGCGGCTCGAGGAGCTGGCCGAGACCCGTACGGCGCTCGCGGACGTCCGTCCGGGGCCGCTGGGCACGCTCGACGTCTATGTCTTCGCCGACGGTACGACGCTCTGCATGACCCCGGGTCACCGCGAGACCGCCGAGCGGCTCGCCGAGGCGCTGCGCGCGGGCGCGGCACCGTTCCTGCTGGGCGGTTCGGGTGTCTCCGGCGCGTACGCCCTGACCTTCGCCTGCGGGGACGACGGCCACGGCGCGGACGGCCGGGGCTCCGACGGCGCGGAGCACGTCTACATCCTCGCGGACCGCGTCATAGCCTCGCTCTGACCCTCGCGCGGCCCCCGCCCCGCCATCGCTTCACAGCCTCGCTTCGGCGACCGTCCGCTCGACCGATCTCACGGCCTCGTCCAGCTCGCCCCCGGACGGGGCCGTTCGCAGTGCCTCGGCCAGATCGGCGGCGGCGACGGTGAGTTGGTCGGCCACCGCGAAGACCCCCGCGTCGGGCATGATCCGCGGCTCCTCCACAGGCGTCCCGCCGGGGGCCGCGAGGGCTTCGAGCCGCTGCGCGCGTACGGAGAGTTCCCTGGCCAGCGCCAGTGCCGCGGCGGCCGCTCCGCGCTGGAGCCTGCTCTGCGGGGCGGTGCGCAGCCGGTCGGCGAATCGGTCCGTGGCGGCCGTCAGGGACGTGGTGTCGAGCACGCCGTGACCCTACACGCCAAGGCGATCGTCCACGAGTACGGCCTGAGGCGGGCGGCCCGCCGCCCGCGTCAGCCCGCAAAGCCGACCGGAGGCCGGCCGGAAAGCGCATCGGGAGCGCACCGGAAAAGCACCCGCGGAGACGAAGAGGGGGCCGTGGGCGGATTGCCCACGGACCCCTTCTCCCGCGCGGTACGCGTTGTCACGCGGTACGCGTCAGGTACCGCTAGTCGTTGCCCGAGAGGATCGAGAACAGCCGCAGCATCTCCATGTAGATCCACACCAGGGTCACGGTGAGACCGAACGCCGCGAGCCAGGACTCCTGGCGCGGAGCGCCGTACGCGACGCCGTCCTCGACCTGCTTGAAGTCGAGCGCCAGGAAGCACGCGCCGAGGATGATGCCGATGACACCGAAGAGGATGCCGAGGCCACCACTGCGGAAGCCGAGGCCGTCACCGCCGCCGAAGACGCTGAAGAGCATGTTGGCGACCATCAGGAGCATGAAGCCCATGGCCGCGGCCATCACGAAGCCGTAGAACCGCCGGGTGACCCGGATCCAGCGCATCTTGTACGCGAAGAGAACGCCGGCGAAGACCGCCATCGTGCCCATCACGGCCTGGATCACCACGCCGGGAGCGACATACGTGCTCACGACATTGCTGATCACGCCGAGGAAGACACCCTCGAACGCCGCGTACGTCAGGATCAGCGCCGGCGACGGCTTGCGCTTGAAGGACTGGATCATCGACAGGACGAACGCCACCAGGACGGCGCCGAACGCGATGCCGTACGACATGCCGAGGTTGGACTGGTCCACCGGCAGCATGACCCACGACAGGACCGCGGCGAGCACGACCGTGCCCAGTGTCATGGCGGTACGCGTCACGACGTCGTCGATCGTCATGACGTCGGCGCGCGCGGGCGCCTGCGGGCCGGTGCCGAACTGGACATCCTGCTGCGCGTACGGGTTCGTCGCGTACGGGTTGGTTCCCACGGTGCCTACGGCGGGGCCCCCGGCCTGCGTCGCCGCGTTGAAGCCCGCGTGGCCGTTGTCGCGGCTGAAGCCCCGTCGCGAGAAGACCGGGTTGCTGCTCCTCATCTCACTCCTCCATGGCCACCCAGCGCGGCCTTGCGTCAAGAGTAATGGGAGCGCAAAGCGTATGCCCTAGTGCTCGGGGAGGATCTTTCGGGAATCGTGATGTCGCGGAAACCGGGAAATCACCGCGGTGACCGCCGAAACGTGCCGCCCGTCACACCGGAGAGCCGGGCGGGAAAGGGGGGCCGGCCCGACGTGTCGGGCCACTCCGACGCCGGTCGTTGACGTGCCCGGAGCCGGGCGGGGAGCCCGCGCCGTGGCTTCGCCCCGAGGACCTGGGCCGGTGGGGCGAGGTCGTATCCGGACCCGCCGTACCCACAGTGCGCTTGCCGTTCCCGCCACCCGTGCCGGAAAAGCCGTCCGGGGACGTAGGGGACGTAACGGTGCCCGCGCCGCCGTCAGTGCGCTCGGCGGCCACGGCGGTACCCGGGGCCACATACACACTCGTACGCGTTCATCGACGAGCACCGGGACCGCTTCGGCGGCGTCGAGCCGCTCTGCGGGACGAGTCGATCCACCACTCGGACGCCGGGTCGCAACACCTCGTCGCGCTCGCCGAGCATCCGGACCGGGCGGGGACTGCCGCATCGACCGGCTCGATCGGCGACGCCTACGGCAACGCGCTGATGGAATGTCGACGATCGGCCTGTTCAGACCGAGCTGATCAAACCCGGCCGCCCCTGGAAAAACTCTCCCAGGTCGACTCGCCACCGCCGAGTGGATCGACTGGGACCGCCACCGCCGACTCCACGGTGAGATAGGACACGTACCACCCGTCGAGCACGAGACCGACCACTGCACGAAATCCACGAAACCCCAGGCCACAACCACAACCACAACCTGAGACCTCTGCCGAACCCGGGGCGATTCATGCCGATTCACCCGATAGCCGATGATCTCCCCCACGCGGCTTCCCGCGCCCGAATCGCCGCCATGGGGCCGACGCCAGGGGATGGTGAGGCCACCGTGAGGCCAGGGCCGTAAGGATCCAGGCGGACAGCCGCCACAAGCCCTGGTCAGCACGGTTCATTGAAGATGTGCCCGGAGCCGGACTTGAACCGGCACGCCCCCGAGGGGCAGCGAGGTTTAAGCTCGCCGTGTCTGCATTCCACCATCCGGGCACGGCGCGCGCGACGCCGCGTTGGCACAGGAGCCTATCGGGACACGCCACTCGAACAGCCGAGCCCGTACCCGATGTTGTCTTATTTTATTGAGGTCTGAGGGTGCGTCAGACCGCGTCCTGAGCCATCGGCACATGCCGGGCGCGGATGGGCATCTCGTACCGAGGCATACAAGAATGACGAAAAGTCGCCGCCCGGTCACGCATTCAGTACCTCCTCAGTACCTCCCCAAGCCGTACACCGGGTGAACGCCGTACACCCGGAGCGACTCCCGGCGTACGCGTCCTCGGGGTCGTGTCGTCCCCGAGGAGGAGAATCCGGGCAGGCGGTCAGCCCGGGGAGGGGCCGGACCCGGTGAGCATCGGGGTCCGGCCCCTCCTTTCAGACGTACGGACGTTCCGTCAGCCGCCGGTGCCCCAGACTCGGGTGCGCCGGGGCAGTCCGGCGGCGCCGTCCTCCGGGGTCTTCACGGCCAGGATCTGGTTGACGCCGATCGCGTTCCGCTCGAAGGCGAGCGCGGACGCCGTCATGTAGAGCCGCCAGACGCGGGCGCGCCCTGCGGAGGTGGCGCGGACGGCCTCGGCCCAGTGGTCCTCCAGGTTCGCCACCCAGCGGCGCAGGGTGAGGGCGTAGTGCTCCCGTATCGACTCGACGTCCCGGGCCTCGAAACCCGCCTCCTCCAGGGTGGCGACGGTACGGCCGAGCGGCGCCAGTTCACCGTCGGGGAAGACGTACGCGTCGATGAACGCGTCCACGCTGTAGGCGTCCTCGTCCCGCTCCGGGCGCCGGGCGATCTGGTGGTTGAGCAGCCGTCCGCCGGGTCTGAGGAGCCGGTAGAGGTCGTCGGCGTACTCGCGGTACCGGACCGAGCCGACGTGCTCGGCCATCCCGATGGAGGAGATCGCGTCGTACGGGCCGTCCCTGACGTCCCGGTAGTCCTGGACGCGGATCTCGACCCGGTCGGTGAGCCCCTCCTCCGCGACCCGTTTGCGGGCGAAGGCGGCCTGTTCTCGGGAGAGGGTGACGCCGGTGACCCGGGCGCCGTACTCGCGGGCGGCGTGCAGGGCCATCGAGCCCCAGCCGCAGCCGACGTCGAGGAGCCGGTCGTCCTCCCCGATCCCGAGCTTGCGGCAGATCAGGTCGAGCTTGTCGCGCTGTGCGTCTTCGAGGCCGAAGCCGGGGCCCGCGTCCCAGTAGGCGCAGGAGTAGACCATGGAGGGGCCGAGGACCAGTGCGTAGAAGTCGTTTCCCACGTCGTAGTGGTGGCTGATCGCCGCCCTGTCGCGGTGCCGGGTGTGCAGCGCTCCGCCGCGTCGCCGTACCTCCTCGACGGGCGGGGCGGGCGGTGGCCAGGGCCTGGCGATCCGGGCGAACCCGAGGGCTGCGGCCCGTGTCCGGGGGTCCCGTACGGGATGGGCGGTGTCCTCGGCGGCGCGCTCCCAGACGAGCCCGGAGATCCGGTCGAGGAGGACGTACAGATCGCCTTCCACCTCGATCTCGCCGGCCACCCAGGCGCGGGCGAGGCCGAGTTCACCGGGCTTCCACAGGAGACGGCGCAGGGCGCGGCGGTTACGGATGATCAGGGTCGGTCCGTCCGGGGGGCCCGCTTCGCTGCCGTCCCAGGCACGGATACGGACCGGGAGGGGCGCTCCCAGCAACTCTTCGGCGAGAGTGGTCAGCCGCAGCGCGGCGTCGGCCATGACGTATACCTCCGTGACGGTGGATACCTGGCATGTTCAACACCACGTAAACACCGTCCGGGCGCGGAAACAGTCCCGTACGCGCGCCATGTGACGGCAAAATACCGCTACCGGACGGCGCGGGCCGTACGCGGACAGACCGAAGGGCCGCCCGCACCACGGATGGCGGACGGCCCTTCGGATACGCTCCGCGGCGTCAGGAGGCCTTGGCCTTCTCCGGCGCGGCGGCAGCGGCTGCCGGGGACGGCTTGGCGGCCTCGTAGAACTCCTCGCGGGGAGTCTCCATGGCGCCGAGCGAGACGACCTCGCGCTTGAGGAACATCGCGAGCGTCCAGTCCGCGAAGACCCGGATCTTGCGGTTCCAGGTCGGCATGGCCATGCCGTGGTACCCGCGGTGCGCGTACCAGGCCAGCCGGCCCTTGAACTTGATCTTCATCTTGCCGACGACGATCATCGCGACGCCCTTGTGCACGCCGAGACCCGCGACCGCGCCCTTGTTGGCGTGGCTGTACTCCTTCTGCGGGAAGCCCCGCATACCGGAGATCACGTTGTCGCCGAGGACCTTCGCCTGACGCAGCGCGTGCTGGGCGTTGGGCGGGCACCAGGCGTTCTCGACGCCGGCCCGGCGGGAGGCCATGTCCGGGACCTGGGCGTTGTCGCCCGCGGCCCAGATGTAGTCGGTGCCCTGCACCTGGAGCTTCTCGCTGGTGTCCACGTGGCCACGGGGGCCGAGCGGCAGACCGTAGCGGGCGAGCGCCGGGTTCGGCTTGACGCCCGCGGTCCACACGATCGTGTCGGAGTCGACCTCAAGGCCGTTCTTCAGGACCACACGGCCGTCGACACAGGAGTCCATGCTGGTGGAGAGGTAGATCTCGACACCGCGCGCCTCCAGGTGCTCCTTGCCCCAGACGCCCAGCTTCGGGCCGACCTCGGGAAGGATCTTGTCGGCGGCGTCGACGAGGATGAACCGCATGTCCTCGCGCGACACGTTGGTGTAGTACTTCGCCGCGTCGCGGGCCAGGTCCTCGACCTCACCGATGGTCTCCGCGCCGGCGAAGCCGCCGCCCACGAAGACGAAGGTCAGCGCCTTGCGGCGGACCTCCTCGTCGGTGGTCGAATCAGCCTTGTCGAGCTGTTCGAGTACATGGTTGCGCAGCCCGATGGCCTCCTCGATGCCCTTCATGCCGATGCCCTGCTCGGCGAGGCCGGGGATCGGGAAGGTGCGGGAGACCGCGCCGAGCGCGACGACCAGATAGTCGAAGGGCAGCTCATAGGCCTCGCCGACGAGCGGCGCGACCGTGGCGACCTTGCGGTCCTGGTCAATGGTCGTGACCCGGCCGGTGAGCACCTCGGCCTTGGGCAGGACGCGTCGCAGCGGGACGACGACATGCCGAGGCGAGATGCTGCCGGCGGCAGCTTCGGGGAGGAAGGGCTGGTACGTCATGTACGAGCGAGGGTCGACGACCGTGACGGTCGCCTCCCCGTAGCGCATCTTCTTCAGAATGCGTCGAGCTGCGTACAGGCCTACGTACCCACCGCCTACAACGAGGATCCTGGGACGCTCCGTGGTGCTCATGCCATCGAGTATCCACCCCGTCCGAAGGGGGTGCTCGTGAGCCCCTTCACAAGGACCTGGCCCCCTAGTGCTACACTCCGCGGCCCACGTGACCCAGGTCATGGTCCAACAGGGGAACCCGACCGGGTGTTTGGTCGTTCCCCACCCCTTGTGAGCTGCCCGTCCGCCGCGACTGCACGGCCGGACCGATCATCTGAACGATCTTCCCGCAACACGTCCGGAACCGCCCGGTATAAGGGCGCGAACCCCGTTCGGCCCTGACACATGGCGCCGCGACCGGGAGATGACACCCAGGAGGACCGATTTCCTTGTGAAGAAGTTCACGAACTTTCTCCGGGAGGCGCTCCGGGGCCCTCGCGAGAGCGCCCGCCGGACCGTAGTTTCGGGGGGTCGGGGGGTCGGGGGGTCGGGGGGTCGGGGGGTCGGGGGTTCGCGCCCCTGGCGCGCACCCGCCCGACCCTCCCTGCGTGTACACGATAGTGCGTACACTTGCTCCATGGCGGAAAACAGTGTGACCGTACGGGAAGCCCGTGCGCATCTCGCGGATCACATCAACAGAGCCGAGCTGGGCACCTCCACGGTGATCACTCGCAACGGGGTCGCGGTGGCCGCCCTGGTTCCGATCGCGGACTTCAACGCGCTGGAGGAAGCGGCTGATGTGCTGCTGGCCAGGGAAGCGGAAGCGGTTCTGGCCGAGGGCGGGCCGACCGTGACGATGGCCGAGTTGCTGGCGGACCTGTTCACCGAGGACGCCGCGTGAAGTACGCGTTCCGGTTCACCGCAGCGGCACAGCGGCAGCTCCGGGCCATCGACCGGCCTGCCGCCATGCGCGTCCTGGCCGCGCTGACCTCGTTGGGCGACGACCCCTGCCGCGAGGACGCCGACATCAGGAAACTCGCCGGCCCGTCCGGCCTCCACCGGCTCCGGGCCGACGGCCACCGGATCGCTTACCACATCCTGGACGGCGAGCTGGTCATCCTTGCCGTCGAGGTCGGTGACCGGCGCGATGTCTAGGACACGCAGCTCCAGGCGATCCCGTCCAGGATGTCGTGTTCGCTGACGACGACCTCGTTCGCGCCGGTGCGTTCCATGACGGCGAGGAGGATGAGGCAGCCCGCGCCGATGACGTCCACCCGGCCGGCGTGCAGGACGGGGATCGCGGCGCGTTCGTCGTGGGTGGTGGTGAGCATGCGGTCGGTGACCGCCTTGACCTGCTCGTACGAGATCCGCGCGCGGTGGATGGCGGTCGGGTCGTACGCGGTCAGGCCGAGCGCGACGGCGGCCACCGTGGTGACCGAGCCCGCCAGGCCGACCAGGGTGCGGGGCTCCCGGAGCGGGACGGTTCGCTCCGCGAGGTCGAGCGCCGCCTCGATGTCGGCGCGGATCGCGGCGATCCGCCCGGCGGACGGCGGGTCCTCGACCGTACCGTCGTGTACGAGATGGCGCTCCGTCAGCCGGACGCAGCCGATGTCCACGGAGCGGGCGGCCCGCACCCGGTCCTCGCCGACGACGAACTCCGTCGAGCCGCCGCCGATGTCCACGACGAGGCGGCTGTCCCGCCCCGGCAGTTCCCTGGTGGCCCCGGTGAAGGAGAGCGCCGCCTCCTCGTCGCCGGTGATCACCTCGGGCTCGACGCCCAGGATCTCCAGGACCCCGCCGACGAACTCGTCGCGGTTCTCGGCGTCGCGCGAGGCGGAGGTGGCCACGAAGCGGATCCGCTCCACACCGTGTTCCTTGATCACGGCGGCGTACTCGCGGCACGCGGCGAAGGTACGTTCCAGCGCCTCCGGCGCGAGCCGGCCGGTCCTGTCCACTCCCTGGCCGAGCCGGACGACGGTCATCCGCCGATCGAGATCGGTCAGCTCGCCCGTGTCCGGGTCGGCGTCGGCGATCAGGAGGCGGATCGAGTTCGTACCGCAGTCGATGGCGGCGACCCGGGTCATGCCGTCCCCTCCTCGGCCGCGCAGGTGCCGGCGCTGACGCACGGGCCCTTCGCCCACCACTCGGGCAGCATCGCGAGCGCCTCGTCGCCCAGCGGGTTCACCCCGGGGCCCGCCGCCAGCGAGTGGCCGACCAGGACGTGCAGGCACTTGACCCGGTCCGGCATACCGCCCGCGCTGGGGAAGCCCTCCAGCACCTCGATGGCGTCCCGGCGCGCGATGTAATCCTCGTGTGCCGCGCGGTACGCGGCGGCCAGCTCGGGATCGGTCGCGAGACGTTCCGTCATCTCCCGCATGACCCCGTTCGCCTCCAGCGTGCCGATGGCCGAGGCCGCGCGCGGGCAGGTGAGGTAGTACGTCGTCGGGAAGGGCGTGCCGTCGGGGAGCCGGGGCGCGGTCTCGACGACATCCGGCTGCCCGCAGGGGCAGCGGTGCGCGATGGCGCGCAGTCCGCGCGGCGGCCGGCCGAGCTGTTCCTTGAAAGCCGCGACGTCCGCCTCGGTGGGCTCGGTGCGTACGGTCTGCGGAGGGGGCGTGTCCATGCCTGCCTTGCTGTTCTGCTGTCAACGGTGGTCGGGTGTTATCCGGCGGATCGGTCGGATCCGTTCGCGGCGTCGGCGGCGTCCACGCCGTCCAGGACATTGGAGTACCAGGGACGGTCCGCCGCCCCCCGGTCCTCCCGCCGCTGCTTCGTGGCCTCCGGGTCGATCACGATATAGCCCGTCTCGCCCGGCATCACGAAGTGCAGATGCTCGCGGGCCAGCCGCTGCACATAGGCGTCGTCCTGGAGCCGCGCCTTCTCGTCGCGCAACTCCTCGACGCGCTGCCGCGCCTCGTGGGTCAGCCGCCGCTGGTCGGCGATCTCGTTCCGCTGCGATACGTACTGCCGCATCGGATACGCGAGCGCCACCACCAGCGTGCAGACGACCAGGGCGAGGAACGCGGCCCGGCCGGTGAGCCGGGATCGCCGGTCCTGCCTGCGGTTCTGCGAGCGGTAGACACGGGCGGCGGTCTGCTCGCCGAGCACCCGCAGCCTGGTCGCGGTGGAGAACCGGTCCCGGTTCCCGGCCATCGCTCGCCTCCCCTGTTACGTGCGTACGTCCCCGGACACGGTACGGGACCGCGGCCGGGGACGTACGGACGACGGGCTGGTCATCCGCGCCCGGGACCTGATTCGGGATCAGGATCGGGTTCGGGCTCAGGCGGAGCGCATCCCCGGTCAGTTCGCGGAGCGCATCCCCCGGTCAGTTCGCAGAGCGCATCCCCCGGTCAGTTCGCGGAGCGCATCCCCCGGTCAGTTCGCGGAGCGAAACCTCGGGAACGCGCTGCGGCCCGCGTACACCGCCGCGTCGTCGAGGATCTCCTCGATGCGCAGCAGCTGGTTGTACTTGGCGACGCGGTCCGAGCGGGCCGGGGCGCCGGTCTTGATCTGGCCGCAGTTCACCGCGACGGCGAGGTCGGCGATGGTGACGTCCTCGGTCTCGCCCGAGCGGTGGGACATCATGCACTTGAAGCCGTTGCGCTGGGCCAGCTCGACGGCGTCCAGGGTCTCCGTCAGCGAACCGATCTGGTTGACCTTGACGAGCAGGGCGTTGGCGGAGCCCTCCTCGATGCCGCGCGCGAGGCGCTCCGGGTTGGTGACGAAGAGGTCGTCGCCGACGATCTGGACCTTGGAGCCCAGCTTGTCGGTGATGACCTTCCAGCCGGCCCAGTCGTCCTCGTACAGCGGGTCCTCGATGGAGACGAGCGGGTACGCGGAGACCAGCTCCTCGTAGTACTCGGTCATCTCGGCGGCCGAGCGGGACTTGCCCTCGAACTCGTACGCGCCGTCCTTGTAGAACTCGGACGCGGCGACGTCGAGCGCGAGCGCGATGTCGCGGCCGGGGACGTAACCGGCCTCCTTGATCGCTTCGAGGATCAGGTCGAGCGCGGCGCGGTTGGACTCCAGGTTCGGGGCGAAGCCGCCCTCGTCGCCGAGGCCGGTGGACAGGCCCTTCTGCTTCAGGACCTTCTTGAGGGTGTGGTAGACCTCGGCACCCCAGCGCAGCGCCTCGGAGAAGGACTCCGCGCCGATCGGGGCGATCATGAATTCCTGGATGTCGACATTCGAGTCGGCGTGCGAGCCGCCGTTCAGGATGTTCATCATCGGAACGGGCAGCAGATGCGCGTTCGGGCCGCCCAGGTAGCGGAAGAGCGGGAGGTCCGAGGCCTCGGAGGCGGCGTGCGCCACGGCCAGGGAGACGCCGAGGATGGCGTTGGCGCCCAGCGAGCCCTTGTTCTCCGTGGCGTCCAGGTCGATCATCGCCTGGTCGATCAGGCGCTGCTCGGTGGCGTCGTACCCGACCAGCTCGGGACCGAGCTGCTCGATCACGGCGAGGACGGCCTTCTCCACACCCTTGCCCAGGTAGCGCTTGGGGTCTCCGTCGCGGAGTTCGACGGCCTCGAACGCACCGGTGGACGCACCGGAGGGGACAGCAGCACGACCGGTGCTGCCGTCGTCGAGGCCGACCTCGACCTCGACCGTGGGGTTGCCTCGGGAGTCGAGGATTTCCCGGGCTACGACGACGTCGATGGACGGCACGAGCATCTCCTTCTGGGATGTGACGCTTGAAGTGCAGGGTCTCTGTGGCCTTGCGACATGAGCCTAACCGGATCGGGCTCGCCGGTCGGCCGGTGCCCGCCCCCTAAGACGAAAAGAGCACCTTTTGCGCCGGTCACCCCGTACGCCCGGATACGCCCCGCATCTCCCGACCACCGCCGAAGCCCCGGTCCGGCGCGCACGGGGGTCGCGCGCCGGACCGGGGCCGTCTGTGGGCCGGTCAGCTCAGGTGGAGCCGCTGGCCGGGGTAGATCACATCGGCGTCGCGGACGATGTCCTTGTTCAGCTCGAAGATCTTCTCCCAGCCGCCCTCGACCTTGTGGGCCGTGGCGATCCTGGAGAGGGTGTCGCCGGACTTGACCTTGTACTCGCCGTCGCCCTTCTTGATCGTGAAGGTACGGCTCTCGCCGCGCGAGGCGGGCTGGGCCTCGGTACGGGCCGACCGCTGCTGGGGCTGGGCCCGCTGCTGCGGGGCGGCCTGCTGCTGGGGAGCGGCCTGCTGCTGCGGGGCGGCCTGCCGCTTCGACGTACCGGAGTTGCTGGAGCTGCTGGAGTCGCCGGAGCCCCCGCTCGCGGAGCCGCCGTTGTACGCGGCACCGGACAGGTTCACACCACAGCTCGGCCAGGCGCCCTTGCCCTGGCCCGCCAGGACCTTCTCGGCGACCGCTATCTGCTGGGACTTGGAGGCCAGGTCGGCGCGGGAGGCGTAGGCAGTGCCACCGAACGCGGCCCAGGTGGAGTTGGTGAACTGGAGGCCGCCGTAGAAGCCGTTACCAGTGTTGATGGACCAGTTGCCGCCGGACTCGCACTGGGCGACCTGGTCCCACTCGGCGGCGGTGGCGGCGGAGGCGGAGGCGGCGCCGATCAGCGGGGCCGCCACAGCGGCACCGGTGATCCCGGCGAGTGTGGCGTAGCGGACCGCCCTGGACGGACGACGGTGCCTGGCCTTGCTGGAAAACAGCAGCATGGAGCATCTCCTCACCGACGCCTACGAGGTCAGCTGTCGGGTTCGGGCCAATGAGTTGCCCGGCCGCGTGCTCTCGCACGCGGCTTCACCCCTAGCCGGCCCCGGCCGTCTCCCGACGACCTGTGACCGGCGCGAACCTTTGGGTCCCCCGCTCCTGCCTACGGCGCTTTACGCGACGACTGCTCCCCCGACCGACGGCAGGATTCGGCGTTTCGGTCGACGGGGCCCGCGGTGCGAGCGGTTCAGACCGTAATCACAGGTCCATCGGTTGATCAAAGAAGCACATCCCGGAAAAATCGCCCTTAACGCCCTTGAGGCTCCCGTCATTTCCGCAGGTGGGAGAGGGATCCGGGCAACCGCCGGCCCAAAAGTACCCAGTTACGGCAAAGAGACCCTTGTCTCACTTACGCAGAAGCGGACACACCACCCTGAACTACCCCTCGGAACGGCCTCACTTCGGACCTCGCCCGAGCCGTTGGCCAGGGCGGAAGGGGCCGAGGGCGGCGTCAACGGGGCCTCGCTCATCCGGGGTTCGCCCCGGGGCCGCCCGCGGGTCCCCCCGAAGGCCGCCCCCGAGCGTCTCCGGGCCGGCTCAGACCCACCCGCCGACGACCTTCTGGGCGCCGATGATGCCGGACAGGGTCTCGCCGCCGACGACGACGGACTCGGCCCGGGACTCCGTGGGATGCGTCACCCCGCCGTCCGTGAGGCTGTCGGTGCCGCGGTCCGCTCCGTCGCGCGAGGCGCGGCTGTCCGGCTCGCGGTCCGGGGCCGGGGCCTCCGGGCCTGCCTCCTCCTTGGCGGCGGCGCCCCGGTGCTTGCCCTTGGCGGGGGCGCTGTCGGCGGCCTTGTCCCCGGTGGGGCCCTTGGCGCCGTCCTTGTCGGTGGCGTCCTCGCCGGGCGCCGGGGAGGCGGGCGAGGCGGAGGGGGCGGGCTCGGTGCCCTTGCCCTTCTCCCCCGCGGCGGAGTCGGAGGTGCCCGGTGTGGCCGCCGGGGCCTCCGGGGAGCCCGCCTCCGTACCGGCGCCCCGGTCGCCACCGGCCACCCCGGAGACGACGCTCTTCGCCAGCCCGGAGACCGCCGCGCAGCTGGGCCACGCCAGCGGGCCCTGGGCCGCGAAGACCTTCTCGGCCACCGCTATCTGCTGCGAACGGCTGGCCAGATCGGGGCTGGCCGCGTAGTCGGCGCCGCCGAACCTGTCCCAGGTCTCCTGGGACATCTGGAGGCCGCCGTAGTGGCCGCTGCCGAGGCTGGCGCTCCACTGGCCGCCGCTCTCGCACTCGGCGACACGGTCCCAGGTGGTGGCGTCCGCCGCGCCGGCGCTCGCGGCGCCGAGCAACGGAATGGCGATGGCGGATCCGGTCACCCCCGCCGCGACGAGAAGGGCAGGGGCCTGGCGGGGCCGGCGGTGTTTCCCGGAGCGCATGCGGTCGCCTTCCGTGTGACAGTCGGTTCGACCCGGCGTGGTACTGCCGAGTCGTCGTGAACGTAGCGGTACTCGAACGCTTGTCACAAGCTGATGCAGCGGAGATCACGCGAAAGTCACAGTCTTGACGCACTGTCAGGAAATTCTTGTGGAATGCACCGGGATTGCCCGGCCCGCCGTCAGTCGGACAATGGCGTGAACTGCACCGGAAGCGTGCGCAATCCACGCATGATGAGCCCGCCACGCCAGCGCAAATCGGCAGGATCTTCCGCAAGACGCACATCGGGAAGGCGCTTCAGCAGGGTGCCGATCGCGGTCTGTCCCTCGATCCGCGCCAGCGGGGCGCCCAGACAGTAATGGATGCCGTGCCCGTACCCGAGGTGCTGATTGTCACGCCGGGCGAGGTCGAGGGCGTCGGGGTCGGCGAAGCGCTCCGGATCCCGGTCGGCGGCGGCGAGGACGACGAGCACGGGGTCGCCCGCGCCGATCCGCCGGCCGCCGAGCGTCAGCGGCTCGGTGGCGTACCGCCAGGTCGCCATCTCCACCGGCCCGTCGTAGCGGAGCAATTCCTCGACGCCCGTCGCCAGAAGTCCGGTTTCCCCGGCATCCAGTGAACTCTGGAGACGGGCCCGCTGCACCGGATTTCGAATCAGCGTGTACACGCCGTTGCCGATAAGATTCACCGTGGTCTCAAAACCGGCGAACAGGATGATGAAAGCCATCGCGGCGGCCTCATTCTCCGTGAGATGTTCGCCGTGGTCGCTCGACCGGATCAGATCCGAGATCAGGTCGTCGCCCGGATTCTCTCTTTTACGGTGGATGAGTTCGGCGAGATAGCCGCGCATCCTCTTCACCGCCCGCGCGACCCCGCCGCGCGGTCCGCCCGCGTGTCGGATCATCATCCCCGCCCAGTCGCGGAAGTCGTCCTGGTCCTCCGGCGGCACCCCGAGCAGATCGCAGATCGCGTAGATCGGCAGCGGGAACGCGAAATCATGGATCAGGTCCGCCTCGCCCTTCGCGGCGAAGGCGTCGATGAGCCGGTCCGTCAGTTCCTGTACCCGCGGGGCGAACACCGCGACCCGGCGGGGCGTGAACGCCTTGGACACCAGCCGCCGCAGCCGGGTGTGGTCGGGCGGGTCGATGTTCAGCAGATGCGTCATCAGCTCCGCCTTGCGCTCCCCCGGGATGCCCGTCTTCCCCTTGGTGTGCGCGGGACCCGCGTGGTGCGTGGGGTTCTTGGAGAGCCGGGTGTCCGCGAGCGCCTGCCGGGCGTCCCCGTACCGCGTCACGAGCCAGGCCTCGACCCCGCTCGGCAGCTCGGTCCTGTGCACCGGCGCGTGCTCGCGCAGCCAGGCGTACGCGGGGTACGGATCGGTGGCGAACTCCCAGGTGAAGAGTTCCGGGGCGACGGGACGCAGGGCGGAACGCCGGTCGGAACGCCGGTCCTGGCACTGTTCGGGACGCGGGGCCGGGCGCGGGGCCGGGCGCTGCTCGGGGCACTGGTCGGGCATGCCCCCGACAGTATGCGACCCCGGTACGCCCGCCTCCGCGCGCCCGCTACCCGTGCCCCTCGGCCGCGCGGATCGCGTCCCGGTAGGCGCGGGAGGCGGCGCGCAGCTCCGTCTCCGGGTCGGCCCCGGCCGCCTCGGCCCGTACCGCCAGCGCGAGCAGTTCGTACCCGAAGCCCTCGGTCACCGGGAGGTCCACCACCAGCCCCGCCGTCCGGACGCGGCCCGCCAGCTTGGCGGCGAGGGCCAGCGCGGGCTGGGTGAGGGGGACGCCGTCGGTGACGGAGTCGCGCCGCTTCTCGGCCGCCTTGGTGCGGAGCCAGTGCGCTTTGACGTCCTCCGGGGTGTGCGCGCTCTCCCCGCCGAAGACATGGGGGTGACGGTGGATCAGCTTCTCCACGATCGTCCCCGCGACATCGTCGATGGAGAACGGCCCGTCCCCTTCTTCACCCGTCCCCTCTTCCGTCTCTTCCGTCTCTTCCGCCTCCTCCGCGATACGGGCGTGGAAGACGACCTGGAGGAGTACGTCCCCCAGCTCCTCGCGGAGTTCGGCGCGGTCGCCGTCCTCGATCGCCTCGACGAGTTCGTACGCCTCCTCGATCGCGTATTTGGCGAGCCCCCTGTGGGTCCGGGTGGACGACCACGGGCACTCGTTCCTGATGCGGTCCATCACCTGGACGAGATCGAGGAGCCGGGCGCCGGGCAGGTCGTACGAACCGGGGAGCAGCTCCAGGTCTGGCATCCGCGTCCGGCCCGAGCCCGCCAGCCGGGCGAGGCCGTCCGTGAGCGCGCTGTCCGTCCCGTCCTGCCCGGCGGAGGGGATCACCACGACCGTACGGCCGCCTTCGCACTCCGCGACCAGCTCCCCCGCGCCCGGGGCCGCGTGCTCGACCGCGATTCCGGCCTCGCGCAGATACGGCAGCTGCGGGTGGCCCGCGTCGGCGCAGAGCACCCGGTCGGCGGCGTGCAGCGTCTGCCAGGCCGGCCAGGACAGCAGTCCGGGCGCGACCCGGTGGCTCGCGGTCAGCAGGACGATACGGCCGGGGGCGGCGGGAGCTTCGTGAGTCACCGGTCGAACCTACCTCCGCCCCACCGGGCCGCGTACCTCAGATGCCGGACGGTGGCTGCTGCGCGGGGGTCTCCTGGGTGAGCTGCGTGATCCACGGGGTCTTGGCCCCGACGAGCTTGACCTCCGCGTCGTCCCAGCTGCCGTAGCGCGGGTTGACGTCCACGCGGAGCTTCTTGGACGTCGCGACCAGCTCGGCGAGGACCTTCTGCTGGCCGTGCGGTGTCATCGTGTCCGCGCCGAGCGCCATCGCCAGCTTGTTCAGCAGCACCTCGCGGCGGACCGCCGAGTCGATCTGGCCGGGGGCCAGCCCGCCCTGCTGGAGCGCCGTCTCGGCGAACCGCGCCGCCCCGCCCGACTGCGCGGCGGCCTGCTGCCGGGCCGTCTGGATCTCCTTGCGGGTGATCTTCACCCCGGCATCGGCGGCGGACCGCGTCAGGACCCGGTCGAAGATCATGCCGTTCAGCTTGGCCAGGTTGAGCCGCTCGGTGTTCTCGATGAGCCGGACGGGTTCCGGGGCGGCGAGCTGGGCCTCCCGTACCTCCCGTACCTGCGACTGGAGCGTGGCCACCTCGATCCGCTGCCCGTCGATGACGGCCGCCGCCCCGGGGTGGGAGTCGTTGCCGCAGGCGGTGAGAAGGGGGGCCGCGGCGAGAAGCGCGGCGGAGACGGCGAGCACGGTGCGACGGCGGCGTTGCAAAGGGGCCTCCCGGCGTGATTGTGCGGCGATGCACAAGACCTTGCGGTGATCGATGTTAGGCAGTGGAGGTGGCGCGGGCCACTGCTTCGACCAACGATTCACGGGGAGATTGGGGTACGCAGCTCCTGACCGCTGTCCCGGGGCCCGTCCGGAGCCCCGTCCCCGCTCTTCCCCCGGTCCGGGCGGAGCATGATCGTCCGGGAGAGCGCGAAGGTGACGGGGATGGCCGCCGCCGCGGTGACCAACGGGGAGTAGCGGCTGCTGAGGTGCGCCACGTCGACCATCAGATAGACGCCACTGGTGGTGATCACGAAGTTCGCCGCGTTGGTCAGCGGGAAGAGCAGGAACTTCCGCCAGGTCGGACGGGTCCGGTAGGTGAAGCGGCTGTTCAGGAAGAACGACCCCGTCATGCTCAGCGCGAACGCCAGGACATGCGACACGACGTACGGCAGCCGCTGGAGGAAGAACAGGTAGCAGGCGTAGTACGTGCCGGTGTTGACCAGCCCGACCAGGGCGAATCTGATCAGCTGGACCCGGACCGTCATCCGCTCGCACCTCCCTGCCCGGCTCCGCCCGGCGCGCCCGCACCGGTCCTCAGGAGTGTGGCACAGCCGCTCCCGTCCGCCCCGGAACGCCCGGCCCCTCCCGTCTCACCCCCTGAACTGCTGCCGGCGGTCGAGCACGCGGCGGATCTCCGCCGGGAGCGGGTGGTACGGACCGTAGACCCGCTCCGTGTCCCACAGCAGGTTCTGGAAGTGCTGCCGGGCGCCCGTGTGGTCGCCCAGCACGAGCAGCAGATTGCCGACGCGCTGCCGGATGTCGAAGGCGCGCCCCGGGTCGGTGCCGGGCCCGCGCGCGTTCTCGTGGTGCGGGAGGACCGCGCGGTACTCCGTCAGCGCGGCGGCGGCCTCGCCGAGCTGCTCCAGACACTGCGCGGCGTCGTAGCGGAAGCCGAGCGTCTGCGGATCGCCCGGACCCGCCTCGGCCGACCGGTCGTCGGCGAGACGGCGCAGCTCGGGCAGGGCGCGGCGGTACTGGCCGTCGTCCATGAGCGTCGACGCGTACTGCTTGCGCAGGATGCGGACGACCGGGGAGTGCTCGCCGTGCTCGGCGGCGGCGGCCGGGAGGATCGCGCCGAGGATGTCCACGGCCTGGGTGATGCTGCCCTCGCCGAGGAGCCGCTTGGCCTCGTCGACGGCGGCCGCCACATCGGGCCGGCGCGCCGGGACCGGTGGATGCGGCGGTACGGGCGGGGGCGCCGCCGGCGGGGTGGCGACCCGGTCGGGCCAGGGCGCGTGCGGGCGGATGAAGGGCCGGGTCGGGTCGAGCGGGCCGGTCGCGGGGACGGGGTGCCGGGGCAGCAGCGGAGCGAGCCGCTCGTACACCTCCCGCGCTCCGGAGGGGCGGTGCAACGGGTCCTTGGAGAGCAGTCCCAGCACGAGCGCCTCCAGCGGTTCGGGGACCTCGGGCCGCACTCCGCGCAGGGGCGGGGGCTGCTCGTACAGATGGCGGTGCAGCACCCCGAGGGCGGTGGAGCCCTCGAACGGGACGCTGCCGCTGAGCAGTTCGTGGAGGAGCACGCCGAGCGCGTACAGATCGGTGTACGGGCCGACCGCGCTGCCCATCGCCTGTTCGGGGGCCATATAGGCGGGGCTGCCGATGGGCGAACCGGTGTGGGTGAGGCGGGTGGTGTCGGTGTCGATGACGGAGGCGACCCCGAGGTCGAGGACGGTGATCGTGCCGTCCGGCTTGACCATGACGTTGCGCGGCTTGAGGTCGCGGTGGACGATCGGCACGGCGTGTACGGCGGCGAGGACACCGCAGAGCTGCGCGGCGACCGCGACGGCCCACTGCCAGGGGTACGGGTCGTGCTCGGCCAGATGGTCGGCGAGGTCGGCGCCCTCGACGTACTGCATGACGAGGTAGAGGTCCTCGCCGTCGCTGCCCGCGTCATGGACGGTGACCAGTCCGGGGTGGTCGACCTGGGCGGTGACCCGGCACTCGCGGACGAAACGTCGGCGCATCTCCTCGGCCGCCGTGGCCGCGGCCATCCGGTCGGGCCGCAGCAGCTTCACGGCGACGCGCCGGTCGAGGCGCTGGTCGTACGCGGTCCAGACCTGGCCCATGCCGCCCTGGCCGATGAGGGCGGACAGCTCGTAACGGCCCCCGATGACGCGTCCGTTCACCGGCCTTCCCGCTGGTTTCTCAGGAGGTCGCTGAGGTCGTCCAGCTCGGCGCGCACCTGGTCGATCCGGGGGCGGGGCGCGGGCGGGGTGGACGGTATCGGCGGTGCGACGAGGTGCTGCGGCGGCGGAGTGTGTCGCTGCGGCTGCGGCTGCGGCTGCGGCTGCTGTTGTTGCGGATGCTGTTGCGGCTGCGGCTGCGGCCCCGGATAGCCGTAGCCGAACTGTGGTGTCATCGGCGGGAGTTGACGGGAAAGAGCGGCGAAGTGCCGTATCTCCGCGTACAGATAGAAGACCAGCACGGCGACGTCCAGCAGAAGCAGCAGCAGGGTGGCGATCACCACATTCGGCGTGGCCTCGGCCGTGTCCGGTTCCATCCCCAGGACGGCCATACAGCCCACCGTGAACGCCACGGCCAGCACGAACAGCGTCCAGTGCAGTGTGCGGCCCGTGACGATCGCGAGCCGCAACAGCGCGGCCCAGGCCAGCAGTCCGCAACTGACCAGGGTCAGCAGACAGAAGAGCACCCGCAGTCCGAGCACCGCCGCTCCGCTCCCGCCCGGCCGCTGTCGCCGCGGCTGCGGTGGGGGCTGCGGGGGCTGCGGGGGCTGCGGGGGCTGCGGCGGCGGCACATGGCCATGGCCGTGCATTGCTGCTCCTGGGATGCCTGGGGAACGCCTGAGGCTTGAGCGTATACACCGTGACCGACAGCCCGCGCCGGGTTGCCGGTCATGCGCGCGTCCGCCGGTCACGTCGGGCGGCGGGCCCGGCCGTGCGCTTGAGTGACAAATGTCAGCGAAAGGGATGAGGAATCACAACAACCCCGCTCCGGTAAGGCCGTTAGTTTTTCGGTAGGCCGCCCCACCACTCGGCGGTGCGGCCCCGCAACCTTCGCCTCCCCGTCCGTACGTACGACCGTGAAGGAGACACCATGCCGCACCTCGCCCGTCCCTCCGCTCCCAGCAGGCGGCGGGTGATGGCCACGGGCACCGCGCTCGCCGCCGGTCTCGCGCTCACCGGAGCGGGAGCGGGAGCCACGACCGCCGCGGCGGCCACCCCGAGCGGCAGCGCCCCCGCCCCCGTGCGGCTCGCCCTCCCCCGGCCGACCGGGCCGCACGCCCTCGGGACCGTGACCCTGCACCTCACGGACCGCTCGCGACGGGATCCCTGGGTCGGGTCCGTGCCCGTACGGGAGCTGATGGTCCAGATCTGGTACCCCGCCCTCCGGGGCGCCGGGCTGCCCAGGGCGCCGTGGATGGATCCGAAGGCGGCCGAGGTCTTCCAGCGGACGGGCTATCTCCTCGACGGCTATGTCACCCTGCCGCCCACCCACGCCCGTACCGGCGCGCCCGCCGATCTCTCCGGTGGCCGGCTGCCGGTGATCCTCTACTCCCACGGGCACGGGCAGTACCGCGCGTCCAGCACCGCGCTGGTCGAGGATCTCGTCAGCCATGGGTACGTCGTGGTCACCATCGACCACACCTATGACGCGGGCGTGGTCGAGTTCCCCGGCGGCCGGGTCACGACACACCGGATGCCGGAGCTCACCGAGGCGAACATGACGGAGGTCATCGACAAGGCGGTCGACGTCCGGGTGGCCGACACCCGTTTCGTACGGGAGGAGCTGTCCCGGCGGGTACGGGCCCGGGGCAACCCGCTTCCGGCCCGCCTCGGCGAGCTGCTCGACCTGTCCAGGACCGCCCTGTTCGGCCACTCGCTGGGCGGGGCGACGGCCGCGGCGGCGATGGCGGAGGGGATGCCGTTCCTGGCGGGCGCCAATCTCGACGGCCATCTGTTCGGCCCGGCCCTGACGAAGGGCGTACCCGGTCCGTTCCTGCTGATCGGTGAGGACGCCGCGACCAACGACAACTGGACGGCGGCGTGGCCGAAATTGCGCGGCTGGCGCCGGATGCTCCTGCTGACCGGGTCGCGGCACTTCTCGTACACCGACTACGAGGCGTTCCTGCCGCAGGCCCTCGACCGCCTCGGCGGCACCGCCGAGCAGCTGGCCGAGGTCATCGGACCGCTGGACAGCGCACGGAGCATCGCGATCCAGCGGCGCTTCCTGCGCGCCTACTTCGACCTGCATCTGCGGGGGCGCCGCGCGCGGATCCTCGAAGGGCCGACGGGCGCCTACCCGGAGATGCGTTTCCTCGGCTGAGAGCCTGACGGCGCTGGTCACCGGCGGCGGGTGTGCGGGACGACCTCGCGGTTGACGTGGTACGTCAACGGCTCGCCCCGGAGGACCTCGACGACGTTCCGCGCCGCCTTGGTCCGTATCTCCTCCTCGGAGTCCTCCGAGTACCAGGCGCAGTGCGGCGACAGCAGGACGTTGTCCATCCCGCGCAGCGGGTGGTCCGCCGGCAGCGGCTCGCTCTCGAACACGTCGAGACCGGCGCCCGCGATCCGCCCCGACCGGACCGCCGCCACCAGCGCGTCCTGGTCGATCACCGGGCCACGGGCGGTGTTGACCACATAGGCGGTCGGCTTCATCAGCGCGAACGCCTCGGCGCCGACCATCCCGGCCGTCGCGTCGGTCAGCGGTACGTGTACGGAGACGAAGTCGGCCTCCCGGAAGAGGGTTTCGGCGTCGACGAGGGTCACTCCGTACTCCTCGGCGGTCGCGGGCCGCGCGTACGGGTCGTGCGCCAGCACCCGCAGCCCGAACCCGGCCAGCTTGCGGGTGACGTACTGCGGGATCCGGCCGAAGCCGAGCAGCCCGAGTGTCCGGCCGCGCAGCCGGAAGAGCGGGCCCGCGACCGTGTAGTCCCAGCCGCCCGCCGCGAGCGAGGCGCGGTAGGGGCCGAGCCCCCGGGCCAGCGCCAGGATCATCGCGGACGCGTGGTCGGACACGTCGTCGAGCGAGCCGTCCGGGACATGGGCGACGATGATCCCGGCGGCGGTGGCCGCGTCGACGTCGATCGTGTCGAGCCCGATGCCGTAGCGGGAGATCACCCGGAGCGCCGGGAGCCGCCCGATCACCTCGGCGGTGAGCCGGGCGTACTGGTTGATGACGGCGTCGGCGTCGGCACAGGCGGCGACCAGCTCGTCCGGCGTGGACGCCTGCGCCGGTACGAGCCGGAAGCCGGCCCCCTCGATGACGGCCCGCTCCGGCGCGAGGTCGGCGAACTCGTAGTCGGTGACGACGACGGTGGCGGTGGCGTTCGCGTTGGCGGTCACGGTGGCCCTCCGTTCTGTGGTGGCCGCGGGCCCGGGTCCGTTGCGGACGCGGGCTCAGGCGCCGAAGCGCTGGTCGAGGTCCTGGTGGTGCGGGAGCCCCACCAGGTCGCTGAACTCCCCGTACGTGTGCTGCGCCGGACCGCCCCTCGGGGTGCCGGTCCTGGCGAGATGGCCGAGCGCGTCGGCGACCGCGCGGGTGGCGGTGAACAGGGCGGTGACGGCGTACAGGACGACGGAGAAACCGAGTTCCTCCAGGTCGCGGGCTGTCAGCCGGGTCGTCTCGTTGCCGTCCACGATCGAGACGACCTTGGGCCCCGGCACCGCCTTCGCGACGGCCTCCACCTCGCGGATGTGTTTGATCCCGTCGACGAACACGAGGTCGACGCCCGCCTCCTGGTAGAGCCGCGCGCGCCGGATCGCCTCCGCGGCGCCGAGGGCGGGCATCGCGTCCGTACGGCCGATGACGATCAGGTCGTCGGCACCGCGCGCGTCGATCGCGCAGCGCAGCCGCCGCGCGCTCTCCTCCGCGTCCATCAGCCGGATCCCGGCCAGCTGCCCGCAGCGCTTGGGGGCGACCTGGTCCTCCAGATGGATGGCGGCGACCCCGGCCTGGACGTACTCCCGTACGGTCCGCTCGATGTTGGACGGGCCGCCGTAGCCGGTGTCCGCGTCGGCGATGACCGGGATGGAGACGGCGCGCGTCATATTGCGGGCGTGCTCGGTCATCTCGGTCTGGGTGAGCAGCCCGATATCGGGCGTGCCCAGCCGGCTGGCCGTCGCCCCGAACCCGGTCAGGTAGACGGCCCCGAATCCGGCGGCCTGGACGAGGCGCGCCGTGACCGAGTCGGGCGCGCCGGGCGCGACCACGATGCCCCGGCCGTCGAGGAGGGTGCGCAAGCCGTTGGAACGCTGCACGGCGGGATCCTTCCGGTGTACCGGTGTGTACGACGGGCGTCAGACGGCGGGGGTGCGCGCGGAGGCCGGGGCGGCGCCGGTGTCTGTGGTGCCTGTGGTGCCTGTGGGCTTCTCCGGCCCGGTGCGGTGGTCCCGCGCGAGGTTCCAGGCGAGTACGGCGGAGATGGCGCAGCCCACGAAGAGGTACGCCGCGACCAGATGCCACGATCCGCCCGTCGCGGTCGCCAGCGCCACCGCGATGAAGGGGGTGAAGCCGCCCGCGATGGCGCTGGCGAACTGGTAGCCGACGCCCGCGCCGCTGTAGCGGTACTCCGCGCCGAACATCTCGGTGAACAGGGGCTGCTGGACGCTGACCGCCAGGTCGTGGGCGACGTTGAAGAGCAGGACGGCCGCGATGACGGTCGCTGCCTCCGAGCCGCTCTCCAGCGCCAGGAAGAACGGCGCGGCCATGACCGCTCCGGAGACGGCGCCCGTGATGTAGACCCGACGCCGTCCGAACCGGTCGGAGAGGTAGGCGTACGTCGGGATGGTGATGATGCCGAGGGCGCCGACGAGCAGCCCGATGTTGAGCATGAACGCGCGCGAGTAGTCGAGTTCTTCGGTCGCGTAGCTCAGGGCGAACGCGGTGACGATATAGCCGGAGAACAGCTCGACCAGCCGGAGCCCGAAGATCTGCGCGAAGGCGCGCGGGTGGGTGCGGAGCGCCTCCAACAGCGGGACGCGCCGCCGTCCCCGTACCGCCGCGTCCTGTTCGGCCTCCTCGACCTTCTGGAGAACCTCCTCGGAGTCATGGACCCGGGAGCGGACCCACAGCCCGGCGACGACGAGGACGACGCTGGCGAGGAACGGCACCCGCCAGCCCCAGGACAGGAACTGGCTCTCGGTCGTCAGCCCGCTCATCAGCAGGACGAAGCCGGTGGCCATCACCAGGCCCACGGAGTAGCCGACCTGGACGCCGCTGCTGTAGAAGGCGCGTCTGGCCTTGGGCGCGGACTCGACCGCCATCAGCGCGGCGCCGCCCCACTCGCCGCCGACCGCGAAGCCCTGCACCGCGCGCAGGACGACCAGGAGGAACGGCGCCCACCAGCCGATGGTCCCGTATCCGGGCAGCAGCCCGATCAGCGTGGTCGAGGCCCCCATCAGGACCATGGTCAGTACGAGCATCCGCTTGCGCCCGAGGCGGTCGCCGTAGTGCCCGAAGACGATGCCGCCGAGGGGCCGGAACAGGAAGCCGACGCCGAAGGTCGCGAAGGCGGCGAGGGTGCCGATGGCGGGGCTGACGTCCGGGAAGAACTCGGTGTTGAAGACCAGGGCGGCGACCAGGCCGTACAGGATGAAGTCGTACCAGTCGATGACCGCACCGGCGAAGCTGCCGAACGCGGCACGGCGGGCCTGCCCCTCGTCGAACGCGTCGGTGTCGGTGGCGGTGGCGGTATCGGTGCCGGCGGCGTCCGGCGATCCGGGCGTTACGGGGATGCTCATGAATGCTCCATACTGTTCGCTACCGTTCGCTGAGCGAACTTCGGTGCGCTCTCCGAAACATGGCTGAAATCGGGACGGTAAATTCAGCAGGGGGCTGTGTCAAGGGTCACAACTCGCCTCCGTATGCTCGGGCCCGTTCGAAAGGAGTCCGCGATGGCACCACGGGAACGGGGACAGCAGCGCGAACGGGAGCGTGAACAAGGACGTGACCAGGGGCGGGGCGAACACTTCCTGGAGTCGCTGGACCGGGGTCTCTTCGTCCTCGGCTCGTTCGACGCACGCCATCCGCACCGCACCCTCAGCGAGGTCGCCGAGGCGACCGGGCTGAGCAGGGCGACGGCCCGGCGGATCCTGCTGACCCTCGTCGACCTGGGGTATGTCGCCCAGTCCGGACGGGACTTCTCGCTCGCGCCGCGCGTACTGGACTTCGGCTTCTCGTATCTGGCCAACCTGGGCGTGGCCGCCGCCGAGCCGTATATGCGCGAACTCAGCCATCAGGTCGAGGAGTCCGTACTCCTCGCGGTCCTCGACGGACACGACGTCCGCTATGTCACCCGGGCCAACGCGCCCCGGACGCTGCACCTCAACATCCCCATCGGGGAGCGCTCACCCGCCCATGTCACCTCGGCGGGGCGCATGCTGCTGGCGCATCTGCCCCCCGCCGACCTCGACCGCTACCTCGCGACGGCCGACATCCGGGCGTACACCTCCTGGACGGTGACCGACCGGGAGGTCATGCGTGAGCAGTTGCGTGAAACGGTACGGCGGGGCTGGGCGCACTCGGTGAGCGAACTCGACGTCGGGATGGAGGGCGTGGCCGTGCTGGTCCCGGCGGTCACGGGCGGGCGGAACGCGGCGCTGTCGGCGGTGTATCCGGTGACCCGGTTCTCCGCGGAGGAGTTGGAGGAGAAGGTGGTCACGCCCCTGCGCCGGCAGGCCGAACGCATCGCGGAGAGCCTGCGCGTGCGGTGACGCGGTGACCCGGTGACCCGGTGACCCGGTGACCCGGTGACGGACGGTACGGACCGCCCGGTGGCGGACACGGGCACCCCTCGCCCGCCACCGGAAACAGGGCTCAGCCGCCGCACTGGGCGAGCATGGCCTCCTTGTCCGGCACGGTCACGGGCAGCTCGTACTTGAGCGCCACCTGCGCGAACCGGGCCACATACGCGCAGTGGATCTCCTCGTTCGGCGGGAGCCAGTCCGCCGGTCCCGAGTCGCTCTTCGAGCCATTGGTCGGGCCGTCCACCGGGATGAGGTTGAGCGGGTCGTTGGCGATCTGCTTGCGCTGGGACGAGGTCCAGCGCGAGGCGCCCATCTGCCAGTCATACGAGAGGGGCATCACATGGTCTATCTGGACCTTGGACGCCGCCTCCTTCCGCCACTCGATCTCCTGGCCCGTGTACGGGTCGTTCAGGGTCATGGAGATGACGACGCAGTCGGAGCCGGAACGATACTTCAGGTCCTTGCCGTCCCTGGCGAGCAGATCGTTCCTGGTGTCGCAGCCGTTCCCGGCGAGCGGGATGCCCTCCGCCGTGTCCATCCAGGCGTAACCGAACTTCTTCCGGTCGTACCCGGCCCTGGAGCCCCGGTCGGCGGTCGGCACCGTCCTGATCAGCTCCAGCGCGGCCTTTCTGTCGGCCTCGGCGGTGACGGGCGCGAGCCCACGCTTCGTCCCCTCGGGGTTGGCGAGCGGAAGCACTCCGTACACGCTGCCGCCACTGCCACCCGCGGCACCACTACCGGTGGCGGTGGGGGTGGGCGAGGCCGTGGCGTCGGGCTCCGGGGCCGTCGCACAGCCCGCCAGCAGGGCCGCCGAGAGGGCAAGTGCCCCCGGGATCAGGAACGTTCGCGATATTCGATCTTCGACTCTGTACACACCCGCACCCTATGTCTCACGTAACCAGAGCCCGCACCGATGCCCGAACCGCGTCCGAACCGCGTCCGAACTGGCGCGCCAGATGATCATCGATAGTACGAAATATCGCCCTGACCAGGAAGAACGCCCACTCCACCTAGGTAAAGAAAGATCAAAATAGAGCTATCCGCATGGTTCGACTCACGAGCAGAGGAGAAGGTTGTACAAATCTTTCGCTCATTTCTTCAGTAGAGGCTCCACCCATGCGTGTTCGACGGGTCCGTGGTTCTCGCTTATTCGCGCCCGGCAGTGCCGGACGCCGAAGAGCGAGAGTCACGGCTCTCTCCGTGCTCGTCCTCTTCTCCCTCGTACTCACCACCGAGGCCGCCACCGCCACCGGCGCCGCCCTCCCGGCGCGCGACCCCGCCCAACAGGGCGGCACCGCCAGGGGTTTCACCCCGGCCGTCTCGGACTTACAGGCCACCACGAAGGCCGACGCCGAAGCCGACGGCTCCGCCACCCTCCGTGTCCGCCCGTCGACCGTCGACACCCCCGCCCCGGCCATCGCCGTCAGCGGCTCCACCTACGCGCAGAACACCCGCCCGGGCGACCACTCCGCCCGGGACCGCGTCAAGGTCGGTTCGTACGACTCCGGTACGAACAAGGCCAACGCCTTCCTCCGGTTCGGCGCCCTCGGCGCGACGCTGAAGGACCGGCGCGTCTCCGCCGCCACCCTCACGGTGTGGGCGCTGTGGTCCTCGTCCTGCGTCCCCTCGCCGTTCTCGGTCCACCCGGTCACCACGGACTGGACCCCGGCGGGGGTCACCGGCTACCCGGGCCCGGCGTTCGACCCCACCCCGCTCGGTACGGTCACCCCCGAGCCCGGCGCGTCCTGCGCCAACACCACCGGGGCCTCCTCGGTCGGGGTGCGGATGCACGTACCGCTCGACGCCTCGTGGTTCACCCGGATCGCCACGGAGGGCGGCGCCGACCACGGTCTCGCGCTGACCGCCCCGACCGGCGACGCGGCGCACTGGAAGAAGTTCCACTCCAGTGCCTCCGCGACCGCCGCCTGGCGCCCGTCCCTGGACCTGACCTACGAGGCCGTCACCCCGGCCGCCGCCCCCGGCCCGGACACCTCGAACGCCGCCGACACCCTCCCGGTCCCGGACCCGCTCTGCGTCCCCCGCCGCGGCCACGGCTCGCTCCCGCCCGGCCCGGACGACCTGTCCGGCGCCCTGGACAACGCCCTCCGGCCGACGCCGATCTCGGCCGGGCTCCCCGGCCGGCGGTCCCCCCGGTCCCCGAACCGCGCGCGGCGCCGCCGTCGCCGTCCCCGCGCGGCCAGGGCCGGCGGCGCGTCGGCCCGTCGTACGCGCTACCGGGGAAGGCGACGGACCGTGCGCCGGTGACGGACGTCCGGAGGGGATGCGCTCACCCGGTGCCGCGCGTCGGCCGGGTCACGTGTCTCCAGGTCCGGATCAGCTGGCTGAACTCCTTGACCTGGACGAGCACATGGTCGCGAGCCGCGTTCTCCGCGGCCTCGGCGTCGCCTCGGGCGATGGCGTCGGCGATCTCCCGGTGCTCGGCCAGGGAACGCCGCATGCGGTCCGGTACGCGCAGTTGCAGCCGCCGGTAGGGCTGCAGGGCCCGCTTGAGCGCGTGGGCCTGCTGCCGCAGGTACTCGTTGCCGGAGGCGTCGTAGACGACGCCGTGGAAGCAGGCGTTGGCGTAGTAGTAGCCGTCGGAGTCACCCGCCAGCGCGTGTTCCTCGCATTCCCGCAGGGCGTGTTCGAGCGTGTCCAGCGACTCCCGCTCGATACGGCGGGCGGACAGCCGCGCCGCCATCCCTTCCAGCTCGGCCATGACTTCGAAGCGCTCGGCCAGCTCGGAGACGCTCAACTCGGTGACGTAGGTGCCCTGTTTGGCGCGGATCTGCACCAGTCCGGAGCGCTCCAGCGCCTGGAGGGCTTCGCGGATCGGTGTGCGGGAGCAGCCGAACTCCTTCTCCAGCCGCGCGGGGTCCAGTCGCTCGCCGGGGCGGTAGCGGCCCTCCACGACGGCGTTCTCCAACGCGTCTCTCACACGCTGGGATTCCGGGACTCGGGCCATGCCCACCTCCGATCGCTCAGGCTTCCGGTGTCAGTCCGCTCCAGGGGCTGGCGCACCTCACTTCCGTACTCTACGGTGCGCTTGTTATATACATCACTTCCCACGATGCATACAGAGAAGGGGCGGGAGGAGTCGGGATGGAATCTCATGGCGGCTGGCTGCTGAGCGACCTGTTCCAGATCCTCGGGCAACCGGACGGCGGCGGCTCGGCGGCCGGGGATCCCCAGGGCCCCCCGCTGGACCGGCTGCTGGCGGCCTGCGAAGTCCTGATGAGCGACGTGGGCGAAGCCTCGATGCGCGCGGTCGCGGCACGGGCCCTCGCCGCCTACGGCGAGCTCGACGACACCGGCAGGCGGGCCTTCTTCACCCACATCACCCGGACCTACGATGTCGACGCCGATCAGGTCCGTACGGCCTTCCGCCACTGGGAAGCCGCCAGGGACGGCGGAACCCAGGGCGAGGCGGAGCTGGTCCGGCTCTTCGACGCGGTCGAACCGGCCCGTCAGCAGCTGCTCCGCCGGATGAACCACGCGCCCGACGCCACGCTCGCCCTCGTCGGCATGCGCGCGGATCTGCGCCGGCTGATACGCCACCACCCCGAGTTGCGGCCCCTCGACCACGATTTCCACCACCTGCTCACCTCCTGGTTCAACCGCGGCTTCCTCCGCATGGCGGAGGTCACCTGGGACGCGCCGCAGGAGCTGCGCCAACACCTGCTGCACAGCGAGAAGGTCCACCCCATGGCGGGCGGGGACGAGCTGCGCCGCCGGCTCCAGCCCGAGGACCGCCGGGTCTACGCCTTCTTCCACCCGGCCACCGGGGACGTGCCCCTGATCTTCGTGGAGGTCGCTCTCGTACGCGGCCTGCCGGACCGTGTCGCCCCCCTGCTGGAGCCCGGTCCGGCGCTCCGCCCTTCGCGGGCGGACACGGCCGCGCTCTACTCGATCAACAACGCCTTGGACGGGCTGGCCGGGGTGTCCTTCGGCAGCTTCCTCATCAAGCAGGTCATCGAGCACGTGGGGGAGCAGCTGCCGCACCTCACGCAGTTCGCCACGCTCTCGCCCATCCCGGGATTCCGGCGCTGGCTCGGGGAGCGGGCCGAGTCGGAGGACGGTCTGCGGCTGCTCGCCGAGGAGCTGGACGCCGTGCGGGAGCCGGCGCACCTCGCGGTGCCGGACATCGAGCGGATACGTTCCCGGCTCTTCGCCGCTCTGGCCCGGTACATCGCGGTCGAGCGGCGCGACGACGGACGCCCGCTCGATCCGGTCGCCCGCTTCCATCTGGGCAACGGAGCCGCCGCCTGGCAGCTGAACTGGCCGGCGAACAACTCGCCCGCGGCCTGGCGGCAGTCGTACGGCGCGATGATCAACTACCGCTACGAGCCGGATCAGTTGGAGCGCCGCCACGAGGACTTCGTCCGCCGCCGCGCCGTGGCGCTCGGCGGCCCGCTTCGGGACGCCTTCCCGGACGCCCGGGCGGCGCCCCCCACCCTAGGTACGCACACCGTCCCAGAGGACAAGACCTCGAAGGACCGGATCTCAGAGGACAGAGCCGCAGAGGGCAATGCCTCGCAGGACAAGAAAGGAACACCTCCGATGGCATCCTTCCGGACCATTCACCGGTCGTTCGCCGAGCAGGTGGAGCGACAGCCGGACAAGGCGCTCTTCGAGCTGCCCGACGGGCGGAACATCACCTACCGCGAGACCGATCGGACCGTGCGACGGATCGCCGCCCGGCTCGTCGCCGCCGGTGTCGTCCCCGGCGACCGGGTCGCCATGCAGGTGGAGAAGTCCCCCGAGGCCATCGCGCTGTATCTGGCGACCCTGCGGATCGGCGGGGTCTTCCTGCCGCTCAACACCGCGTACACCGGGGCGGAGATGGAGTACTTCATCGGGGACGCCCGGCCTCGCGTACTCGTCTGCGCTCCGGAGCGGCTGACCGACCACGCGCACCGCACGGGAGAGGGACTCGTCGTCGAGACCCTCGGCACGGCCGGCGACGGCACGCTCCTCGACGGAGACGAGATCCTCGACGCCTCGGGCCGTCACGAGGAGGTCCTCGACGCCTCGGGCCGTCACGAAGAAGACTTCGACGCCTCGGACCGTCACGAAGAAGACTTCGACGCCTCGGACCGTCACGAAAAGGACTTCGACGCCTCGGCCGACGACCCGGCGGCGATCCTCTACACCTCCGGCACCACCGGCCGCTCCAAGGGCGCGGTGCTCTCCCACGGCAATCTCGCCTCCAACTGCCGGGCTCTGCTGGACGCCTGGCGGTTCACCGCCGAGGACCGGCTGATCCACGCGCTGCCGATCTTCCACGTCCACGGGCTCTTCGTCGCGGCGAACATGGCCCTGACGGCAGGCGCCTCCCTGTACTTCCTGCCGAAGTTCGACGCCGATACGGTCATCGATCTGCTGCCCCGGGCCACCGTGCTCATGGGCGTGCCCACCTTCTACACCCGGCTGCTGAAGAACGACCGGCTCACCCCGGGGGCCTGCGCCTCGATGAGGCTGTTCGTCTCCGGTTCGGCCCCGCTGCTCGCGAGCGACCACGCCTCCTTCGAGGCCCGCACCGGCCACGCCATCCTGGAGCGTTACGGGATGACCGAGACCGGCATGAACACCACCAACCCCTACGACGGCGGACCGCGCAAGCCCGGCACCGTCGGCATGCCCCTGCCCGGCACCGAGATCCGCGTGGTGGACGGCGGGACCGGCCGGGCGCTGCCCGACGGTGAGGTGGGCAGCATCGAGGTACGCGGCCCCAACGTCTTCACCGGCTACTGGCAGATGCCCGAGAAGACCGCTTCCGAGTTCCGGGCGGACGGGTTCTTCATCACCGGCGACCTGGGCCGTATCGACGAGGACGGCTACCTGTGCATCGTCGGCCGGGGCAAGGACCTAGTGATCTCCGGGGGCTACAACATCTACCCCAAGGAGATCGAGGAGCTGCTCGACGCCCATCCCGAGGTGCTGGAGTCCGCCGTGATCGGGGTCCCCCACCCGGACTTCGGGGAGACGGTGGTGGCCGTCGTCGTCCCGGCGCCGGGCGAGCGGCCCCAGGAACGCGAGCTGCTGGACTTCCTCACCGCCGATCTCGCGCGGTTCAAGCACCCGCGTGCCGTGCGCGTCGTCGAAGAGCTGCCGCGCAACGTCATGGGCAAGGTCCAGAAGGCCGAACTACGCAAACGCTACCGCGACCTGTTCACCGACGTGGACGCCTGATCCTCCGGTCTCTGTCCCATGGCTCTCAGTGTGGAGAACTCTCAGTGTGGAGTAGACGATGATCATTTATGGAGTGGCAGCGCTGGCGCTCTGCATGCTCACGGGCACGCTCGTCGGTGAGCTGCTCGGCCACGCCCTCGGCGTCGACGCCAATGTGGGCGGAGTCGGATTCGCCATGATCATGCTGATGCTGATCACCCACTGGCTCCGGGAGAAGGGCAGGTTCCCCAAGCCCAGCGAGCAGGGCCTGCTCTTCTGGAGCGCGATGTACATACCGATCGTCATCGCCATGGCCGCCACCCAGAACGTGGTCAAGGCGGTCACCGGAGGCCCGATGGCCATCCTGGCGGGCCTCGCCGCGATCGTCGCGGGAGGCGCGCTGGTCCCCGTACTGGCGCGCATGGGCGGGCCGTCGCAGCCGCTGCCTCCGCTGACCGCCGAAGAGAAGCAGGAGGTCTGAGATGGACCGGTTCCTCTCCGTCTTCGAGGACAACGGCCTGCTCGTGGCCTTCGCGCTGGTCGGTACGTTGATCCTGGTCTCGGAGTGGCTGTCCCGGAAGCTGACCCGGGGCCGGTTGCAGGGCTCCGCCATCGCCATCCTCCTCGGCCTGGTGCTGGCCTACTGGGGCGGTTCGACGACCGGTGGCCATGCCGGACTGGCCGACTTCGCCGCCCTCTCCGGGCTGAGCCTGATGGGCGGTGCGATGCTCCGGGACTTCGCGATCGTCTCCACCGCGTACGGCGTCGACCTGCGGCAGATCAAGCGGGCCGGACCGACCGCCATGCTCTCGGTCATCCTGGGTGTGCTGGTCTCGTTCGCGGCCGGGTCCGTCGTCGCGGCGGCCTTCGGCTATACGGACGCCGTGTCGATGACGACCATCGGCGCCGGGGCGGCCACGTACATCGTCGGGCCGGTGACCGGCACCGCGGTGGGCGCCAGCTCGGATGTCATCGCGCTCTCCGTCGCCGCCGGTCTGGTCAAATCCGTCGTGGTGATGGTGGGGACACCGCTGATCGCCCCGCTGATCGGCCTGAACAACCCGAAGTCCGCCATGGCGTTCGGCGGTCTGATGGGGACGACCTCCGGAGTGGCCGGCGGACTGGCCGCCACCGACAAGCGGCTGGTGCCCTACGGTGCCATGACGGCCACCTTCTACACGGGCCTGGGCTGCCTGCTCGGCCCGTCGCTGCTGTACGTGACCCTGCGGGCGATCCTCGGCCAGTGAGACGGGCACCAGCCGTGTGTCACCCGACGGAGACCAGCCGGGGCCGGCCTCACCACAGAGGCCGGCCCCGGGCGGGCCTCACGACAGGATCGTCGTCAGGAACTCCCCCGTCCACGCCAGCAGTTCGCGCCCGACCACCGGCTTCCCGCCGATCTTCCCCGCCGTCGGGCGCGGCACCAGGATCTGGTGGGCGGCGGGCTTGATCACCGTGCGGGGGTGCAGGCGCTTGAGGCGCAGCTCCTGTGACTCCCGCAACTCCACCGGCGCGAAGCGGATGTTGGCCCCCTGGAGCACGATCTCGCCGACCCCGCACGCCCGCGCGAGCATCCGCAGGCCCGCCACCAGCAGCAGGTTCTCCACGGGCTCGGGGAGCTTGCCGTACCGGTCGGTCAGCTCCTCCCGTACGGCCGTGATGTCGGCCTCCGTGTTGGCGGAGGCGATGGCGCGGTACGCCTGGAGGCGCAGCCGCTCGCCGGGGGCGTAGTCGTGGGGGACGTGTGCGTCGACCGGCAGTTCGATCTTGACTTCGAGGGCGGCCTCCTCGATCTCGGCGCCGTCCACCGCCGCCCGGTAGTCCGCGACCGCCTCGCCCACCATCCGTACGTACAGGTCGAAGCCGACGCCCGCGATGTGGCCGGACTGCTCGCCGCCGAGCAGATTGCCCGCGCCCCGGATCTCCAGGTCCTTCATGGCGACGTACATGCCCGCGCCCATCTCGGTGTGCTGGGCGATCGTCGCGAGGCGCTCGTGCGCGGTCTCGGTCAGCGGCTTCTCCGGCGGGTACAGGAAGTAGGAGTATCCCCGGTCGCGGCCACGGCCCACCCGCCCGCGCAGCTGGTGCAGTTGCGAGAGGCCGAAGTTGTCGCCGCGCTCGACGATCAGTGTATTGGCGTTGGAGATGTCGATGCCGGATTCGACGATCGTCGTGGAGACCAGCACGTCGAACTTCTTCTCCCAGAAGTCGACGACGACCTTCTCCAGCGCCCCTTCCGACATCTGCCCGTGCGCCGTCGCGATCCGCGCCTCGGGGACGATCTCGCGCAGCTTGGCGGCGGCCCGGTCGATCGACTCGACCCGGTTGTGGATGTAGAACACCTGGCCCTCGCGCAGGAGTTCACGCCGGATCGCGGCGCCGATCTGCTTCTGCTCGTACGGTCCGACGAAGGTCAGCACCGGATGGCGCTCCTCCGGCGGGGTGGTGATCGTGGACATCTCGCGGATGCCGGTGACGGCCATTTCCAGCGTACGGGGGATGGGGGTCGCGGACATCGTCAGCACGTCGACGTTGGCGCGGAGCTTCTTGAGCTGCTCCTTGTGCTCCACGCCGAAGCGCTGTTCCTCGTCGACGATGACCAGGCCCAGGTCCTTGAACTTCGTCTCGGCCGAGAACAGCCGGTGTGTCCCGATGACGATGTCGACCGCGCCGTCCCGCAGCCCCTCCAGCGTCGCCTTCGCCTCCGTGTCCGACTGGAAGCGCGACAGCGCCTTCACCGAGACGGGGAACTGCGCGTACCGCTCGGAGAACGTGCCGAAGTGCTGCTGCACGAGCAGGGTCGTCGGTACGAGAACGGCGACCTGCTTCCCGTCCTGCACCGCCTTGAACGCGGCCCGCACCGCGATCTCCGTCTTGCCGTAACCGACGTCGCCGCAGATCAGGCGGTCCATCGGGACCGTCTTCTCCATGTCCTCCTTGACCTCGGCGATCGTGGAGAGCTGGTCGGGCGTCTCCACGTACGGGAACGCGTCCTCCAGCTCGCGCTGCCACGGCGTGTCGGGGCCGAAGGCGTGGCCGGGGGCCGCCATGCGCGCCGAATAGAGCTTGATCAGGTCGGCGGCGATCTCCTTGACGGCCTTCTTGGCGCGCGCCTTCGTCTTCGTCCAGTCCGCGCCGCCGAGGCGGTGCAGCGTGGGCGCCTCGCCGCCGACGTACTTCGTGACCTGTTCGAGCTGGTCGGTGGGGATGTAGAGCCGGTCGCCGGGCTGGCCGCGCTTGGCCGGCGCGTACTCGACGAGCAGATATTCGCGGGTCGCGCCCTGGACCGTACGCTGCACCATTTCCACGTACCGGCCGACGCCGTGCTGCTCGTGGACGATGTAGTCGCCGGGCTCCAGGGTGAGCGGGTCGATGGTCTTGCGGCGCTTGGCGGGCAGCCGCGTGCCGTCCTTGCCCGCGGCCTTCTGGCCGGAGAGGTCGGTCTCGGTGAGGACGGCCAGCTTCAGTCCGGGGTCGACGAACCCGTAGTCGATCGAGCCGCGCGCCACGTGCACCAGCGCCTGCGCGATCTCCGTGAGCCCGCCCGCGCCGTCCGCGCCGGGGGTGTCCAGGCGCGCGGGGATGCCCTCGCCGCCGAGCACCTCGACCGTACGCGCCGCCGTACCGTGGCCCTCCGTGACGAACACCGTCCGCCAGCCGTCCGCCAGCCACTGCTTGGTGTCGGCGAGCGCGCGGGCGGTGTCCCCCCGGTACGACTCCGGGGCACGCATCCCGAGCGTGATCGCATCGGGCGCGGTCTCGTCGTCCACGGCGAACGGCGAGACCGACCACCACGCCATCCCCAGCTCGCGCGCCCGCTCCCGGACGTCCGCGATGGACCACAGCGAGGCCGCGCCCACATCGATCGGCGCCTGGCCGCCGCCCGCGCTGGCCGCCCAGGACGCCTGGAGGAACTCCTGACTGGTCGCGACGAGGTCGGCGGCCCTGGTCCGGACCCGCTCGGGGTCGCAGACCAGCGCCATCGCGCCCTTGGGCAGGACGTCGAGCAGCAGCTCCATCTCGTCCACGAGTACGGGCGCGAGCGCCTCCATGCCCTCGACCGCGATGCCCTCCGCGATCTTGCCGAGCAGCTCCCCCAGCTCCGGATGGAGCTCGGCGAGGGCGGCGGCCCGCTCCCGCACCTGCGGGGTGAGCAGCAGCTCACGGCAGGGCGGCGCCCACAGCCCGTGCTCGGCGACCTCCAGCGAACGCTGGTCGGCGACCTTGAAGTAACGGATCTCCTCGACGTCGTCGCCCCAGAACTCCACCCGAAGGGGGTGTTCCTCGGTGGGCGGGAAGACATCCAGGATCCCGCCGCGCACGGCGAACTCCCCGCGCTTCTCGACCAGCTCCACCCGCGCGTACGCAGCGGCCGCGAGCGCCTCGGTCACCGCGCCCAGATCGGCGCTCCGCCCCGACCTCAGGGCCACCGGCACCAGGTCCCCGAGCCCCTTGACCTGCGGCTGGAGCACAGACCTGATGGGCGAGACGACCACACTGACCGGCCCGGCGCTCGGATCGTCCGCGACGGGGTGCGTCAGCCTGCGCAGCACGGCGATGCGCCGGCCGACGGTGTCCGACCGGGGCGAGAGCCGCTCGTGCGGCAGCGTCTCCCACGACGGGTACTCCACGACGGTGTCCGGGTCCAGCAGCGACCGCAGCGCCGCCGCCAGGTCCTCCGCCTCCCGCCCGGTCGCCGTCACCGCCAGCACGGGCCGCCCGGCCTCCCGCGCCAGCGCGGCCACGGCGAAGGGCCGCGCGGCGGCCGGACCGACCAGATCGACATGCGTACGGTGCCCGTCGGCGGCGGCCTTCACCGCCTCGGCGAGCGCCGGGTCCTCGGTGACGGCGTCGAGCAGACCGTGCAGGCTCATGGAAAGCTTCCGTCCAGGTATTCGGATAGGCAAGGGTCGGATGGGCGTACGGGCACGAAAACGGACCCGGCGAGTCATACGCACCGGGGGCTGTCCAGCGTACTTCCGCCCACTGACAGACGCGGCCGGGCTCGGGAATGACCACACCACGCGGGAGCATTGGAACCTACGGGTACCCGACGACAGGAGCAGCAGTCATGCCACTCAAAGGCGAGTACGAGCCCAGCACCTTCCCGATGGCCCGCGACCAGGTCGAGCTGTACGAAGGCTCCGGCGGCACGGAGGGGACGACGATCCACGGCCTCCCCGTCATCCTCCTCACGACCCTCGGCGCGAAGAGCGGCAAGATCCGCAAGAGCCCGCTGATGCGGGTCGAACACGAGGGCCGGTACGCGGCGGTCGCCTCCCTCGGCGGCGCCCCCAAGCACCCGGTCTGGTACTTCAACGTCAAGGCCGACCCCCGCGTCGAACTCCGCGACGGCACCGACCGCTGGGACATGATCGCCCGCGAGGTGACGGGCGAGGAGAAGGCCCTGTGGTGGGCGCGCGCGGTCGAGGCGTACCCGGACTACGCCGACTACCAGGAGAAGACGGACCGCGAGATCCCGGTCTTCGTCCTGGAGCCGTCCCCGACGGAGCACTGACCTTCACTCTGCCCCGACCACACCCGCCCCACCCCGGGGCGGGTGTGCTGTCGTACGCCCCCGCCTCAGGCGGCCCGCTCCTCCGCCGGTACGTCAACCCCGTCCCCCGGAAGCCACACGACCCGGGGAACACACCCCTCGCCCCGCCCGAAGTACCGCGCCACACTCTCGGGCGCCGCCAACCGCAACTGCCCGCCCCCACCCACCCGGGTCACCTCGGCCGCACCGTCCTCGTGCGCCAGCCCCCAGGCGACGACGGCGGCATCCCGGTCCTCTTCCTCCGGGCCACCCCGGTACTCGACGACGACGGCGAAGAGGCGGGGCGCGGTGGCCCGTACCAGGTCGTACACCTCCTGATCGAAATCGAACAGCTCCAGGGCAGAGTTCTGCGGCGATACGGTCACGGAAATCCCCTATCGGGAGATGGGCATGGTGAGTTGAGGGCGCCTGGTGGCGCGGGCCGGTTTTGTGTGGCCTGCTTCACACCGCAGGGGAGGCATTGCCATTCATGGCAAGAAAAACTCTCATGCATCAGAATGAGTGAAGGAGAACCGTGGTCAGGAAGCAGCTGCCGACGATGCGTCAGCGGCGTCTCGGTACCGAACTACGCAGGCTGCGCGAGCAAGCAGACCTGTCCGTAACGAAAGCCGCCGCACTCCTCGGCTCTTCGCAACCGCAGGTCAGCAGCGTCGAAACAGGTCGTTTCGCGGTAAGCGCGGACCGGGTCCGATCCATGGCTCGCAGCTACACCTGCGCGGACGAGGACCTGATCGAAGCACTCGCCGCAATGACCGGTGGTCGAACACGCGGCTGGTGGGACGAGTACCGCGACATGCTTCCGCCGGACACCCTCGATCTGGCCGAACTGGAGCACCACGCCACCACAATGCGTACGACATCAGTGATCCACCTGCCGGGACTGCTCCAGACCAGGGCCCACGCCCACGCGGTGATCAGTGACGACGTACCGGCGCTCGCACCACACGAGGTGGAGCACCGGGTCTCGTACCGGATCAAGCGTCAGACCGTGCTCTACGGGGAGCACCCAATGCCTCTGACCGCGATCATCCACGAAGCCGCCCTACGTATGGGGTTCGGCGGACCGGAAGCGGCCCGAGCACAACTCGACTACCTACTCGACATGAGCGAACGGGACCACATCACCATCCTCGCCATCCCGTTCGGCGTGGGAACCTTCCCCAGTTCCGGACAGAGCATCCACTACATGACCGGAACGGTGCCAGCGTTGGATACGGTCCAGCTCGACTCTGACCATGGCGCCGCGTTCCTCGATACCCAACCGCAGTTGGTCAAGTACCGAACCGTTCTGGACCGTATGGAGACTTGTACCCTCAAGCCAGCGGCGTCCCGCGATTTGATCCGCAGGATCGCGCAAGACCTCTGAGAGAGGGAACACACGTGTCCGCCCTCAACTGGCAGAAATCCTCGTACAGCGCCAACGCGAACAGTTGCGTCTACCTCGCCGCAGCCGACAAGGGAACCGTCAAACTCCGCGAGAGCGACGTCCCGGACGTCATAGTCACCACTACTCCGGAGACGCTCCGCACCTTCATCCTTGGTGTCAAGGCAGGCAAGCTCCGCCACGCCACCGCGTAAGGCAGCCCGAGGAGGCACTGACCATGTCCGCCCTCAACTGGCAGAAATCCTCCTACAGCGGCCAAGGGGCCAACTGCATCAACGTCGCCGCAGCCGACAAGGGCTCCGTCAAACTCCGCGAGAGCGACGTCCCGGCACGGTCGTCACCACCACACCCCAGAGCCTCCGCGCCCTCATCTCCCGTATCAAAACAGGCGGGGTCGACCGTGGAACAGGAAGCTTCCTAATGCTGTTGTCAAGCAGCCTCGGTGACGGGTGGTGTGATTTGGTAGCACCGTCGGTCACGGATGAGGGCCCACAGAACGTTGACGCGTCGGCGGGCCAGTGCCAGGACAGCCTGGATGTGGCTCTTGCCTTCGGCTCTCTTGCGGTCGTAGAACCGCTTGGAGTTGGGATCGCTCCAGGAGCTGACCAACGCGGAGGTATAGAAGACGCGTTGCAAGCGCCGGTGGTAGCGCTGAGGGCGCCGCAGGTTGCCGCTGGTCTTGCCGGAGTCGTGCGGTGCGGGAGCGACGCCGCCGAAGGCCGCGAGGCGGTCCGCGGTGGGAAAGCCGTCCAGGCTGCCGCCGACGGCGGCCAGGAACTCGGCGCCGAGTCTGGGCCCCATGCCGGGCATGCTCAGGATCACCTCGGCGAGTTCGTGCTCGCGAAACCGGCCCTCGATGAGCTTGTCGATCTCGGCGATCTTTTCGTTGAGGGCCATCACCTCCTTCGCGAGGGTGAGCACCATCTGCGCGATGGCCTTCTCGCCGGCGACGG